>DASZOX010000001.1:0-35255 GCA_035550535.1 Minisyncoccota bacterium
ATACTGTTGCCGATGAACATGACTTTACCTTTGCAGGGTTCATCGCTTTTGTCGACCCTCCCAAAGCGCACATCGATCGGATTTTGCAAGAATTGCGCAATCGCAATATCGAAATCAAAATCATCACCGGTGACCACGCGCTCGTTGCTGAGCATACCGCCCGTGAAGTCGGGCTTGTCTCACGAGGGACGCTTGACGCGGCGGCGATTGACCACCTCTCTGATGAAGCGCTGCGGGTGAAAGTCACCTCAACCACTATTTTTGCTCGGGTAACGCCGATTCAAAAAAATCGCATCATCAGAGCGCTCCAAGCTGCTGGACACACGGTCGGCTATATGGGGGATGGCATCAATGATGCGCCGGCGCTCCGCAGTGCTGACGTCGGCATCTCGGTTGACAACGCACTTGATGTTGCCAAGGAGAGCGCGGATATCGTGCTCACCACCAATGATCTCGAGCACCTTCTCCAAGGCGTCAAAGAGGGGCGCAAGACGTTCGCCAATACGCAGAAATACATTTCAATGGCGGTATCGTCAAACTTCGGCAACATGATCTCAATGACCGGAGCTTCCATCGTACTGCCGTTTCTCCCCATGCTCCCCACACAAATTCTTCTCAACAATCTCCTCTATGAAATGGCGCAAATTTCACTCATTGCCGACCATGTCGATGAGCGCATACTCAATCGCCCGAGCCCATGGGATATCAGAACGCTCCGGCGATTCATGGTCGTCTTTGGGGTGCTCAGTTCAGTGTTCGATTTCCTCATTTTTTTTATCCTCTACCATCTCTATCGCTTGGGAGCGAGTCAGTTCCAAACGGCATGGTTTATGGAGTCTTTCCTCTCGCAGGCATTTGCGGTGTTTTTCATCCGCACCGTACACGCTGTGTGGAAAGCGCATCGCCCTCATCGTGCCGTCATTTTGGCAACGGTGGGGACGACGGTGGTTGCGTGGTGGCTCGCACTTTCGCAAGCGGGAAGCTACTTCGGCTTTACGCCAGTCGCATGGCCGATCATTGTAACGATCCTTGTTATAAGCGTCGTTTATTTCGTTTCGATCGAGGTGGTAAAAGTGTTCTTTTATCGTAACCCCCACGCGTCTGCTCCGCGAAAGAGAGGGTGGCTGGAAACGGCAAAATAATTGTGCTACAGTGGAAGTGCAGCGTTGAAGGAGCCATCACTCCTGAGCTCTGAGAAGAATAAAGTAGACCTCAGCGGGTATGCCCGATATAGCAGTCATGAAGTTATAAGACAAGGTGGTACCGCGCGCTCAAATAAAAAAGCTCGCCCTTGGAAGTAATCAAAAAGGATTATTTCTGTCGGCGAGCTTTAGTTTTTTAATTTCTTTAAAATTGTTCCACTCTTCATCAATTTGATAATAAGATTGTCTTCCACAATTATTGCAAACCCAATTTTATCCCTCTGAATTTTGTGAATTACACCAAATATTTTCTGAGTGACAATGTTTACAAGGACGATAATTAGTTAGTTTATCCATTAGATGATTTTTTCAGACTATAATCTTTATAATTATCAAAGTCAAATATGAATCCAGAAAATCAAGATAGTCAAAAATCAAATGCAGCGCTTCGCCCCTCCGACGGCAAATCTGCCGTGGTGGGTAGGGAAGAGGCGGTTTTGGCGTTCTGGAAAAAAAACGACATTTTTAAGAAATCGCTTGAGAAGGATGCTCCGAATGGCGAGTTCATCTTTTTTGAAGGGCCGCCAACGGCGAATGCAAAGCCGGCGCTCCACCACTTGGAGGCAAGAGCATTCAAGGATGTGGTGCCGCGCTACAAAACAATGCAAGGCTACCATGTGCGTCGCCGTGCGGGGTGGGACACGCACGGTCTTCCGGTAGAACTTCAGATCGAGAAAAAACTTGGCTTCACGCACAAAAAACAGATCGAAGCATACGGTATCGCCGCATTCAACAAAGCGTGCAAAGAAAGCGTATTTGAATTCATCAAAGATTGGGAAGTCTTTACCGATCGTATCGGCTACTGGGTTGACCAAGAGCACGCATACTACACATTTGATACGAACTATATCGAAAGCCTCTGGAATATCCTCGGCACAGTCGAAGAAAAGAAATTGCTCTACAAGGACTACAAAGTAGTGCCGTGGTGTGCGCGTTGCGGGACTGCGCTCGCATCCCACGAACTCGCCCAAGGGTATCAAGATGATAAGGATTTGAGTGTGGTAGCGAAGTTTAAAGTGAAAAATCCTGAAAGGATAAGATATCCATCAGATATGAAACTTTATCTTTTGGCATGGACCACGACACCATGGACACTGCCGGGGAATGTTGCACTTGCCGTTGGCGAAAATATTGAATATCAAACAATTCAATCAACAACAGATTCAGAATTCTATCTTCTTGCAAAAGAAAGAAATAGTCTGGATATCTATAAAGCGAAAGAGGGTTTAGTAATTACAGATGGAAATTTTAAAGGTTCAGATCTTGTCGGTCTTGAATATGAACCACTCTACCCATATCTCGGCGAACTCATCAAAGGGCACCATCAGGAAAAAAACATGGAGAGCGCATACAAAGTACACGCTGCGGATTTTGTGACGACGACGGATGGCACAGGGATTGTGCATATCGCACCGATGTACGGAGCAGACGACTTCGACGTTGCGACGAAAAATAATTTGCCGAAATTCCATACGGTAAACGAAGAAGGACGATTTATCGCTGGTACCGATTTTCTCGAAGGACGATTCGTCAAAGACGAGGACGTGGCGGTCGATACCATCAAGAATCTTGCGTATCGAGGACTCCTTTTCAAAAAAGAAAAATACGAACACTCGTATCCGCACTGTTGGCGCTGCAAGACGCCGCTTATCTATTATGCGCGTGATAGTTGGTATATCCGCATGAGCGAGCTACGCGATAAACTTGTTTCCTCCAACGAAGAAATCAACTGGGAACCCGCGCATATCAAAGAAGGGCGTTTCGGCGAATGGCTGCGCGAAGTCAAAGACTGGGCGATTTCGCGTGAGCGCTATTGGGGGACACCACTTCCGATCTGGCAGCCCAAAGATCATCTCGACACCGATCGGATCGTTGTTGATTCTATCGACACGCTCAAAAAATATTCCAAAAAATCTGGAAACAGCTATTTTGTCATGCGCCATGCAGAAGCGGAACATAATGTTTTGGGGAAGATCAACTGTAACCCAGACACACCAAGCAATCTCACAAAAAAAGGGATTGAAAGTGTTAGACACTCAGTTGAGACAATCAGAGATCTTCCGATAACAAAGATTTTCTGCTCCCAATACGAACGAACAAAGGATACCGCAAAAATTGTACAGGAAATTCTTGGTAATAATGTAGATATGACTATTGACGAAAGAATCGGGGAATTCAACGTTGGCAGTTTTAATGATAAAGAACAGATCGAATATCATAATGCATTTCCTGATAAATTGTCGAGATTTACTACTCCTACTCCAAATGGAGAAACATTAAATGCTGTTCGTGAAAGAATGGGAGAGTTCATTTATGAACTTGAATCGAAGTACAGAAATGAAACCATGCTTATCATTTCCCACGGTGACCCACTGTGGATGCTCGATGCCGTAGTCAATGGCTATTCCCCAGAAGAAGCACTGCAAGCAGGGTTGAAAAATTATATGCAGTTAGGAGAAATACGAGAAATCAATTTTGCTCCGCTTCCGCACAACGAAAATTACGAGCTTGATTTGCACCGCCCTTATATCGACGACATTGTGCTCGAAAAGGATGGCAAGGAATTCCATCGAGTGAAGGAGGTACTGGATGTGTGGTTTGATTCAGGAAGTATGCCGTTTGCGCAGGATCACTACCCCTTCGACTCCGCTCAGGGCAAGCCATTGTTATATCCTGCCGATTTTATATCAGAAGCGATCGACCAGACGCGCGGCTGGTTCTATACCTTGCATGCAGTCGGCAATTTGATGAATAAAGGCAAAGCGTACAAAAATGTCATTTGCCTCGGGCACCTCTTGGATAGAGAAGGGAAGAAAATGAGCAAATCGATCGGCAACATTGTCGAACCGTTTGAACAAATCGAGAAATTTGGCGCCGATACGATTCGCCTGTGGATGTATTCGGTGAATGCTCCCGGCGAGAGCAAGAACTATGACGAGAAAACGGTGGGCGAATTGCAGCGACAAGTCTTCGGGCTTTTGTACAACGTGCTCGCGTTTTATGAGCTCTATCGTGATCAAAACTTGGAGTCCCGGTCTCCAAGTAATGAGAACGTGCTCGATGCATGGATCGCAGCACGGCTCGATCAGCTCATCACCCTCACTACCGACGAACTTGATAACTATCGCCTGATGAATCCCGTGCGAGAAATTCGTTCCTTCATCGAAGATCTTTCGACGTGGTATGTAAGACGAAGTCGCGATCGAATTAAGGATGGAGACAAAGACGCAAAAATGACGTTGTACCGCATCTTAAAAACGCTTGCCCTTGTCCTCGCGCCGTTCGCGCCGTTCGCCGCAGAAGATATCTGGCAAAAACTGAAGTCTAAAGACGATGCTGAAAGTGTGCATTTGAGTGAATGGCCAAAAGGGAAAAAAATAAACAAAAATATATTAGATGAAATGAATCAGGTAAGAGAAGTTGTTTCTCTTGGTCTCGAGGCACGGCAAAGAGCGGGAATTAAAGTTAGACAACCCCTTGCTAAGATTTTTGTTAAACAATATTCTTTTATGGTATCTGATTTTGAAGATCAGTATCTCAAAATTATAAAAGATGAATTAAATATAAAAGGATTTGAACTTAGTCTTGATAATAAAGACTCTAGTAAAAGTGTTGCACTTGATACCACAATTACACCCGAACTCAAATCAGAAGGAAACTATCGTGAACTCGTTCGCGCAGTACAAGATCTGCGCAAAGAAAACGGTCTTACGCCGCAAGATATGATCATGCTTACGATTTCCTTACAGGCAAGACCTGTAGTAGAGCCATTCTTGGATGATTTCAAAAAAACCATCCTTGCTTCCACTGTTGATTTCGCCGACAACGACGGCTCTGAGATAAAAATTGACAAAATGTCGCTTCGCGTTACTATTAAGAAATAATATGGCACAGAATGTAAAAATTGTAGTTTTTGTTCCGGAGTCGAATGCTGATGATGTACGACACGCAGCAGGAGAAGCCGGCGCAGGAAAAATCGGCAACTATTCATATTGCAGTTTTTCTTCACAGGGCTATGGAAGATTTCTACCGAATGAAGGTTCTAGTCCATCGATTGGTACTGTCGGAATTTTGAAAAGGTAGCTGAAGAACGCATTGAAATGGTGTGTGAAAGAAATAGTTTGGAGAATGTCATAGCTGCAATAAAAAAAGTGCATCCATATGAAGAAGTCGCGTTAGATATTTATCTACTTGAGAATTTTTAATATATGAGATTGCTTCTCACTTCAAACGGACTATCAAATCAATCGATTGCAAATACACTTTTTGATCTTGTCGGAAAACCGGCCGAAGAAATATCAGTTGTCTATATTCCAACCGCTTCTAATGTAGAAATGGGAGACAAAGATTGGATGATTAACGATATATTGAATCTCTACAAACAAAACTTCAAGCAAATTGATATTGCAGATATTTCAGCAGTTCCAGAAAGTATTTGGCGCCCAAAATTTGAAACGGCGGATGTTATGTTCTTTGAAGGCGGTAATGCGTTTCATCTCATGCGCTGGATTCAGAAATCGGGTTTACGCGATCTTTTGCCAGAATACATGAAATCAAAAGTCTGGGTTGGAGTTAGTGCTGGCAGCATGGTAACAAACAAAGACTTATCGCTTAAATTTTCTCAAGAAATCTATGGAGAAGATTTGAACGAGACTGAAAATCTGGCAGGGCTTAAGTATGTTGATTTTTACTTCCTCCCTCATTTAAATTCAGAGTATTTCACTAAACTCCGCAAAGAAAATATTGAAAAAGTAGCGCAAGGATTTAAAGAAAAAATTTATGCACTTGATAATAATTCTGCACTGAAAATTATCGATGAAAATATTGAAATTATCAGCGAAGGAGAATACCTTGAGTTGAACTAACATGCCAACACCGCCGGAAAATACATTTTTTGATATCAATAAGCTTCCTCCGGAAAAAGGGTTGTTGCTATTTGGGTTATCAATGAATAAATTGTTTCTTCGGCAAAACCCTGAACACTTGATCGAAGACATTCGCATTTTTCATACGGCAAAAGTATCAAAACCGCTTGTCGGATTAAATTTTATATATAGCGACTTCTTATATCTCTATAGCAATGAACCTGCTCCAAAATTGAAGGAATCGTTTATGACGCAAATGATCACTCATAAAAATGGAGTTCAAAAAATCATTGGGAAGAATAATCTTGATTTTCAGATTCAGCACGCATTCAATTTTATGGCGTGGGTGCAGCTCTATGTTGGAACGAAAGATTTTAATGAGCTTCTCAATGCTCTCAAGAAAATATATGCAGAAGACAGACGTTTTCAACAATATATGAAAGATGACTGCGAATTATACGATAAAGAAATGGGAGAAAATCAAATCAATTTTTTCTTGGAGGAAATACTCATGTTTTATTTGTTGACCAAGAATCAAATTAAACTTCCAAACGATTATATTGAAAACAATCAAAAGTGGATTTTGTTCTGCTATCCTGGTGCTCCGCTCAAGTCAACTACATATATGTATCAATTAAATCCATTTGATATTGATTGGTCAGAAAATCCATACCAAAATTGTGTGTACGACCTCGAATCAAAAAAACTCATCGACTTCACACGCATCGATTTGGAAACGTACAACTATAAATATGAAAATTAAAAACGTCAAATAAGCCGAGTGGTATACTTTTATCATCAAGGTCTAAGAAAACTAACGAGTTAGTAGTATGAAAATCAAAAAGTTGGGGCATTGTTGTTTGGTGATTGAGATTAAAGGGAAACGACTCCTGACCGATCCGGGGACGTATTCGACTGCGCAAGATGAAGAGAAAAATATTGATATCGTACTCATCACGCACGAACACGCGGATCATTTCCATGTCGAAAGCGTGAAAAAAATCATCGCGAACAATCCGAGCGCTGTAATCGTTACGAACAGTGCGGTCGGCAAACTCCTCGACGCAGAAGGTATCGCGCATGAGATTCTCGAAGGCGGCGGAAGTGGAGACTATGCAGGCGTCCGCGTCGAAGGATTTGGTAGGCATCACGCGGAGATTTACCGCGAATTTGGTCAAGTACAGAATACGGGCTATTTCATTGACGGCATGCTGTTCTATCCGGGTGATGCGTTTACCACCCCTGACAAAGCAGTTGACATTCTCGCACTCCCCGTCGCGGGGCCGTGGATGAAGATAAGTGAGGCAATCGAGTACGCCCTTGCAATTAAGCCAAGAGTTGCCTTTCCGGTGCACGATGCCATCATGAAAGACCCTTCGATGATGCAAGGTATGATCGGAAAAATCATTACCGATCGCGGCATTCATTTTGTGATCTTAAACGCAGGCGATGGAAAGGAGTTGTGAGGTTGGGGGTCTATGTCTACACAGCGCAACTGCGTGGTTTGAGTGTAAGAGGATTTGTAAAAAGAAAGAAAAAATATGCACACGATCCATCACACCGATGCTGTCATTACCAAGATTGCTGATTATCGCGAGACGAGCAAGCGCGTGTGGCTTTTCACGAGAGACTTCGGGCTTATCATTGCGGTAGTCCAGGGAGTTCGCAATCAGGGTGCCAAGCTCCAGATGCACCTGCGTGAGTATGCGCTTGTCCGCGCAGATATTGTGCGGGGGAGAGAAGTCTGGCGGCTCACTGGTGTCCATGTGCATTCGGAAGTACTGCTCCTCGGACGATCGCCGCGCAACCGTGCGTACGTGCGCCTTCTTTCATTTATACAGCGGTTCGTGGTCGGAGAAGACCCACATCCAGAACTCTTTGCCCATGTCGTGGCAGTAGCACAATCACTTCCCATGCTCTCGGGGCATCGGGAGATGGATGCACTTGCCCTGTGGCGGGCTCTTGCACTCCTCGGCTACATTGCCGTTACTCCCCGTGACGAGGCGCTGCTCACCAGCCCCTTTGTTGAAGCAACAGTATCACTCGATAATGCCACCCTGCGGCAGTGCATTCTACAGGCAGATAGTGCTATCGCGCAGAGTCACTTGTAAAGTGTTTGCTATACTACAATAGTATGCACGATGAGATGGATCATATTGAAGAACTCCAACAGCGTCTCTACACGCGCAACCCCGATAATCTCCCACAACCCAAATACGGCATTCTTCATCCCATCAAACAAAAAGCCGAATCGACGTGGGGACAGTCCCCGGTGAAGAAAGGGAGCATCGTCCGTCACCGCACCGCGGCAGGATATCGACGCTTTTTTATATGCACACTCCTTTTTTTTCTCGCGGGGCTCGGCGTTGCACTCTTTTCATACTATCGAGGGGCTATTACCGTTTCGAGTAAGAACGTCGACCTTTCCATTTTGGGCAACGCTTTTGTGTCCGGCGGCGACGAGCTCCCGATTCAAGTGGAAGTTGCCAACAAAAACGCTACCGATCTCGTCAATGCGCAACTTGTGCTCAATTATCCAAAAGGGGCAACCGATCAGACTGGTACTGATGTGGTACAGCTCGAGCAGCCTTTGGGTACTATCGCTAGTGGCAAGACCAAGAGCCAAGACTTCGTGGCGGTACTCTACGGAGAGCAGGGCACAAGCCGCACCATTACAGCAAAACTCACTTATCAACTTGCCGGCTCGAGCGCGACATTTGAAAAAGACGCAACGTTTTCAGTCATGATTAGTTCGAGTCCTGTGGGACTTACGGTTGATGCACCGACTGCTGTGGTATCAAATCAACCTTTTACCATTACCCTGCACAATTCATTTTCTGGCGATAAGCTTCTCAACAATGTGATTACGCGTGTTGACTATCCTGACGGCTTCGTCTTCCAGTCAGCAACCCCTGCACCTTCAAGCGGCAACAACGTGTGGAGCCTCGGCGACTTGCAGACCGGAGATGAGCGGGACATTACCATTACCGGAAGGCTCGTGGGAGAGGTCAATGATGAAAAAGCGTTTCGCATCTACATCGGTACCCCCGAAAGTGATACCGACACATCGATCGCTGTCGCCTACAACTCTGCACTTGCCACCATGCATATCGTGCAACCATTCATAAGCGGTGCTCTCAGCGTCAATGGTAATTCTGACGATGTCATCCCGCTCACTGTTGGTGATGCGGTGAACGGCACTATCGCATGGACCAATACATCGGCGTACACCGTCACCAACCCCACGTTTACTCTTACCCTTGCGGGCAATTCGATTGATACAAGTTCGGTTACCGCTCCCAATGCTTACTATGATGCCACCGCAAACACTATCACATGGAATGCGGATTCGGATAGCGCTATTGCAAGTATTGCTCCTGGAGCGACAGGGACACTACCGTTTAGTTTCAACACGCTTACAGAAGTCACCGGATCGCGTGACGTGACGCTCGGGCTTTCGGTCAGCGGTACGTTTCCTGATCAAGGCAATGCCGTCCAATCGATAGACACCATTGACCAAAAAACTGTTCGATTTGGCTCGACGATACAGTTTGCGGCACAATCACTCTATTCCATCGGAGCTATAACAAACACTGGTCCGTACCCGCCCAAAGCGAACAAGGCAACCACCTACACGATCATGTGGTCCATTCTCCCTTCGGAAAACGCCATTACCGACGCGACGGCTTCGGCGATACTTCCGTCAGGTGTGGACTGGACGGGGAAAACCATGCCGAGTACCGAGGATGTCACCTATAACACTGCTACACGTACCGTCACTTGGAATATCGGTCCATTGCCAGCAACGAGTGGTACACCTGCAAGTAGAAGCGCGTCGTTCCAAGTGCAAGTGAAACCCACCACTTCTGAGATAGGCAACCCACTTGATCTTTTGGGCCAGACGACCGTTACTGCTACTGATAGTGTCACCCAGACACCTATCACCACGACACGTGCAGCCCTTACCACAAAACTCGATACTGACCCTGCCTATACTACCGGTAAAGATCTTGTGGTACCATAGCTCTATGACTGGTACGAGTGTCTCGATGGAAGAGATTATAAGCCTCTGCAAACGGCGGGGCTTTGTCTATCCGGGCTCCGAGATCTACGGTGGGCTTGCGGGCATTTACGACTATGGACCGCTCGGGGTCGGACTCCGCCACAACATAAAACAATCTTTTTGGAAACATTTCATCACTGATCGTGAAGACGTGTACGGCATGGGCGCCGCGATCCTCATGCCGGAGAAAGTGTGGGAAGCAAGCGGCCACACGGAACTTTTCACCGATCCGTTGGTTGAATGTAAAATCTGTCACGAACGAGTCCGCGCCGATCAGCCAGAAGCGATCCGCGATCACGAGGCTAAACACAAAGAGAAGGTCGCATGGTCCGCACCACGGGTATTCAATTTGCTTGTCGAGACAAAGTTGGGCGCGTCTGAAGCAACCACGGTAAAAGCATACCTTCGCGGCGAGATCACGCAGGGCGTGCATGTGAATTTCAAAAATGTGCTTGATTCGATGCACCCGAAACTACCGTTCGGTATCGGGCAGATCGGCAAAGCGTTTCGCAATGAGATCACGCCGCGCGATTTTCTCTTTCGCCAGCGCGAGTTTGAGCAGATGGAGATCCAATACTACATCAAGCCCGATGAAAAAACCGGACAGGAGACGTTTGAGACGTGGAAACAGATGGCGCTCGATTGGTATTACGGTCTCGGTTTCAAAAAGGAGAGCCTGCGCTTGCGACAGCATGCGCCTGACGAGCGCGCGCACTACGCCAAAGACGCATGGGACATCGAATACAACGTGCCCGGTATCGGCTGGAAAGAAGCGTGGGGCATCCACCATCGCGGCGATTGGGATTTGCGGCGGCACAGCGAGTATTCCGGCGTGGATCTTTCATACTTTGACGAAGAAACAAAGGAACGATACATTCCGTGGGACATCGAGTGTTCCGGTGGCGTCGATCGCGCATTCCTCTTCACGCTGCTCGAGGCGTACACCGAAGACGACCTCGGCGGCGAACCGCGTGTCTATTTGAAGCTGCCGCCGCAGCTCGCTCCGGTCAAAGTCTGCGTGTCGCCGCTTTTGAAAAATAAACCCGAGCTTGTCGCAAAGGCGCGCGAAGTATTTGCACTATTGAAAAAAGAGTTCGGTGCGGTCGCATGGGATGACAATGGCAATATTGGCAAACGCTATCGTCGCCACGACGAAATTGGCACTCCGTGGTGTGTAGTGATTGACTTCGATACTCTGGGAGAGGATACAACGCTAAAAAATACTGTAACCATTCGCGACCGTGATACTGGGAAGCAGCAGCGCCTCTCTAGTGATGCACTTATTCCTTTTATCCGCGCGTCGCTTTCTTAGAGCTATGAAAAAACCCCTCCTCAAGACTCTCCCCAACGGCGTGCGGGTGCTCATCATTTCTGAACCCGCTGCACCCACCGCAACAGTGCTTGTCCTTGTAGGCACCGGATCAAATTATGAAAACGATAGCGAGCGCGGACTCTCACATTTCTTGGAACACATGTACTTCAAGGGCACTACCACGATGCCTACCTCGAAGATCATCATGGAGCGACTCGACAAGATCGGTGCGCTGTCGAATGCTTTTACCGCCAATGAATACACAGGGTATTATGCAAAAGGCGCACCGAAGCATGTCCCCACTTTTATCGATATTTTAAGCGACATCTATCGCAACGCGACATTCCCTGAGCATGAAATTGAAAAAGAAAAAGGGGTTATCATTGAGGAGATCAACATGTACGAAGATATGCCCCAGTACAAAGTGGGAGAAGTGTTGCTGCAGCTTATGTACGGCAATCAGCCAGCAGGACTCCCGACGATCGGTACCAAAGAAAGTGTGCGTGCATTCAAGCGCAAAGATTTCATTTCGTACAAAAAGAAACACTACCACGCACGCAACACGATTGTTGTCGTGGCAGGCGGAGTACCTATGAGCGAAGCCTATCGCCACGTTATCCGTGCATTTGGCACGCTCGACACCGCTCGTCCAGCCTCAAAAAAGAAGGTGCTCGTTCAGAAAAAGTCGCCGTCACTTTCCGTTGTTACTCGGTCAATCGACCAAGCGCACCTCGCCATCGGTTTCCATGCTTTTCGAGCGGGACACCGTGCTACTGCCGCTGCGGCGCTCCTCGTTACGCTGCTTGGCAGAGGGATGTCATCAAGATTGTTTCAAGTGTTGCGCGAAGAGATGGGCGCCGCTTACTACGTGGGCGCCGCGCAAGAATCCTTTAGCGATCATGGCGTTGTTGAGATCACTGCTGGTGTTGACCGCGTTCGCATCAACGAAGTGCTCGCACGTATCGCCACACTGCTCCATGAGCTCACGACGACACTTGTTACCCCCAAAGAACTGGCAAAAGCGAGAGAGTATGCACTCGGGAGCGCGCGGTTGGGCTTGGAATCCAGCGATGAGGTGGCGGGGTTTTATGGTGTCCAACTTTTGGTCAAAGGTTCCTACAAGACGCTTGCGGCTATTGCACGAGAGTATCGTGCGGTGACTCCAGCGGATATCCGGCGCGTCGCCCGCACGCTCTTTACTGCCCGTAATACCCATATCGCTATTGTGGGGCCCTGCACCCGTCGTGAAGTCACCGTGCATTCCTTTGTCTCACTCTAACGTGCATGGTACGATAGCTCTATGGCGGAACGACGGGTGGTGACTATCAGTACGGCAACGATTATCAAAAGCATGTTGCTGGTACTAGCAGCGTATGTACTCTTCTTGTTGAGAAATATCCTTTTGCTCGTCCTCGTTTCCATTGTTATTGCTTCATTTGTGGAGGCAGGAGTTATTGCGCTCAAACGCCACAAGGTCAGTAGAATGATGAGTGTGCCAATTATTTTTGCACTCACCATTATCATCATTTTTGGTATTTTTTATGCGTTTGTGCCGATCGTGGTGCGAGAGCTTTCTGATATGCTCACGCTCCTGTTCAAATATCTCCCCACTAATACTCCTATCACCCAGCAATCCATCCAAGGAGCAACACAGCTGGTCAACACCATCACCAAACACTCTTCTCTTGTCGATCTCTTGACCAGTATCAAAAATGCAACCGCCACGCTCTCGCAAGGAGCAACTTCGCTTATCGGATCAACCTTTGGAGGATTGCTCAATTTTATCTTGGTCGTGGTGATGTCGTTCTACTTATCGATTCAAGAGAGGGGAATTGATACCTTTTTGCGCCTCCTCACGCCAGTGCACGAAGAAAAATATGTGCTCGATTTATGGTCGCGCACCCAGCGGAAAATTGGATTGTGGTTCAAAGGGCAACTTTTGCTCGGATTCATGGTGGGTGCCATCGCCGTGATCGTGCTTGCGCTGCTTGGCGTGCAGTACTCATTTTTGATTGGCGTGGTGAGCGGGGTAGCTGAACTTATCCCTTTTGGCATTATTTTTGCAGCAGTGCCCGCTATCCTCTTTGCCATCATCGACGGTGGCGTGCTGCTTGGTATAAAAGTGCTTATCTTTTATATTGTGTTGCAGCAAATCGAAGGGTATGTCTTAAGCCCGCTTGTTACTCGCCATGTGGTCGGGATCCCACCCTTGGTGGTACTGCTTGCTTTTTTGGTGGGCATTACGCTTGCCGGATTTTGGGGCGCGCTCGTCGCCATGCCGGTCGCGGTCTTCATTCTCGAATACATGGGGGACATCGAAAAACGACGCTTAATCACCATCACGGCAAACCCCGTTGAACAATAAGTAATCATGCAGAAGAAACCATTTTACATTACCACCACGCTTCCCTATGTGAATGCGAATCCGCATGTCGGCTTTGCGTTTGAAGTAGTGATGGCCGATGTTATCGCACGTTACAAACGTGGGCAAGGTACCAGGGTATTTTTCAACACGGGTACTGATGAGCACGGGCAAAAAATTTTTCAAGCAGCTGAAAAAAAAGAACAGTCGGTACAAGAGTATGTGGATCACTATGCTGGAGAATTTCGTAAACTCAAAGACTTGTTCGGTCTCTCTACGAGTCGGTTTATTCGTACGACCGATGCGGATCATATCGCTGCCGCGCAAGAACTCTGGAAGCGATGCGAGGCGAACGGTGATATCTACAAAAAGAAATACAAAGGACTGTACTGCGTTGCGGACGAGATGTTTCTCAAAGAGAGCGAGCTTGTGAATGGTAAATGTCCCAATCACCCCACGATGGACCCCGTAGAGATTGAAGAGGAAAATTATTTTTTCAAATTGAGTGCATACCAAGACAAACTCCTCATCTATCTCAGTCGCCATGGAGTGATTCTCCCAGAATGGCGACGGATCGAAGCGGTGAAGTTTGTAAAAGGGGGTCTCGAAGATTTGCCGATTTCACGAACGAAGCAACGGGTGCCGTGGGGGATACCCATTGTTGGTGATGATACACAGGTTATGTATGTGTGGTTCGATGCGCTCACCAATTATATTTCCACGCTCGGATGGCCGAATGAAAATGCTGATTTCAAAAAGTTTTGGACTGATGGGGAAGTTGTGCAATGCGCTGGAAAAGACCAAGTGCGGTTTCAGTCGATTATTTGGCAAGCAATGCTCATGTCGGGTGGTGTGAAAAATACCGATAAAGTCGTCTATCACGGCTTTATCAATTCCGGCGGACAGAAAATGTCGAAATCGATTGGAAACGTTTTGAGCCCGTTCGACGTTATCGACTTGTTCAAACCGTACACCGAGCTTGCAACTGATGCATTGCGGTATTATTTGCTGCGCCATGTGAATACGTTTGACGATTCTGATATGACGGTCGAGACGGTGAAGGAAGCGTACCAAGCGAATCTCGCAAATGGTCTTGGCAATCTCGTTTCGCGTATCATGACGCTTTCGGAGAAATACGGTGAACCTTTTGTCCCAAAAGAAGCGGTACCAGTATTTCCCATAGAGATGGAGATGGTGGCGTTCGATGTACAAAAAGCGATGAATGTGATCTGGAACACTATCGGCGAACTCGACGCAAAGATTGCGGAAGAAAAACCCTTTTCAGTGGTGAAAGAAGACGAAGCGCTCGGAAAAGAAATGATTGCCTCGCTCGTTGCCGATCTGCACTTCATTGCGTCAGGTCTTAAACCGTTCCTTCCCGAAACGTCAGAAAAAATCCTCGATCTTATTGTGGAAAATAAAAAGCCGGAAGTGCCGTTGTTTAGACGGTTGGATTGATATGAAAGAAATTAAAGATACAAATGAAGCAATGACTATGTTTATTGATTCAGCAATCAAACATGCAGAAGCTTCAAAAATTGGTGACAGTAACATTGCTAATGATAATTATAAAAATATAATTGCAGCAGTTCTTTTTTTAAAAGAAAAAAATGAGCTAGAAAAATTGGCTGAATTATTAAATGATCAACCAAATAGTGTCAAATTATGGGCAGCGACAAATCTACTTTCGATTAAACGGAAAGAGGCAGTTAAAATTTTAGAAGAAATAGAAAGTTCTTCAGGCGATCAATCTTTTGAAGCCAAATGGACTTTAATAGAATTAAGAAAAGGAAACTTAAAAAGTTAATTATGATGTACCTGTTTTTGTGCAAAGGAAATGTAGGACGAAGCCAGATGGCGGAAGCGCTGTTTGAAAAATATGTATCTGATAAAGGCAATGTTATTTCTGCAGGGACTGCGCTGAGTGGTCCTGAACAAACGCTAGAATCACTTTTGCCTGGAACAGAAAACGTACTTAAAGTTCTTGAAGAAGAGGGAATAAATGCATTGCAGAAAAAACGCAAACAGTTAACGGATGTAATGATTGCGAGTGCTGATAAAATCATTCTCATTTCAACTGATCCTACTCCCGAAAATTTAAATAACAATGAAAAGCTCGAATACTGGAACATTGCCGATCCTAAAGGTATGTCGCTTGAAGATACTCGAAAGATAAAAAATCAAATTAAAGAAAAAATTCTTGAATTATGAACATAATCGATACCCATTCACATTTCAATCTTTCGCAATTTGATGCGGATAGGGAAGCAGCGGTCGGGCGCATGCAGGAGGCGGGTGTCGGGACGATCTGCGTTGGTGTGGACGAAGAGACGAGCGCGAAAGCGATCGAGATTGCGAATACACATGGTGATATATGGGCGAGCATGGGCATTCACCCAACACACTGGGGGCACGAGTGGGATCAGAGTCGTATGGATGAACTTGCAAACAAGCGGGAAGTGGTAGCGGTGGGTGAATGCGGACTCGATTATTTTCGCGAGGATGACCGCAAGGCCAAACCCGAGCAAAAAGCGCTCTTTGCACACCAGATCAAACTCGCGCACCACCGAAACCTACCACTCATCCTCCACATCAGGCCGCAGCAAGGACATATGGATGCATACGAAGAAGCACTCCTCATGCTCCAAGAAGCGCGAGGTAGCTGGGAAGAAATGCGTGGCACTGCACATTTCTTCGTTGGGACAAAAGAGATCGCCGAGGAGTTTCTCAACCTCGGGTTCCATATTTCATTTTCTGGGGTCATCACGATATTTCCCGAGTACGAAACACTTGTACACTTTGTGCCGCTCGACCGTATTCTTCCAGAAACAGACGCGCCATTTGCAGCACCGTTCCCTTACCGTGGCAAACGTAATGAACCAGCGTATGTACTGGAAGTCGTCAAAAAGATTGCCCACATCAAAGAGTTGCCGTTTGAGACGGTACAAGAACAACTCCTCAAAAATGCCAAAGAACTGTTCAAAATATAGTTTTACAAAAATGCAAAGATACGGTAGGATATGCCCGTAGCCCCCGTTCTTCCCCACCAGCTTGGCGGGGAGGCTAGGTCCGAAGCGGGCTCCACATATTACTTATAATTCCAAAGATTCCAGAGCGCATACAGCACCGCTCTGCGGGACTCGGCTTGCCAAAAGGAGGCAAAGCCTCAAACAGGTCCTCGAGCGCTCCTGTATGCGCTCTCACACGCTATGAACGAAGAAAAAGCAAATCGCTGCTATGAGCTTGGCTACCTTATTGTTCCTACTGTCCCCGAGACAGATGTTGACAAGGAGGTTGCCACTCTCAAAGGTGCTATTGAAAAGGAGGGGGGTACCTTTCACAGCGAAGGACATCCCGAGTTTATCGATCTTGCGTACACCATCGAAAAAACGGTTAGCAGCAAGAAGTATAAGTATGCCCAGGGTTATTTTGGCTGGATCAAGTTTACCGCTGACCCTTCAGCCCTCGAGGCGATTAAAAAATCGCTTGATGCGAACCTTTCGCTCATTCGGTATATACTGATAAAGACGAGCGTCGAAAACACCGTCATATTTAAAAAACCAAAAGGAGAGGCGAAACGGGAGACCGTATTGACCGAGGAGGAAATGGACGCGTTGATTGATGCGACTGATGCTCCAGCACCGTCAGTGGCAGACGATGCCGAAGATGCACAAGAACATGAAAAGCTCCCTGATCTTAGCGTCGACCTGCCAGCCGATCCTGCTGATTCAAACAAATCCTAAACGCGTATGTATCTCAACAAAGTACTCATCGTGGGTAACCTTACCCGTGATCCAGAGCTCAAAAGTCTCCCCAACGGAACGAAAGTGACTACGCTTTCTATCGCCACCAATCGTACGTGGAAAGATGGGCAAGGCAACCGTAAAGAAAGTGTCGAGTACCACAACGTCGTCGCTTTTGCTCGACAGGCTGAGCTCATTGCACAATATTGTAAAAAAGGATCTTCCCTCTACGTCGAAGGACGTCTGCAGACACGCAGCTGGGATGCCGCCGACGGTACCAAAAAATACCGCACCGAAATCGTCCTCGAAAATTTCCAATTTGGTCCGCGACCATCAGGCGGTGCGCCGGCTTCCGTCGCTCCTACCACAGCATCTGATGCAGAAGTTTCTCAAGGAGAAGCAAAAGCTGATCTCGACACTATCGAGTATCCTGATGAAGAGATCAATCTCGAAGATATACCATTTTAATCCCCCTAATAACATGAAGAACGATTATTTCAACGCCAACAACATCCGTTTCATTGACTACAAAGATGTTGAGAATCTTAAACGGTTTCTCAATCCCAACGGCCGCATCTTAAGCCGTCGCCGCACAGGGCTTGCCGCAAAAAATCAACGTCGCCTTGCCGAAGCAGTGAAGCGCGCACGATTTATGGGGCTGCTCCCTTTCATTGCGGTCTAAAGATGAAAAACCTGTGAAGAAAAAATCACCGTCTTTTGCATGGGGCGGTGATTTTGTTTACACTAGAAACAAACAAAAAATACATTCATGAAATATTTTACGAGCTTTGTTGTCGCTTGGTTGCTGCTGCTCGTGTGTTTGTGTACAGAAAACTTGCGGCATTATTCGTTTCTATGTATCGCGGCAATTATTATTATTGTCTTTATGCACAACGCACAAGACGGTAAATCCCCGCTCTGACATGTGCGGGGTTTTTAATTTGCGCGCTCAACATAGGCGCCCGTTTCGGTGTTTATCCGAATTAGTTCGCCTGTTTCAATAAAGAGGGGGACGTTGACGGTCGCGCCTGTTTCGACCGTCGCAATTTTGGTGCCACCCGTAACGGTGGAGCCTTTGATGGATGGCGGCGCTTCGGTTACCCTGAGATCGACTTTGATCGGAAGCTTCACGCCGATCACGAGCTCCTCGTCATCATCGTTGGTAAAGATGATGAGGTCGGTGTCGGTATTGCTTTTGACGAATTTGATTTTATCGCCAACAATGTCTGCTTTGAGCGAGAAGCGCTTCGCTTTGTCTTTGGGGTCGCAGAACCACACTTCGTCTTTGGCAATATAGAGGTAAGTTGCCGGACGCATCGAAATATCCGCTTCCTCAACTTTTTCCGAGGAGCCGAATGAGATCTCGGCGACGCGTCCCGTGATGAGATTTTTGATCTTGGTAGCGTTCACTGGCTTGCGCTGCTGTTTGCGAAAGACGTGCGAGTGTATGACCTCGTACGGCGCACCTTGATAAAGAATAATTTTACCCTCACGGACTTCATTGTATTCGAGCATTGACATAGTATTTTCGTGATCAAACAAAAAGGGCATATTCCTCAAAATGCTCGCATAAAAGCGTGCTCGCTTTTTGCTCTGCTCGTGCCAGTCGCACTGCGCAAGGCATTTTTCGGAACATACCTCTTTTGTTCCTGATAACACTTCGATTGTAGCCGAAGAAGAGAGAAAAGTCTATTCGCCGGAGCTCTCCGCGACAAGTTCTTTCATGCGTTTGCGAACATCGTTGGTGATCGCCTCCTTTATCTTGGGATTTTCTCGCATAAATATGCGCGAAGCATCGTAGCCGCGACCGAGTTTGACTTCTTCCTTTTCTTTGGGGATATAGGCGTATGAGGTGCCGCTTTTGGCAATAATGCCAAGTTTTTCTCCGAGCGCCAAGAGCTCTCCTTCGCGAGAGATGCCCTCGCCGTAAATGATGTCAAACTCCGTCTGTTTGAACGGGGCGGCAACTTTGTTTTTGACGACCTTGACGCGCGTGCGACTCCCCACCACTTCGTCGCCCTTTTTGATCTGTGCGATGCGGCGGATATCGAGGCGTACTGAGGTGTAGAATTTGAGCGCCTTTCCCCCCGGGGTAGTCTCAGGATTGCCGAACATGATGCCAATCTGCATGCGAATTTGGTTGATGAAAATGACGAGTGTTTTTGATTTGTGCACGATCGCGGTGAGTTTGCGCAGCGCTTGCGACATGAGGCGTGCCTGTTTCCCCATGTGTTGCTGCCCCATTTCTCCTTCGATTTCATCTTTGGGAGTGAGGGCTGCGACCGAATCGACAACGATGACGTCAATTTTTCCGCTCCGCACCAAACTTTCTGTAATTTCGAGCCCTTGTTCTCCAGTATCCGGCTGTGAGATAAGCAGCTCTTGCACTTTTACTCCAATATTTTTTGCATATTCAGGATCCATCGCATGTTCTGCGTCGATGTAGGCACAGATACCACCACGCTTCTGCGCCTCAGCGACCACATGCAGCGCGAGCGTCGTTTTGCCCGACGATTCCGGTCCGAAGATCTCCACGATGCGCCCGCGCGGAAGCCCGCCGATACCAAGTGCGATATCAAGCCCGATTGATCCGGTCGGAATGACGCTCACATTGACTTTGGGTGCTTCGCCGAGTTTCATAATGGCCCCCTCGCCAAACTTGGTTTGGATACTTCTAATGGTTTCCTCCACCGAACGAGTGTCGACAATAGTGTCAGGTGTTTTGGTTGTTTTCTTTTTTGGCATGTATTAAGAAAGAATTATTGCAGTTACTAAACTAAGGAGTGGGCTCGACGAGTGTGGCGGCGGATGGCTTCGCAAGCGCAACCGTGCTCGAAGGGGTGACGACGAGGTGGTAGGTCTTTGTTTTTTCTTTTCCGAATTGATCTTGAACCGTGACTTCCACGATATTATACCCCGGGGAGAGCACCACTTCGTCGTCAAACGCACCGTCGCGATTGAGCGTAATGGGGCGTCCGTTAATGAGGAGTGTTCGTGCGTGGTGAGCGGTACCGGCAACCGACAAAAAAGGACTTGAAACCGTTGCTCCGTCCGAGGCGGTCGCAACGGTAAACGGCGCACCAAAAATCCTATCTCGCATGTTGTAACACACGAGCCCGACTACGGCGCCGCCGAGCAAAAACAATAATCCTGTTTTGATGGTAAAACTTCCCTTCATAATGTCCACACACGGGGGAGGAGGTAGCTCTATTATATACCCATTTCATCCGCAACAACATCGGACGTGGCGCTTGATAGTCCCTTCTCGAGCACTTCACGTGGTTTTGCTCCATCGGCGGCACCGATGACGCCTCGTTCCTCGAGCATATCCATGAGGCGTGCTGCTCGTGCGTACCCTACTTTTAATTTACGTTGAATATAAGAAGTGGATGCTTTTCCTATTTCGATAACTGTTGCTCGAGCTTCTTCGTAGAGCGGATCATCATCCTCATCTCCTTCCATCGAGTCGCTGAACATGGTCTTGTCATTACCGACAGTGCCCGACAGTTCGATGGTGTCGCGAACATCATCTCGAAAGGCATCTTTGAGATACTTCACGACACCTTTTACTTCCTCTTCGCTGATGAAGGCGCTTTGCAAGCGCTCAGCTTGGCTCTCTCCAATAATAGCAAGCATATCTCCTTGTCCGAGGAGCTTCTCGGCACCTCCTGCGTCGAGGATAGTACGGGAGTCGATTTGTGTGGGAACACGAAGTGCGATGCGGGCTGGAACGTTGGCCTTGATGAGACCCGTGATGACGTTGACCTCAGGGCGTTGGGTGCTCAGTATCAAGTGGATGCCCACTGCGCGCGACATTTGCGCGAGGCGCACGATAGCAGCCTCAAGTTCTCGGGGGAATGCCTGCATGATGTCTGCTAATTCATCAATGACAATAACAATGTACGGCATCCGGTCAGGGTCGTTTTCATCGATCGAAGGCTTCGCAAATGCAGAAGCGTACTTGCGGTGATAGGAAGTGATATCGCGTGCGCTCTCGCTTTCGAGAATGTCATAGCGGCGATTCATTTCACTTGCGGCCCATTTGAGTGCAAGGATTGCTTTTTTGGAATCCGTGATCACTGGAGTGAGGAGGTGAGGGATACCGTTGTAGAGGGTGAGCTCGACGCGTTTTGGATCGACGAAGATGAAACGGAGGTCGTCGGGCCCATGTCGGTACAGGAGCGACGTGATGATCGCGTGGATTGTGACCGATTTGCCCGATCCTGTTGTTCCGGCGATGAGGAGGTGTGGCATGGAAGTGATGCTGCGCACATAGGGTTTGCCAGAGATGTTTCTTCCAAGCGCCACCGTGAGTGGCTTGGCGGCATTGGTGAATTGAGGATCGGAGAGGAGTCCTGCGAGTCCCACCGTTGCTTTTGCTTTGTTGGGGATTTCTATGCCGACGAGGCTCTTGCCGGGAATCGGCGCTTCGATGCGAAGCGGGTGTGCCGCGAGTGAAAGCGCGAGGTCATTTTGCAATCCAACAATGCGGGAGAGCTTCACTCCTTGGGCAGGCTTGAGCGCGTAGCGCGTCACGGTCGGACCGATCGTGACTTCGTCCATCTCCACCTCGATACCAAAGTTGGAAAGCGTGCGCCGTATGATGTTGGCGTTGGCTTTGACATCTCCCACGTTTGCTTTTCCGCGATCGCCTTCCAGAAGTGAAAGAGGAGGAGGGATGTATGCTGCACCGCCGCGCTTAGGGCGTTTGGTTTCGATGATGAGATCCTGCGCTGCCGAAGCGTCGGTCACTTTGAGCGAAGCAGGGGGGAGCGGTGCTGCCGCTTTTTCGTCGTTGAGTTCGTGTGCTGGCAGCACGTACGAAACCTCGCGCTCCTCCTCTGTTGTGGGAGAGAGCTCATCAGGTGATTGCGCGGTAGTGCGTTTTGAAAAGAGTTTTTTGATCCAAAGACCGCTGTTTGCAAAAAGAGGACCGACATGGGGTGTTTGGTCAAAAAATACTGTAAAGGAAATCAGGGTGACAAAGAGAAGGATAATCGTGGCAAAGATCGTGTCGAAACTTGCGATCAGGGGCGCCGCGATTATCCCCCCGATAATGCCGCCGTAGGAGGGAGTATTGAGCGAAAAGAGGGTAAGTAGCGAGACCATCCCGATCGTCCCGCTTATCACTTGGCGATGAATGACGGCGAGGGGTCTTTTGCGCATGCACAGTACACCAGCTGTTCCAAGGGCAAGGGGGATGAGTATGCTGCCAAACCCTACAAGCCAATACATACCCTCCGCGATTATGAAACCAGCAATGCCGGCGCCTCCGATCATCCCCCCAAAGGCTATAAGAGCAAGGAGGATAAGTATGAGTCCGAGGACGACATGATTTGTGTGTGGTGTTTTTTGTTTTCCCTTCTTTTGCTTTTTTGCCATGGCGATAGCACGTTGCTGTTGTTGAGTATAGCACTCCTCCCTTCACAAAACTATTGTGTTGTAAGGATTATTTCGATACGCGCCATCACTTGTGTCACGGTGAAGTGTCTTTTATAATAAACGTCATGTCGGAGAACACCTATGAGACAGTAATGATCAAGGACAATGGATAATACTTATAAATTAAACACTGAGAAGAATGTCCTTGATTTATCTAAAGGACAAAAAATTGTCGCAGCACTTTATCTTGTCACTGGACACCTTGCCGACGGTGACCCTCTGCGCCATGCTATCCGCACGTATGCTCTCGATTTCCTCTCCAATCCGCGAGAGGGAGGGGTGCTAGCGGAAAAAATCAAAAATCTTATAAACGTCGGTGTATTCTCACGCATCATCAGTCAACAAAACGCAACGCTCATACTCCAAGAACTCGATCGTTTCCTTGTCCACTATGTAGGAGTGTCTCCAGAATTACAGACACTTCTTTCCGCGACCGCTCCCACGGAAAACACCACCTATGTCCATAATATGTCTTTTATATCATCTTCATCTAATCAAGGGCATAGGAAATATAGTCTTGTGCATAAAGACAAATCAAAAAGACGCGATGATATAATGTCTTTTATAAAAAGACAAAAATCAGTGGGCATAAAGGACATCTCAGCGCTCTTCCCAGACATCAGCGAAAAAACCATTCAGCGTGAACTTGCAGCACTCATTCAAGAGGGGAAAATCAGCAAGCGCGGTAGTAAACGATGGAGTATCTATATGGCGCTTTTGTAAGCACTCCATATATTTTATTTATAGGCAGCGATCAGAAGAGCGTGTAATAAAATGCGTCTACGAGAGTCATCCTGTATGGGTACAAGCGCCCACTTTTTTATGAGGCTTTGAAAACAAGTTTTTCCAGAGCCGAGCTACTAGTCTTAAAAAGTCAGTTATGCTATCATAAAAGCTATCTTTTACGCATAGAGAGTCCGATTGTATCGGATGCTCCAGCGGAAAAGGTAGCGGTGGGCGACCACCCAAAGGCTCGTTGAAAACTACACAGCGAAATGATCGAAAGATGCTCGTTCGTACGTTTTTGGCGGGCCTTGTTTGTTACCTTGCTTAGGCTTTGGCTTCAGTTGGGTAATTATCGGCCTTGTCGACACGGCAGATATGCAGCTCGTTACTGCTTTTCTGCAATTTTTAGCTACAACCGTAGAGTGATGCTTGGGTGATAAAGATCCTCCATCACTGTACATCCGTCTCTTCTTTGACAGTGATGAGCTATGCTCACCACGCACGTCAAGCGGTGACGATTACTAACCATTAATTACACTATGACTACATTTAAGAAAACTTTCGTAGGCGCAGTTGTTGCTGTTGCATTGTCATTCGGCCTTGCACTGACAGCACATGCTGCCTTCGTATACACCGGTGTCCTCAAAATGGGGTCAACTGGTTCACAAGTGGTGAGTCTCCAACAGACTCTCAACGCAAACGGCTTCTTGGTTGCAACGACCGGTGCTGGATCTCCAGGAATGGAATCTACGTACTTCGGTGCACGAACCAAAGCGGCAGTGATTGCTTTCCAAACAGCACACGGCCTTAAGGCTGATGGTGTTGTTGGCCCAGCAACTGGTAGCGCTCTCAGTGCACTTACTGGCACGACTGGTAATAGCACTGAAGCACTTTGTCCGAACGGTATGACGCTTGCAAGTAACTGCACGATGTCTCCATCGGCAGGTACCTCTACTGGCGCGCTCTGCCCGAACGGCATGACCGTTGCAAGTAACTGTATGAGTGCTGCTGGTGGATCAACTGGTGTTGTTACCAATGGTCCTTTGAGCATCAACCAAGTTACTGCTAACTCTGGCTACGCCAACACCAACGTTGGAGTTGGTTCATCAAACACGCAAGTTGCTGACCTTCGCATCGTTACCGGTGCAGGTGGCTCAGGAAACTTGACTGGCATGAACCTTACCTTCACAAACGCTGGTACTGGTGACTTCCAATTCACAAAGTATGTTTCTAACGTATCTGTATGGTACAACGGGGTTCAGGTTGGATCCCTTCCGGCTTCAAGCTTCACCCTCTACAACAGTGCGTTCTCAGCATACGTTCCGCTTAGTGGCGCTGTGTTGAATCCCAACACCACGTCTGATCTGTATATTGCAGTGACGGCGCTTCCGGTGATCGATTCTGCTAACCTCAACACGACGTCAAACAACTGGGCAATCAGCAGCGTTTCGCTCCGCTACAGTGACAATACTGGTTCTGCATTCCAATACTCAGTATCTGGACAGAACTTTACTGGCGCTGGTTCAACAGTAACCAATGCATTGGCGAACACGAACTTTACGTTCGCTAACGCTGCTGCATCTGGCAACATCAAGCTCAACGTTACCAAGGATCCTAACGATTCTACTGATCGTTCAGTACAAGTAAGCTCTTCGTCTTCGACGCAGAGTGTTACCCTTGCAACGGTTGATCTTAATGCTCAGAACTCGGCAATCTACCTTTCTCGCCTTCCGGTGACGATTGGTGTTGGCCCTTCAATCTCTGATGTAAGCACTGTTGTAAGCACTGTCCGTTTGTTCAACGCTGCAGGTCAGCAAGTTGATTCTGAATCAGTTCCGGTTGGCTCAACAAGTTCTTGTGCCTCTGACTCAAGCCTTTCAGGTGTGTCAGGTGCAAAATGTGTGACAGTCAACTTCCAGAACTTCTCAAACAATGGAACCAATGGTAGCTCACAGTACGGTTACAACCTCGCAAGCGGCTCAACGAGCGTATTTACCATCAAGGCTGACATCAACTCAGCTGGGGTAAGTAACGCAAACTACGCTGCAGGAACGTATGCCGTTGCTGAATTGACACCATCAAATGTATTGGCAATTCAAGCATACGATGCAAACAACAACCTCTTGACGCAGAGTAGTACGTACTTGACCGGTTCGACGACTGGTTCCAAGAACTACTTCTACATCAATGGAGTAAGTGTTGTTGCTAACGGTACTCCTACCATTGCCTACTCTAACCCAGGCGGTGCACAGAACCACGGTATCTTCACTATGACGATTCCGTTCTCTGTAACCTCTTATGGTCAGACCGCATACATCCCATCAGCAGCAGCCCTTGTAAGTGCTGGAACAGTTAATGCTCCTACAGCGTCAGCTGCAGCAGCTATCCAGTATGCTGTTGATAATGGTGCTGCATTGCAGTCATCTGGTACTACTGCTAACATTACATACACAGGAAGCGACAGTCTCACTGTGGATGCACACAACAACTACCAGATCCCGGTTGGTCAGGCAAAGACCTTCAACCTCGTTGTTACCTACACGCCTAGTGCTGCAGGTTCGTACCGAGCTCAGTTGGTCAATGTCAACTACAACCTTGACGACTCAAGTACCACCTACTCTACCTACGTTTCTGGTTTGAACACTAATTCATTCCGAACTGGTTACCTCGCTGGTCAGTAATCTTTGGATTATGCGATCGGCTTCGTAACTGAAGTAGAACAAAAAACTCCCTTCGGGGAGTTTTTTGTTTTTCTGTTTATTTTTGCCAACATCTGGTGTAGGATACACCAAGTGAATTACTCTCACCGTGTTCGCTCTACTGGAAAAACAATTGTAGCGGTATTCACAACAATCACGACACTGGTCGGCACGCTTGTTATTTCACAAGTGGTAACCTATACCTATATCAATTCGAAATTGTTTGTCTACGAAATCGGTCTGGCGTGTATTCTCGCGTCCGCACTCGTTATTGGAAAGGGGTCATGGGAAAAAATCAAAACGCAGCCGATCGTGTGGGGAGTAACCGCGTACGCGCTTGCGCTTGCAGCAGCGCTGCTTTTTAGTCATGATAAAACACTTTCTTGGCTTGGTGCAATCGATCGGGGAACGGGGGTGATGTTTTTGTTACTCGGCATGGCGGCATCAATTGCAATTGGTATAACTCTTTCGAAAAAGGACGCGAAAAGATTTCTTCTTATCCCGATTGTCGGTGCGGGGGTGATCATTGTTGGATCAGTCTGGCTTGAAGTGCACGGCGCCGCATTTTTGCGAGACGCCGGTGGTGGCGGCTTGATCGGAAACTCGTCCATGGCGGCAACATTTTTGTTATTCGCACAATTTAGCGATGCATACTTGTTTCTTACTTCCCGAAAAGTGCTGAAGTGGATGTACGGAATAATTTTTTTGATACTTGTTTGTAATCCGGTTTTTATAGCATTTAAATCTGCATCTGGTGTGTTCTTGCACATTGGCGCGGCAAAAGGTGCCACAATTTCTTTGGTCTTTGGCATGATCGTGTCACTTGGTGTTTGGCTTTCCACAAAGAAGACACCATCGAAAAAGATAATCGGCAGACTCATTGTCGCGTTGAGCACAATGATTGCTATCGTTGGTGTTCTCTTGCTGGTATCGCCTCATTCTAGACTGCATGTATGGTTTGTCGATCAAGAAACATCCACTCGGTTTATTTATTGGCATGCGGCAATAAAGGGATTTGAAGCTCACCCTCTCCTTGGTACGGGTCCGGAAACATATCCCTACACCTATCAAACATACTTTAATCCAGTTGTTATGCTTAAGACCAGTTCTGGGGAAATTTGGTCGAACAAGCCGCATAACGCGTATCTGCAAGTGTTGAGCGAAACAGGTACGATGGGTGCCATCGCATACCTTTTATTGCTGATCGGAATCATGGTTGGGGTCCGCCGAATATATACGCATGGCGGTGATGCCGGTGGGATGACAATGTTTTCAGGCTTGTTTGTGGCGTATCTGCTCAACAATCTCATTTTCTTTGATACGATCACAAGTTATTACGCACTGTTTTTATTCCTTGCTTTTTTGATTTCTGCGGTTCCAGATATACCTATGGATGCTCAACATACTGCCAGATCGTTTCGCATACTTCGATGGGCAATCGCGAGCGTGGTGCTTATAGTCGTTTCTATAACTGCGACAAGACAACTGCAAAAAGCATATCGCGCGCATGAAGAGTTCATTGTTCCGCTCGATCAGAGAATTTCATTTTATAAAAAAGTCGAAAACACCTCTCCCTATGGTTCTGGATTGTTTCTTGCGCAGCGAGCGGATTTTACGTATCAATCTGTCTATCTGCCAAGCTTGCAAGATATTTTGAAACAATCAAAAACAAATCAAGCAATTGTGGTGCAGGCGGTGCAAGGGCTCATTGATCAATTGAAAACTGATATGGCAACGTATCCGCCAAATGAACAAGAGGAACTCGCGATAGGAAGGTTGGCAAGCTTAAAAGTAGTTTTGCTCAATGCGCCTGATCCAGTTTCGCTGGCGACCATGAAGGCAGCGGCACAAGAAGCGATTATTCTTTCTCCTGCAAATCCGCAAGGGTATTTGTTGTTAGGTCAGGCGTATGTGTATGAACAAAAATACGATGAAGCCTATGCTACATTTGACAGCGCGCGAAGGCTGCTGCCGGCATTTTCTGATCCGCACCATGCGCTCATTAATCTTGCACTCTTTTTGCATGATCAGAAAAAGGCAGCGTTGTACACGCAGCAGGCCATTAACGAATCGCCAGACTTTGTTGCTGAACTACTGACGCAAAAATAAGGCCGCTGGCTCGCGTTTCTTTGCAAGGACGTAGTGTGCGAATCCGGTTATATCCCACAGTGCTGTTGCATTCACTCTTTTATCCCGCATCAGAGTCGACAGGATATAGAGCGGAGAAAGCAATATTCGTTTCAAAGAACGCCGAATTCCCAATCGAAAGACAACGCAATTGTTTTCTTCGAGAATTTTCTTGAGCTCGGATAACATATAGAGCCGTTTGTGGGTCGGGTCGTCATAAAAATTAAGGGTGCCATACCATGATGGCAGGCGGAGACTTTTTTCACTTGGTGTTTCGATGTAGATAACCCCGTTTGGTTTTAGTTTTGAGATAAGAGAAGTGATGAGTTTTTCTCCGTTTGCAACATGCTCGATAATGTGAGAGAGAGTTATTACATCATAATAATTGTCCTGAATCTCTGAGAGAGTATTGTCTTCAAGGTCGCATTGGAAAAAATATTCCATATCTTTTTTTCCTTCGATATCGTTCCAGTCAATACCTGAATACACAAGCTTCGAATAATAGGCAAACGTCGAATACGGAGCATGTGTACCGCAGCCAACATCAAGCATTTTTGTTCCCGTCTGGAGATATATTCCAATATATGCAAACCGTACTGGCTTTTCAAACCATTTTCGTATTGTATCAATGCCTCGCATCATAGAGTGTGCTCCAGTGTCAAACGACCAGTATCTTTGTGTTCAGCAAGAAGAAGTAATAATCCTATGATAATCCATACCCAACGCGACCAGAGTGAATCGAGAAAGAATCCTGCCGCCATGATTGAAATCAATGCGGCTGATAAAAAGTAAATTACTCCGAACGGCGCTCGTGCAGCCATGATTTTTCTGGCGAGGGCGAGTGTACCTACAGTGAGCGTTACCAAGAGTACCACGCCGCCGGTCAATAGAATTTGTAGGAATGTATTGTGCGCAACGCGATGGTGATCGTTATTGCCGCCTTGTATATCGGTCACATTGCCGTAGTCAGTACCGTATCCGAGTGGGTTATTGATTATTTGTACAAGCGCATTTTCCCAAATCACCTGTCTTCCTTGTTGGGCGCTTATTTCTTGAAGTGGTGCTGGAATGTGCAGTATTCCGGAGGGTTTTGCCCCATTTTCAAGAGGGGGTTGTGCTTGAGTAATAGCGCCCACTCTGCTTGTAATATTTTGTTGGCCTGTTCGCGGCAATAGCACATATCCCAATAGTAATCCAGTAATAAGAAGGCACACAAGTACTCCCAGCTTTTTATAAGAAATTTTTTTCCACATGCCAAACCCGATCACTGTTGCCATACCAACCAATAACCCCGCCACACTGCCACGAGATCCGCTCCACATAATTGATCCGATAGATAATGAAAACAAAAGAAAACTGATTATAGATAGGAGCCTCTTTTTTTTATACAGGTCTGTAAACGCTTTCCATGCAAAAATAAATGCAGGAAGCAATTCCAATGTGGCATAGTAATTTGGGTCATACAAAAAACCAGTAAATCTGGTGAGTGAATCATCTAGGAAAAAAGTTCGAATTGAAATAGGTGCATAAAAGATGAAAGGCAAAAGAATTGATGAAAGCACGAGTGCACTGAGCGATTTGCAAACAAGTGAGCCATCGACACTGCCAATACAGTAGATTTCATATGCTATAGCACTATCGGCAAAAATGCGGGCATATTCCCGCAGTGCCTGAGGAGCAAGAATATGAAGGTGAAGAATGCTTATAGTTGTTGCAAGTACTATAGAACCAAGTCCGATTATTCCCCATATCAAAACCGATCTGCAAATGGGTAATTGTATTTCCTTTTTTATACCGGCGACGATAAGGCATGCAAAACTCAGCAATAACAACAAGTCATTGATATTTGTTTTATCCCAAAAAAACGTAGGTTTCTTAAAAGAAAACGTTGCGATCGAGGCAAGGAGCAACCATGTTGCAATTTTGAGCCAAGAGGGCATACTGAGGCGATATTTCATATGAATCATGATACTACAGTGACAGCTGTTATCGCCACGTATAATAGTGCACCTACTATTATACAAAGTGTCGAAAGCGTTCTCAATCAGACTTTCAAACAAATCGAAATTATTGTTGTTGACGATGGATCGACCGATACCACCCGTGCGATTCTTGAACCATATATTGCTCAGAAAAAAATTGTGTATCTTTGGCAAGAAAATAAAGGTTGTGGCGCTGCGCGTAACCGGGCAGTGCAGCTCGCGCACGGCGAATTTGTTGCTTTCCTTGATGCTGATGATTACTGGCATCCTGAAAAAATTGAAAAACAAATAATACTATTAAAAAAGTATCGTAAGTACGTCCTTTGTTATACTGACACGTACCTTTTCGATGAACATCATACGCCGTACGTTCCTCCCCATGCGTGGTGCAATCGACCACGCTCGGGAAATAATTCATTGTCTTTGCTGTCACAAAATATCCTTACGCTTTCTTCTGTTGTCATGCCGACTGCAGTTTTTAGAAAACTACATGGTTTTGTGGAAGAGCATAAAGCAATGATGTTTGCAGATTATGATCTGTGGCTTCGGGCTGTCTTTGTGGGCCCGTTTTACGCGATTGAAGAGCCACTTGTTTTCTATAGGGTGCACCCACAATCTTCTGAAAAAATTAAGTCAAACTTTTTTGAAATATTACAACTATTTAAGCGTGAGTTTCGACAGTCAAAAACGATAAAAGAAAAAATATATTATGCAGTGGGATATAGCATCACTTGGATAAAATATACGCGTGCTGGGCTAATTGCAAGGGCATGAACTCTATATTATAGTATGGACATACTCTAGTGCTATGAATGAGAAGAAGCGGCTTTCAATAGTTATTGTTACCTATAATTCTGAGCGTGAAATTGGGGATTGTCTAAAAGCACTCGATGGGTTTGACAGAGAATCCATCGAGATGCTCATAATTGACAATGCTTCGAAGGATAGCACTCCTGAATTTTTGCAGAAGAACTACTCGAACAATCCACAGTACCGTCTTATTTTTAATAGTGTAAACACAGGTTTTGCTGAGGGTGCTAATCAAGGATTTCGTGAAGCGCACAGCAATATCGTGCTCTCAATCAATCCCGATACCATTGCATCTGTTCCTGCAGTCATGCGGATGCTTGAATTCTTTGAAAAACACCCTGATATCGGCATTCTTGGACCAAAGATCACAGATGCCAACGGTACCGCGCAAGAATCGTACGGCGAAGAGCTTACACCATGGCAGGAAGTTATTGGGAAAATTATGTATTCAAAATACACAGAACGTGTTCCTTGGGTAAAAAAATGGAAACGCAAGAAACTTAATGTTGATACCACTCATGAAGTCGGCTGGATAGGAGGTGCGTGCTTTATGATGCGAAGGGCGGTATATATAAAAACAGGCGGAATTGATCAGCAATTTTTTCTCTCGCACGGTGATCTTATTGATCTGTCAAAGCGTGTGAGCGACCTAGGTCTCAAAAATATACTGTTTGCAGGATCGTCAATCGTACACCACGGAGGTGGATCCTCTGCAGGAGATCGTGATGCGGCACTTCGCACTTCATATATCGGAACATTATATTACTTCGAAAAATATTATGGACAGGGAACTGTCATACTTGCAAAAGCAGTATATGTCCTCTCGTCTTCTTTAAAGGCAGCGACCGCATTCCTCGTTTCAGTTTTTAGAAGAGATCCGTATCGAGCAATTACGGCTGCTCATTTTAAAAATGTAATGCGAATTTTAACCGGAACACTTGGGAAAATACAATGACTATCTGTATCCTCTCAAACACAAAAATGTCGACCGGAGGTGTGGAGCGATTTTGCGCGTATCTTGAAAGAGCCTTTCGTTCTCTTGGGCATACTGTAGAAATTGTTTCAACAGAAGATTTAAGTTCATATCACCGTAGCCTGTTACGTTTTTTTGAATATTTTGGTCTGGCAGTTCCTCTACTTGGGTATTTTTTAGGAAACTATGCAAAAAGAAAGAAGCCGGATGTGTACGTTACCAACGGAGCGCTTGGTTGGAACTTAAAGGATAAAAAGATTGTAAATGTCCAACACGGTACCTTTGCTCAGGCGGCAAAACGACTTGATCGAAAAAACCCGTTGAAGTTTTTTTTCAGGTTCTATATATGGGGGTATTTTGAAGGAGTAGCAGCTCGAAGAGCAAGTCGCGTGGTCGCCGTTTCGCAAGAGACGAAAGAAAGTGTGGAGTTGTTTTATAAAGTGAAAAATATAGCTGTTGTTTATAACGCAGTCGATACAAACTTTTTTGCTCCGAGAGACGATAGGGTGATAGTGCGAAAAGAACTCGGTTTTGCGGTGGAAGAAACAATAGTGCTATTTGTAGGAAGATTTGAGCGTGCAAAAGGCAAGGCCATACTTGAAGGTATGGAAAAGTACCTTTCACATCATTCTGGTAGGCTCATTGTTGCGGAGCAGTATTCCCAAGACGAACTTGCGAAACTCTACAGCGCGGCGGACCTCTTTTTGTTTCCGTCGCTTCACGAGGGGTGTTCGTATGCGCTTCTCGATGCGATGAGTAGTGGACTTTTATTTCTTGCAAGTCCGGTTGGACTTGTGGCAGATTTTGTAAAAGAAAACCTTTTCTCAGGATGTATTGTGCACGAACAAACGCTCGTGCGATATAGTGATGCATTTGAAAAAATACACCATATGGGTGTTGAAGAGAAAATGAAACTTTCAGAAAGGCTTCGCAATTATATACTCTCAAAACACACACTCGCAGTGTTTACCCGTGAATATGAGCGTATACTAAGCGAAGTTATTCTATGATCGACGTTATCATTCCGACATATAACAGAAAAGCAGCGCTCGAAAAAGTCATCGGTTCATATCTTGCGCAAGAGTTTTTGAGCACGATCATTATCGTGGACGATTGCAGCACTGATGACACAAGAGCATGGGTGAGTGCGCTTTCAAAAAAACACCCAAGCAAGATTCGCTATCATCGACTGAAAAAAAATGTTCCGCTTCCGGAAGTCCGAAATATCGGTATTGCTCTCGCAGAAAGCGAATTTATTTTTATGGGAGAAGACGATGTGATGCTTCCAAATAATCACTTTGAAATCCTGCTGAGAAAATTGCACGAGCGCAATGCAGATATCATTTCCGGAAGGCGAATCAATCTCTATCCAAACCAGACACTCGAAGAGGCAAAAAACATAGCCGATCGTGATCATGAACCGGTGTATGTACGAGTTCCGTTTGAGGCATACTTTGATCGCTTTGTAGAACAGCCGCTGCCAGTCTATGTGCTTCACTCAAATGTATTGATGAAGCGATCGGTCGCAGCGGCTGTTCTATACGATCCGCTCTACGACGGAAATGCATTCCGCGAAGAAACAGATTTTTTTCTTCGCGCATATATGACGGGATTTCGTCTGTGGTTCATTCCGGATACACTTTCGTATCATATGAAAAATATGCAGGTGAATGCAAAGGGTGGCTCTCGAAAAAATAGATTTTTGTATGAATGGCATGTTTGGAAAAATACCGCGAGACTTTTCATGCACAACCGAGCATTTTTCGAACAAGAACTTGGTATTCGCCATATCAGACTATTTTTGATTCGCTGTTTGTTTGCGCGATATGCCTATGCACTCAAGCGTCGTATACTATATAAAGTAAATGAGAGAAGATATGAAACGACCTAAAATTCTGCTTGCACTTTTCCGCATGCCCTATCCAATAACTGATGGGACGAGATATAAGCTTCTTAATAATGTTGCATCAGGGCTTAAAGAACTATACGATATCGAATTTTTTATCGTCACGATTCGACCGATTCCAACAGAAGATCTTCGGTATCTCGAAGAAACATATGGACGCGTGCACGTGTTTTACCATTCAGTGCTGTCGTTTGTATGTAATTCAATCTCGGTGCTATGGAAATGGATTCCATTTCAATCAGCAGCGTATTATTTTCGAGATGCGAGAAAATGGTTTGAGGCACACGCCGATGCATATGATGGTGTATATACACACGAGATACGAATGACTGAATATGCGATTCGATTGCCGGAAAAACAGAAAAAGAAAATACTCGTTGATTTTAATGATGCCATTTCGCTTAGCTATAAAGCTTCATTGAAGCATCTTTCTGGCGTTTCTGGGTTTTTGAAAAAAATATTTTATTCTGTCGAAGGAAATCTTGTTTCCCGATATGAAACAAAAGTACTTCGGTCATTTACGCATTTCAATATCGTCTCTATTCGTGATCGACAATACCTTCTCGCAAAAGCAACAGGAGTCAGTCAGTCGATAACATTTTCTGCAATTCGTCACGGTGTTGCACTTCCAAAGAGGGGTGCGCCGCTTGATGAAGCGAATCTATTTTTCATGGGAAATCTCGATTATGCGCCAAACCGCGATGCGCTCGTATTTTTCTTGGAACATATTTGGCCACGGGTAAAAGTGCGATTGCCTAAACTTGAGTTTTTCATTATTGGGAGAGGGAAGTCATTAGAAGTCGCGGATGATCGCGTACACCATCTTGGATTTGTGTCTGATATCTTTAGTATACTTTCAAAATGTGGGCTTCTTGTTGCGCCGATTCGTTTTGGTGGTGGTGCACCATCGAAAATTATCGAATCAATGGGATACGGTCTTCCAGTTCTTACGACCGATATCGGTGTTGCCGCGCTCGAAGAAAAAGGTGGTGATGCAATCTACCGCGCATCAGAAAATGATATCGATGCATGGGTCTCATATA
>DASZOX010000002.1:0-14186 GCA_035550535.1 Minisyncoccota bacterium
AGTGCCCAATCGATGCGCCACACAAATCCAGGAAAGGAAGCGAGCTCGATAAGTGGCGGAATCTGCAGCAACATATAAAAAAGCGCGCCGACAATGACGCCGATCACAACCCCGTACATCCCCCACCACTGCCGAAAGAAAATAACACCGATCAAAATGCCGAGGTTGTAGAGCACGGGGGCGAGCGCAAACGAGAGAAATTTTTTCTGCACCTGTGCAAACGAGGTGAAGAGATTCGAGAGGCCGAATAAAAATGGCGACAGAAGCATAGTTCGCGCAAAGAGGATGAGTGTATGACGCTCTTGTACACCAAACCCGGGAGCGATGATATGCGAGAGCGCTGGCATGCAAACAAATGCTACTACACATACTACAAGCATTCCGAAAAAATAGGTCGTAAATACCGAATCAATAAAATGTCGAAAGGTAGCATGCTCTCCCTGCTTGCGCTTTTCCATATACTCTACGATAAACGGGATGAGCACCGTTACCGAAAAGAGCACGGCAAACGAGTTGTAGAGAAAATCCGGCACGCGAAACGCCGCGTAGTACGCATCCAGCGGCGCTGATGGCCCCACCAATGACGCAAGGAGGCGATCGCGCAGCAATCCAAAGAGCTGCGAAACAAGCGAAAATACGCCAAGCAACACCGCTGCTTGATTGATCGATGCAATATCGCGGTTAAGAAGTTTTATAAACTTTGAGACCATTAGACTATTTCTTGCCTGATTTTGGCTGCGGCGAAGATGAAGAGGTGGTCGACGGGGCAGCAGGTGTCCCAGCTGATGCTTCTATTTGCGCTCGTTTCTGATCAATCCCTGATACATTGGGGAACTCCTTTGCAAAGGCATCAAGGGCACTGAGCGCCTGATCTTTTTGTCCAAGCACAGTTTCAGTATTGATGATGCCGAGCAGTGCGTTGGGATCGCTAGGGTTGAGTTGGTACGCACGCGTATAGGCGGTGAGCGCTGATTGGTAATCCTTTACCCCACTTTCTGCTTGAGCGAGGAGAAGATAGCCTTGCTCGTCATAGGGAGCGACTTGCGTATACTGTGTCATTTCATCTACCCCCGCTGTCGTATCCCCCTGATTGATGCGAATCTGCGCAAGAAGCACATATGCATCGAGATAGTCTGCTTTTAGTTGAATCGCTTGAGTGATATAACTTTTGGCGCCATCGACATCTCCTTTGATTAGTGCCAGCTGCGCTTCATTGAGCACATAGAGCGGATTGTTGGGGCTCAGTGCCTGTGCTTTGTCAGCAGCCTGCTTCGCCGCATTGTAGGCATCGGTAGATGAAGGGTTGGATGCCACCAATTGATATACTTGACTGAGTGACAACCAGTTGTCGGCACTCGTCGTGTCCCATGCAACCGCCGCACGAGCACTTGCCTCTGCTTGGCTGAAATCGTCTTGCAGTGTGGTTTTATCGGTTGAAGCATCGCTTGCCGCAGCCGTAAACTCTTGCATAAAGAGCGCGGCCCTGGTGCGCAAATAGATATCGTTGGGGGAAATCGCAATTGCTCGATCGAGACGGCGCTGGCCTATATCGTTTGAAGAAGCAGTGAGCGCCCGATTATACACGATAATACTCGCAAAGCGATTACCGGAGAAATATACCGCCGAGAAACTTGCCATGATCGCTACTACCAACAAAAGAATGGCAAAAAAGCTCGATCGTGGATCCCGTAAATAGTTTATAGACATAACACTTGTTCTCCCCACAAGCGTTGAGACGCCGAGCAGCAATCCAAGGTACATAAAGCCGAGCACAATGAGCACAGGCCCTGGGGAAGAAAAGAAGAAGAGTCCTGCAAATACTACAAACATGATGAGCGCCGCCACTGCGATGAAACGACTGAAGTGGTCGGGAAACTTGTGGTTGAAGAGACGGAACCCATGCACGAGCGACAGGAGAATAAGGGCAAACACCACTACTCCCACAAGCACTCCGTTGGTGGTGAGCATGGTTTGGAAAATACCAAATCCGCTGTCAAACGCCGTATTCCAAAATTGTGTCTGATTAACACTAAGGGGGTGATAAAGATTCCACACGTTATTGAACCTACCAGCCCCTGCGCCCAACAGAGGATCACGCCACAGCGTTGCTCGCATGACATGGGTCGTCGTCGAAAAGGAAGGACGAATAGCGGTAAAGCTTACCCCAAGATACCGTGCGATATGCGCTCCTATTGAAGCACTGCTCAGAAAGAAGAACAACCCCACCAGAAGGGTAATAAACGACATGAGGGGAAATCGCGATGCGCCGACCGAAAGCGATTGATCGGGTGTCTCGTGATCGGGGGGAAGAAAGCGCAACACCGAACGTTCCACCGAAGATTTGTATACAAACACAATAAGTGAAGAAACAACAGCAATAATCCACGCAGTTTTGAAGTTCAAACATATGAGCACCACAGTCGAAAGAATCATTGACCAAAATGAAAGTATCTTGAAAAAGCCCTTTGGCATCAATACCTCATAGATCAAAAGCGACAACAAGAAAGTGAGAGTCGTAAAGTACGCAAAATCGACCCACGTCCCCACCAACGTTCCTTGGATGGCGACATGTCCGAGGTAGGTTGCGACGAAATGAACATGTTGGAGCGCATACAGAATCACCTGTGCTGCAATAGTCACCACAGCACCAATAAATGTAGCGAGAAAAAGTGTCACAAGTCGTTTCTGTTCACGACAAAACGACGCCACCAGAAAAGTAAAAAGGCTAAGCACCAGCACGGCAGCAAAAGAATCCATCGAAAACCCTCTCCCCCACAGCGACACGGTGCGGTTTGCAGAAAAAAAGGCACTCACTAAAGAGAGCACTACCCACGCTCCCAAGAGCGCAGTGATGGCATGGCGCGGAAGCTTTAATGTCCCTCCTACAAACTGCGCCAAAAGCCAAAACGCAACCGCCAAGAATACTCCACCATAGAGCAGTATCCCCTTTACCGCACCGACACCTCCCCACGTGCTTGGAAGAAAAAAGAGTGGGCAGAGCGCACAGATGATAAGAATAATGGTAAAAGAGATAGCAGTAAATTTGGCGATGAATTTTTGATGCATATGCTCCTATAATATCGCATCTCCCTCAAAGAAGAAAGTTTTACTCACAAACAATGTTGACGATACGCCCTGGCACCACAATTACATTTTTGACCGTCTTGCCGTCGAGAAATTCCTTGATGCGAGGCAATGCGAGTGCTGCCTTTTGTATTTCTTCGGTGGGAGCACTCACGGCGACGGTGACTTCGCCGCGGAGCTTGCCGTTGATCTGCACGCCGATAGTACGATCTTCATTGACGAGCAGTGCTGCATTGTAAAGTGGCCACGGTGAGCAGTGCACGGAGGTCGTTTCTCCACAGAGCTGCCATAGCGCTTCCGTTATGTGCGGCGCAAATGGCGCGAGGAGCTGCAACAACGTTTTATATTCGCCTTCAAGAATCGCTGGAGCTCTTTCCCATTCGTTGACAAGCGTCATCATCGACGCAACCGCGGTGTTGAATTTATATTCAGCGATATCTTCCGTTACCTTTTTGATCGTCTTGTGTAGTTGCGCGGTGATAGCACCCTTACCAATTTTTTGCTTGAGTTTCCATACGCGCTCCAAAAACCGTCGCACACCGACGACGCCATTTGGATCCCAAGGATAATTCGCCGTCGTGCCGTACGGGCCCATAAATGCCAGGTACATTCGTACCGTATCGGCACCAAGCCGGCCAACGATCTCATCAGGATTGACGACATTCCCTTTCGATTTACTCATCTTATTTCCGTCAGGCCCGAGAATGAGTCCGCGATTCACCCGTTGTTTGTATGGCTCGCTTTCTTTCACCAATCCCAAATCAAAAAGTGCTTTGTTCCAAAATCGGGAATACAACAAGTGCATGGTCGTATGTTCTGCACCGCCAAGATAGAGGTCGATCGGCATCCACGCATCCATTTTTTCTTTTGCCGCAAATGCACTGCCGTTGTGATTGTCGAGATAGCGATAGAAATACCATGATGAATCGACAAACGTATCCATCGTCTCGACCTCCGGCTTCCAGCCTGCGCCGAAGATTTTTTCAGTCCGTTCAAAAAGTTCCTTGCTTCGCGCGAGCGGCGCCGTGCCATCTGGCGTGTGGTCAACATCAGTTGGGAGGAGCCACGGCAAATGCTCGTCCGGCACTGGATGCGCGTTGCCATCCAGATCATAGACGATCGGGATCGGCGTTCCCCAATAGCGCTGGCGGCTGATGCCCCAATCGCGCAAGCGATACGTTTTCACTATTTTTCCTCTGACCTGTTTTACTACATGGTCTCTATCCAGAAGCGGTTGATCAATGATCGCAATCCCCATCGCCTGCGCAAATGCACGGTCACGCTCGTCGTGCATCGGCACCCCCATCACCGCTCCAGTGCCATAGCCTGCGAGTACGTAATCAGCGATCCATATTGGTACCTCTTCATTGTTCATCGGATTTACCGCGACTACACCCTCAAGCCGCACGCCGGTCTTTTCTTTAGACTGCTGGCGATCGAGTTCTGATTTTGTTTTAGTCGTCTCGATATAGTGCGAGACTGCGCTTACATTTGTGATTTCGGGAAGTAGTTCGCCAACCAGCGGGTGTTCGGGGGCGAGCGCGACAAAGGTCACCCCTTGTATAGTATCGGCACGCGTGGTAAATACCGAAATACCTTGTAGGTGATCGGCAATACGAAAACTGATTTCGGCACCTACACTTCTCCCGATCCAGTGCTTCTGCGCCTCTTTGATCGCGTGCGGCCAATCAAGATTATCGAGGTCGTCGATGAGCCGATCCGCGTATTTGGTGATGCGCAGCATCCACTGCGGCTGCTCGCGCTGGATGACCGGCGTGCCGCACCGCTCGCAGCAACCATCGACCACCTGCTCGTTGGCAAGGATGGTTTGATCCTTCGGACACCAGTTCACCATGGTGATCGCGCGATAGACTAAGTCGTGAGCAAAAAATTGATTGAACATCCATTGCGTCCAGCGATAATACTCGGGGTCGCAGGTGACTACTTCACGCGACCAGTCGAACATCGCACCCATGCTGCGCAGCTGCACGCGCATCTTCTCCATTTGTTCGTACGTCCATGTTTTCGGATCGGCGCCGAGCTTGATCGCCGCATTTTCCGCCGGAAGGCCGAACGCATCGAAACCCATCGGGTAGAGCACATTGTACCCTTGCATGCGCTTCGCCCGCGCGTGAATGTCCGGCACCGCAAACGCATACCAGTGGCCGGTGTGAAGATTGCCCGATGGGTACGTAAATTCGACCAGCTCATAGAAATTTTCTTTCCCGGGAACGTTATCCTTCACTGTGTAGATACCATCTGCCTGCCACTGCGCTTGCCATTTTTTCTCGATGTCCTCGTGATTATAGGATTCCATGTCTAACGATTTTTTCATAAATCCCTCCCAAGAGCAATAGAGCTACCCTTCAAAGCGTTTGGCAAACTTTCTCACTGCAACCCAAACAAGTGCAGCAAGAGCAGCCGCAAGCAGTACCACTTTCAGTACGTTGTCTGCTTCAGACCAATACCGCATCGAGGCGATGAGAAGTGAAAGCACTCCACCCCAAGAAAATGATGCTGCCAGTACTTCATTTGAAACAAAAATGCCAACCAAAAGCGTGCCGACACCCAAGAGCATCAGCACAATGAACACGGTGCGCTGATAATGCTTGTATTGTTGTTCATATACGGTTCGCGCGGTGTACTCTGGATCGCAATACCCCTTGGGGGTCAGTGAGGTGTCAGCCGACGGCACGGGAGCTGTCTCTGTCCATTGCCCGCCGACCGCAAGACAGTCTTCTTTGGTTGCAAATTGATTCACTACTTGTGGCGCGGTGGTCGTAGGATACATCGGTTCTTTGTACACGAGCGAAATCGCGTAATTAAAAAACATGTTGAGCACAATGACGATACCTGCCACGAGTGACCATTTTGCAAATCGTGAAGGAGAAGTGTGTGATTTTTTTTGCATGGTATATAAAAGGTTAAGTTATTTCCTGCCGATAATGGTACGGACCAACTCCCCGAGAGAACTCCCCACTGATTTGAGTGCCGTGACAAAAGCACCCTGATCGGTGAGGTGTGGTATCGAGTCTGTTTCAAGATACCAGATTTTTCCATAGCGATCGATGATAAACGCAGATTGTGAATAATCACTCACCCCAAAGTGTCGATGCAGCGCTTCGGCAAGTGCACTTAGTCGCTCTCGTTCATCTGCGCGAAAACTACCACCGACGACTGCGTGCCCCTCTTGCATGAGCTCATCGTGCGTGAGTATGCCCCGACTCGGACGACGCATCTCGACCACCGGCAACACATAAGGTTCTTGCCCGCGAAGCCCGTCGACCACCCCTACGTTTGCTTCTTTGCCAAAAATATACTGCTCAACAATAAACGGCTGCCCATATGAAATACTCTCTTCGACAAACTGCGAAAGCTCAAGCGGCGTCGTAGCAAGGTATGTATGGATGGAAGCACCTCCGACAAGTGGTTTGACCACCCACGGTGGCGCCATACGCCGATAGATACTCTGCGTAAGCCCTGCAATCGACTCACCTCCTTCGGGCATAATGAGCATTGCTTCCGGAGTTCTGATACCGATCTCACGTGCGCGCTCTTTGGCGGTCATTTTGTTTGCGGTAAGTGCCGCAGCAGTTGCACCTGCACCACTGTACGGGATACCGATATCGTCGAGGAGCGCCTGGATTTTGCCATCTTCGCCGATTTCACCATGAATCGCGTTCCATACTACATCAACTTGACTTGCCGCTGTCTCGAGCGTCGTCGGGATGCCTTTGATATGGAGAATGCCATTGCGGTCGACCAGCATGTCGAGGACGTCATAGCCGGCATCATTGAGTGCCTTCATGATCTGTGCGCCAGATTTCAATGAAAGGAAGTATTCATCCCCTGTTCCACCGCGCAACACACCGATTTTTCGCATGTGATAAGTTTATCACATGCGAAAAATCTTAGCTTAAAGTTGCAAGTTTATAAAGCGAAAAATAAAAAACGCCGAAATCAATCAGCGCTTTGACAACTCAATTTTTATGTATATAAAAACAAATATTTCGTCAAATCATCGCTTTTCGTCGGCGGTTTTTATGGAATGCGAAGGCAAGGCGGCAAAAAGTAGCTAGCGCAGCTGCGCTTTTTGCCGCTTATGCCGGTGAAAAGACAGTGCGAATCGGTGGGCTTCGTTGTTAGCGAGGAGAATGGCATATTTGTGTGCCTCAATAAAACTCTGAGGCCCCGAGATCGACACCGGCTTGTGCCGAGCATCTTTGGTGACGGCAACGATCGGAATTTCGATGCCGAGCTTTTCAAATACTGAACGTGCGACATTCACATGGATTGCATTCCCGTCCACCACGATCGCCGTCGGATACGGCCACTCGGTATGCGCAAGGCGCCGCGTGATCACTTCGCGAAGCGCACCTGCGTCATTTGCCTTATCAAATCCGCGAATGATGAATTTGCGATATTCACTTTTTGCTGGCGTCGCGTTCTCGATCACCGTCATCACACCGACCATTTGCTTGCCCGAAAGATGCGCGATGTCATACGCTTCGATGCGCACGGTTCCTTCGACGTGTGACATGATGAGATCGCGCTTCATAAGCGACACATCCTGGATGTGCGTGAGCGCGAAAATCTTTTGCTTCAATTCCCCCGCCGCTTCGAATTGCATTTTTTTTGCCGCAGCATTCATCTCTGTGGTGAGTTCTTTCACGAGCGATTTGAGCTTTCCTTGCAAGATAAGTTTAATGCGGCCGATATTTTTGCGATAGGCGCGCTTCGCTGCATCGCTTCCGGTTTTGGGCGAGAGCTCGATCTGCTGATAAAACACTTCTTTGTCTTTCATCGCGCTTGCGCGATCGCGAAACGGAAAAATCCCGCGAATGATACGCAGCGCTTCCTTAAGCTGCGAACCGTGTGGGTACGGCCCGAAGACCGCATCATATTTGATTGCAACTTTGCTTCGCAGTGGACGGACTGTCTTGGCCCCAGTATCAATGTCTTTCTGTCGCACAAGCAAAATTCTGGGGTATGCTTCCTTGGTGATCGCAACGCAGTTGAAGCTTTTATCGTCTTTTTCTTGGCGGTTATAGTACGGCTGGCACTTCTTGATGAGATTGGCTTCGAGAATGAGCGCTTCGAGTACGCTGTCGGTCTCTTGCCACTCGACCGTACTTGACTTGAATACCATATCGACCATATGCGGTCCGCGCGTCTTGATAAGGTCGGGCGCAAAATAGCTACGCGTGCGATCGCGTAGGTTGGTTGCCTTGCCAATGTACAAAATCTTCCCGTTCGCATCTTTCCAAAAATACACGCCCGGCACCTGCGGCAATTTCAAATTGTCCAAATCTTGACGAATCATATGATTGGTGCTACTATAGCACAGAAGAAGATTCTTTGAATAGCCCCCTGAGAAAAATATCCTGCTTGTTTTTAAACACAGCAACTTTTTTCTCAGTACAAAAATATGCCGCTCTTGAAAGAGCATTTGCCGCGTACCCGGGCCGCCGGATGGGAAACCATAGATGATGCCTGCCTTTGCGCAGGAAAAACCACCTCTTTTTGACCGTTAACCTCCTCTAAAGAGATTAGGTGGTTGGGTACATCGACGAAGATCTCTCCAAGGCCGTGCACGACCGTTAACCTCCTCTAAAAGAACAGGCGTATGTTATTTAACCTCCGAATCATTCGGGGGTTTTCTATTGCACCGTGTCTCATGGCGAGTCGGCATCCATTGAGGCGCAAATAGCCTTTTTTCTGATACCGCGCTTTGAAACTCGAGCAGAGTCAGGTCAATCCAGTACGATACACTGATACAGGCGCTCCGCCCGCGATGGTAGTGCTTCCGATCAAGTATCATGTATAGATCATGCAAGAAATCTTGTACCACGTTCTGGTTAATTTCACTAATCGGAAGTTTTTTCATATGCAAAAATTTGACCACTACTTCGTCCACCATCACGACGCGGAAACATTCCATAAAGTCGTACACGAGTGGACGAGCTCTCGATGACTGGGCGATGTGAGCACCCCCACTTCCGTCGGAATATCCAGCGCGTCGCATTTCTTTTGCAGAACGATCGCGAGCGTGTGGTACCCGATGTCGAGAAGCTTGTTCGCGATATCGTCTCGGTGCGGCATTCTGCCGACCCATCCGCATCACAACGGAATCATCTTGGCAAACGCACGCCAGTAGCTCCTCGCGTAGCGAGCTTCGATCAGAAGTAGTTTGCTCGCATCCACCTGCGAAAGTACCGGTGGCACAAGCAATGAGTGGCCGTACCTTGCCGCAAGCGCAGCCTGCCGCGTGATCTTCTGGTGGATAATCGTACACGCTGCCTGTCCTCGATAAGGAGAGTCGCGGTATGCGAGTAAATGACCCATCCATTTTGCGTTCATGGAGGTACCATAGCACAAAAAAGCCCCGCGATATGCGGGGCGTAGTGTTTTTTGATTTTTTACTTTTCCAACAACTCAGGACGAGCAAGGCCGTACTCAAGATGCCGGACTGCGGACTCAACCTTTCGCACTGCTTTGTCAGCGTCGGAAATGAAGTCAGGAACCATGATCACCCGTTTGCCGCATTCAATGGCTTTTTCCATGAGGAACCGAGGAAAGCGGGAGAGGTGTCCGGTGTTCTGTGCAGCACGATGCTGACCTTTGGTGCCGCCCTCTGACTGTGCAAGTCCGAGCCGCACGGCTGTCTCCCCGACAAAGAACACATCCGCGTACTGCACCATGTCATGGGCAATCTTGCGCTGAAGATCTTTTTGCTTATCCGCCCATCTCTTTGAGATTTTGGTGCGAGCATCATACAAGGCAATATATGCACGAGATCCCTTTACCTTGGTTGCCATGCGAGCCTCAATAATCTGCCGCTGCTTAGTGAAATACTGATCCCACTTGGGGAGGTACCATGTTTTGCTGGTACCGTCTTCTAGCGCAAGCGATTTACGGCGGGTACCGTTATCGACTCCTGCGTACCTCGTGGCGGGTCCGATCGGAGCTACCTCCACTTTCTCGGTCTCGTACACGATGTTCACCTCAAACCGAGACGGGCGGTCGTGGAACGGAAACATCCGGTTGATCGTGACATAACGCAATGGAAACTCTGAAAGCGAACAGTGCGTATCGTCTCCATCTGCACGCTTTTCCTTCGGCTTCGGGACGATCATGCCGTTTTTTGGGACAGGAATGAGCACCGCATCAACTCCGGGAATCTTGTGATTCACCGACAGATACAGACGCCCGTCTTTTTCCACCAGCTTCGGCTTTTCCCACTGGAGCGTGAAGAAAAAGAGATCATTTTTCATCCTCGGAGATCGGGCTTTTTTGTCACCTCGCTTTCTAAGCTCGAAAAACGATTTCCAGCTTTTTGCAAGCACCCGACAGGGTTTTTGCAGGTCATTGAGCGGAAGCTGGAGAAGTTCCGGATCGGCATTGCGCATCGGGCCTAAGGCATAGAGCATGCCGAATTCAGAAAGAGACCAAGAGGGTTTAATAGAAACCGTTGTCGAGGTTCCATCGTTGTGTTCGAATGTCTTTTCGATTGGCGGCATCGTTTCTGCAAATTCTTTCAGTTTTCTGATTTCTTCCCTTCCTTTCGGGTTTACCTTGTCGAGCAAGGTATCGATAAGAGAAAAGTCTGCGTTGCAAATCGAAAGCATATTGTTCCAGACCCGCCTGTGCAGGTGCGAGATATACCAGAGCACGCGCTCGGTATGAGGATCGAGATCGGCGTAAAATTTCACCGTCTTTTGCCCGTATGATTTCTCCTCTTTCTTTTTCTTGTTCTCAGAGGAAACGGGCTGCGCCGACACTGGCGCAGTAGTTTGTAATTGTGTCATGGTGCGAGTTTTATTTGCGTCAATTGTACACGTTTTTTTAAAAATGTCAATGTTATATTGTCCACCATCTTTTAATGAGTTTGTCCAAATCTTGACGAATCATAAAACAAAGCGGGGCTAACTAACACAAAGCGCTAGAGTTTACTTAGCGCTTTTTTATTTACTAATTGCTTGCCAAACCATATAATAATCATCTTAAGCGATAGCATAGAGCGATTATAAATGATTATTTCTCCAGATCATTTCGTTGTCCATGAGCAAGCTTGAATGTTTTGATGCAATCTTTCAATCCTATTCCTTTCACATACTGCACAAATTCTTTTGGGAGCGGCGACGGACCCAGCCACACGCTCTTTTGGATCATCTCATATCCGAATTCACGCAATTGTTTGCGAAACCATTCTCGCGCGGCTTTCCGATCTTCGGGAATATCAAAAAGGATGAGAAGGTTCTTCGGTGTACTTTTTGAAAACGGAGATTCAAAATAGTGAAGACGACTCATCCGACGCTCGACATATTCCCTACCATTTGGTCGAAGCATGATACCGTCGGCACCAGAACGAATGAACTCCTTCTTTGCTAATTTGGAAACTGCATTTCGTATTGATTGTGGGTGATGCGACACAAAAGCGGGATCACGCATAATAAAACTCATTGCTATGCCGTGCAAATATTTTCGGTCATATAGAAATCGCAACATTTTTTCTGTTATAACCATTTTGTGCGATAGCATAGAGTGATTATAACACTATTTATTTAGTCATACAGGTTTGATATTATGCAATTTATCCAAATCTTGACGAATCATAAAATATGATGTAATATCACATTAAAATAATAATTATGCAAATCGATTTTGAAAACTTATCCGACGAACAGAAAGAAATGATCTTCAAACTCGGTATCCTAAAAATTACCGAGTCAGTCTTTGAAGGTATAGATCCGATCGAAAAACTCCAAAAAAATATGAACCTCCTAAAGGATAAATCTGGCCTCAGTGATGACCAGATATGGGAATGTTACGAGTTTTTAAGTACCGCTGTCATTGCTCTGGGAAGGCCAAAAGTTAGGAGTAAGATTGGCTTCAGAGTATAAATGCGAACTCATCCCGCAACCATAAAACGCTGCGGGGTTTTTATTTTTTCACCGCGCGCATCACTGGATCTTCTTCCGGTTTGTATCCTCTCGCCCTTCCCTCTTTGCGGCCATATTCTTTGATCGCGTAGCCGGCACGCTTCCAGTCTTTTTTTGGAATGATCTGCAACAGATCTTGTTCAATCTTGCTTGGATCGATTGCATTCGTAAGACCGAATCGCTTCACAAAACGGATCACATGCGTGTCTACCGGAATACCGATGTTTTTGTTATAGGCATTCGAAATAATTGCGACTGCGCTTTTGCGCCCGACGCCGGGGAGTTTTTGGATTGCTTTTTCGTCATCGGGCACCACGCCGCCGAATTCTTTGAGCAAGACTTTTGCCGCATTCTGGATGTGTCGCGCTTTTGCGCGATAGAAGCCGAGCGTTTTTATTTTTGCTTCGATATCGGTGATATTCGCTTGCGCAAGCTTTTTTGGTGTCGGAAAGGCTTTGAAAAGCGCAGGCGTCGCCTTGTTGACCCTGTTATCAGTCGTTTGTGCCGAGAGTATCACGGCAACCGTGAGCTCCCACGGGGTGTGATAATCGAGAAACGTATGATCGCGCTTGTACCGCTTGAGAAGTGTCGGCGCGATACGTTTCCAAATTTCTTTTGAATGCTGCAATGCTTTGTCGGTCATTGTGAGAAGCATACACCAAAATATTTTTTGATAAAACAAAGTTTCTTCTCAAAAAACATAGTTAGAGGACAAAAAAAATATTTTACAAGTTGTCGAATGCGCGTGAGCGTGTATAGTAACTCTATTATCCGTTAATAGATATTTGAGTTATATAATGGATACAGATGACAACACAAATCCTTCGACTACTCCGATGCAACCTCAACAGGATGAGCAGAAGAAAGAAGGACAAACCACAGCAACTCCTGACTCTACCCCAGAGACCGAACAGCCCGCTGCGTAACAAGATTCACAAAAGCCGCCCAAAGCGGGCGGCTTTTGTCATACTCCCCTTATCCTTGACATACATATAAATATATGTAATATCGAAGAAAAACCCTTAAAAAGTTAATACCATGGCAAATAACTTAGTAATCTTTATTCCTGAAGAAATTCCAGGTCTAAGTGCGCAATTCGAACTCGGGACTGGTGAAAAAAATTTTTGCAGCGTCACCACATCTGATTTTAACAGAGTGGACCTTGAAGAACTTCGATCAAGAGATCCAAAAAAATTCACTGAAGGAGAGCCGGGGTTCGACGAGGCAGAGTTTGGTTATCGTAAATCAAAAAAAATGAAGCAAAGAATTCATTCTGCCCTTGTCGGAAGAAAAGCACTCATTATCATTGAGGAAAAACTGCTTTTGCCTTCGGATTACAGAGAAATTAAATCGGACGTTGCAGAAACCTATTCGGCAGATTATATTTCATTGGACATCCAGTCTTCAAAATCTACCCCAATAGAAGCAGGGTGCAAAGCGCTGTATTTTATCTCAGGAAAAGAATTTGAGCACTTTGCAGAGTTGCTTACCAAAGGGACCAAAGAAGGTTCTAAAGTGATTCCCAATTTAAAAACCGAAGACGATTCCATATCTGTACCCGCTGATACACGACCTGTAAAGGAGAAAATGGACGATGATTTTATAACTGCCATAAAGGATCCGCGGATTCAACTCATTGCAGTAAATACATCCAGATTTTCAAAAGAAGATTTCGATTTCTACACCCGTGCAGGAAAGACTGGAAAATACATCAGTCAGGAAATTAATTTACCGCCCGAGGAAAAGGAGATTGAAAATGAAAAAACTGGATCGTCGGAAAACGATGCTCAACAAAGTGGTATTGAGCAAGAGGAATCAAGCCCTAAGGCTAAATCGGAAAAAAAGACACATTGGTGGGATTTTATTTTTGATGACGATAACAATGGTAAAAATAAAATTGTTTCCTCATCCTCAAAATCACCAGGATCAGAAAGAATGAATTTTGCCGACGTGCATCCGAACGCAAAAGGAAAAAGGAATCTTTGGAAATAAGCATCCAACAATCAAAACAGTCAACCGCAAAACATGCGGTTTTTTATTTCAAAATTTTCTTCAGATACTGACCAGTGAAGCTGTTTTTGTTATTGGCGATGTCTTCGGGGGTACCCTTGGCGACAATCTTGCCACCATGAACGCCACCTTCGGGACCGAAGTCGATGA
>DASZOX010000003.1:0-22759 GCA_035550535.1 Minisyncoccota bacterium
CTCCAATTTTTACAACTCCTAGCCTTGGTGCCGCATCAGCTTCCTCATTAAATATTTCTGGGTTGACCGCTTCAAAAGTTATCTTTACTGATGCGTCAAAAAACCTTACTTCTACAGGTATCGGCACTTCATCACAGTTCATCAAGGGCGATGGTTCGTTGGACTCAAATACCTATCTTACCGGTAACCAAACTGTCACCCTTTCGGGGGATATCTCGGGAAGCGGAACGACAGCGATCACGACAACAATTGGTGCCGGCAAGGTGACGAACGCAATGCTCACAGGATCAATTGCAGCATCAAAACTCGTTGGTACAGATATAGCTACTGTGGGCACTATTACCTCTGGTGTTTGGCAGGGAACACCGATCGTTGATGCATATATTGCTTCTGCATCGACGTGGAATGCGAAGCAAAATGCGATCACGCTCACCACAACTGGGACAAGCGGTGCAGCAACATTTTCTGGTGGCACGCTCAATATTCCACAATATACGGGGACAACCTATGCTGCTGGTACTGGGCTGACACTTACAGGAAATACGTTTTCGGTCAATACGACACAAAATATTTCTACACTTTCCAACCTCACCACTGACGGACTTATTAAAACATCTGGAGGTACTGGGGCGTTGTCTATCGCAACAGCAGGAACCGATTATTTAACTCCCACTGGATCAGGGGCTTTGTTGACTGGTATCCCGACATCCGTGACAAACAGTGATGGGACACTCACTATTTCACCCACTACAGGCTCCGTAGTTGCTTCTCTCAATCTTGCAAACGCAAATACATGGACAGCGCAACAGGCTATAAGTATTGCAAACATTGGCGCAACGCCAACCAGCGGGCTCTCTTTGACCAATACCACTGCCGCAGCAGCGGGGGCACAGCAGTATTCACCAAGCATCCATTTCACTGGTCAAGGATGGAAAACAAGTGCTCCAGCGGCTTCGGAACCAGTGGACATGCAAATGTATCTTACTCCGTCGCAGAGTACGGGAACCCCAGCTTCAGCTTTGATCATTACTTCATCACTAAACGGAGGTGCCTATAGCCAAATTTTTTCTTTGAGTAACGGAGGTACGATAAGTATACCTGGCAATTTTAGTATGTCGGGCACATCTTTATTTACCAGTGCCATAGGCACTTTTAAAAGTGTCAACACTACCACTACCGCTCTAGCTACTACTTCGACAGATGGCGTCTATCTCACCAATACTACCGCAGCAACATCCGGCGTGCCTGTGCAGTACTCACCTCGAGTGCGGTGGAGTGGTGCAGCATGGACAGGATCAGCTTCTCAAGCTGCTGATTTTATCGCTGAGGTCAAGCCGGTGAACGGCACTTCACCGGTTACCGCAAAATGGGTGTTGTCGTCGCAGATAAATAGTGGAGGATATAATCCGGTATTTACCGTCGCAGACAATGGCTATATCGGTATTGGTACCACTGCGCCCGTTTATCTCCTCGATGTCGGCAACGCTTCCGTCAGTGGTGCTGTCGCCCGGTTCACCAACTCTACAGGAAGCTGTACCATCAATCCTACTCTCATCTCGTTCTCTTGTTCATCAGATCAAAACTTAAAGAAAAATATTACCGATCTTGAAGACATCTCTACAGCAACAAGCAGCGATTCGCCAAGCCAAGTACATAATGTCATCTTGAACGACATCCTTTCGCTTCGTCCGGTAACTTACAATTGGAAGACAGAAAACGATAGCGATCCAAAACATACAGGATTTATCGCGCAGGAAGTGCAACAAATCTTCCCTGACCTCGTCTCGGAGGACCCAACCACTGGATACCTTTCCTTGAATTATATAGGGCTTATTCCTTATACGATTCAGGCGATCCAAGAAATGAATATCAAGATCAGCCCGCTTCCTGACTTTACTGATCAAAGTTTGGCAGATACAGTACGAGCGTTCTTGACTGATGTTGCACATGGTATCGTGCGCAGCAAAGAGCTCTGTGCCGATCAGGTCTGCGTCACTAGCACGCAGCTGCAACAAATGCTCGATTATATCCAAGCACACCAAGATGCTCCTGTTCTTTCCGCATCGACAGATACGACAACAGATGATTCATCAACTACCGCAACAGGAAACAATAGTACATTGGTCACTCCGACAATAGGAAGTACCACAACGGGCGATACGACAACTCCACCAACAAGTGGTGCATCATCGGATACAGCGTCTCCCGCGCCAACTTCTTCACCAGGTGAGTTGATCCAAGGGGTGTCTTCAAGTAGTGATACACCAACGCAAAATTCTTCCGACACATCAATTTCTTCAACAGATACAGCACCCGCTCTCCCAACTATTTCTTCATGATGCATCATCGATTTATACTTATTTTTAGTATCTTTTTCTTTGCCTGTTTTCTTCGCTGTGCTCTCGCATCCGATATTGATGGCACGATCACTCCGAGTCCCCAGTGGGCATTTGGTCAAAATCTCGGCTGGGTCAATTTTGCTTGTGACAATTGCAATGTCCATGTCACTGATACGGGGCTCACAGGACATGCGTGGAGTCGGCAGTATGGATGGATTGATTTACATCCTGATAATGCAGGAGTGACGAACAATTGCCTCGGAGCACTGGGTGGCAAAGCGTGGTCGAGGACATTGGGATGGCTTGATTTTTCTGGAGCAACTATTGGTCCTGATGGGATTTTTACTGGTGTCGGAGGTACTCCGGGGACAAAAGCGGGAGAAATTAACTTTAGTTGCACCAATTGTAGTGTGCAGACTGACTGGCGGCAATGTAGCTTGCGCGAATCTCCTGCACAGGTCGTTATCAATGCAATCCCGAGCACCACCATCCCCACAATCACAGCAAATATTACTATTACCAATGAAGGCGCTACTGATACTGAATACCAATATGAATGGTGTGTTGTCTCCGATATTACGAATCCGTGTGGCGGGGGAGACGATATATTTTATGGGTCGGCAGCAAAGCTCATTGCTGCAGGCCAAAACTGGAACACGACCAAAGACGCGACTGTCTCTGTTCCGGGGACGTACTATTTCAAGTTGGTGGTTCATTATGGGACTAATTATTCTACTGCCTCACAAATATTTACTGCGGTTGCGCCTGGGGGAGGCGGCGGAGGGGGAGGAGGAAGTAGTAGCGCACCGCCCCCCACCATATCTTCTTCAAATTCATGTAATGGTGCCGATTTTAACAAAGACGGAGTAGTTGACTCGGTTGACTTTTCCATCCTTCTCTTTTTTTGGAAAACTACCCCGCCATTCAAAAATCCTTGTGTTGATATAAACAAAGATAATAAAATTGATTCTATCGACTTTTCTATTCTGTTGTCCCAATGGGGAAAAAGGCCATTATGAAATATTATCGAAACATTCTATTTTTGCTTTTGTACTTTTTGGCGCCAGCCGTTGCCTATGCTGCAAAAGGTACGGAAGTGTATTTCCAAAATACAGCAAAACAAATTACCCCCAAGACATCTTTTGTTGTCGACCTGGATATTGCCTCTGATACACCGATCAATGTTGTAGATGGAACTATCACGTATGACCCACAGCTATTAGTAGTCCAAAGCATCAGTACTGACGCGTCGATTCTCATGACGTGGGTAAAGCAACCTCTCTATGACAACCAACAGGGAACACTCAGCTTCATCGGAGGCGTACCAAACGGTTTTTCGGGTGGGAGTGGTGAACTGCTTCATATCACCTTTCTTGCAAAGAAGGCAGGGGTTACCACACTTGGATTTAGAGATGTATTCTCGGTGCTTAAAAATGATGGTTTGGGAACAGAGGTAAACCCATGGCTAGAACCACTTTCACTTTCGATCACAAAAAAGCCTTCTCTCTTTGTACGATATTACAACATTGCCGCCAAAAATCATTATCTGTATTATCTGCTTGGGGCAGGAGTGCTCTGTAGCGTGTGGGTTTTTTCCAAGCGTCGCAAGCGATGACTTTTTGCACGCATTTTGTTATATTCTAGCGATGTCTCTCTCTATTGGTATTGTCGGACTTCCCAATGTGGGCAAATCGACGCTCTTTAATGCGCTCACCAAAAAGAGTGTGCCTGCAGAAAACTACCCCTTTTGCACCATCGACCCATCAGTCGGTATCGTTGCGGTCCCCGACGAGCGCTTGCAGCAGCTCTCGAACTTTTCGCATTCGGCAAAGACGATCCCTGCGGCGATCGAATTTGTCGATATCGCCGGCCTTGTCGCTGGCGCTTCAAAAGGCGAAGGACTGGGAAATAAATTTCTCTCGCACATCCGCGAAGTCGATGCGATGCTGCAGCTGGTGCGCACCTTTGAAGATGCAGACATCATCCACGTCGCAAACAAAGTCTCTCCGCTCGACGATATCGCGGTCATCAATCTTGAGCTCATCCTCGCTGACCTCGAAACAGTGAACAAGCGGCTCGAAACCAATGCCCGAGATGCGAAGCGCGGCGACAAAGAAGCGGGAGTGCTCCACAACGCACTAGAGAAAATAAAAATAGCACTTGAAGAAGAAAAAATGGCGATCAGTGTAGTCCTTGATGAAAAAGAGCTCCCACTGGTGCGAGGGCTCAACTTGCTCACGATGAAACCTATTCTCTATGGGCTCAATACCTCTGCTGCAAGCCCGAGCCGTGTTGCCGAAATTGCCGCACATATCCCGGGACCCTATGTCGAGATCGATCCAGTATTTGAGACTGGCTTCGATGCGCTCATCAAGAGCGCGTACGAACTTCTCGGACTCGAGACGTTCTTCACCACTGGCGCTGACGAGACACGTGCGTGGACGATAAAAGCAGGGAGTACCGCACCGATTGCTGGGACTGCTATTCATACCGATTTCAAAGACAAATTCATCCGTGCTGAGGTCGTCTGGTGGAAGGACCTGCTCGACGCGGGAGGCTACGGCGAAGCTCGTGCTCGCGGCAAGGTACGCATCGAAGGCAAAGAGTACATTGTGAAAGACGGGGACGTCATCGAATTTAGGATTTAGTCATATCCGACCGACACCAGCTGGAGTCAAAGTATCGCCGTAGGCTTGACTTGACAAATAATATATTGTTTGATAAAATATCTCAAATTATAAATTATGAGAGCAATACTTGGAATGATATGTGTATTTTTTGCACTTATTTCCATCTATAAAGCTATTTCGGGCAACAATAGTACCCTAAATGCTTTAGCGACGGGCACGGGAATTTTTTTCTTACTTGTCGCTCTTACATGTTTTGTTTCCCTTTGGAGAGAAGCAAAAAAGCAATCTTAATTAGTGTCCCCAACAAATTATTTCAAAACTCCCAGCTTCGGTTGAGAGTTTTTTCATTTGTGTGAAATAGCCCTGCGAAGTGTGGACCTACGGAGAATCGGACTCCGGCCTCATCCATGCCATGGATGCATTCTTCCACTGAACTATAGGCCCTTGTGCGCGTGCCTTGTTGTACCATGCCCCATGTTTATTGCGCAAACTTCAAAAATTTACATGCAAAAAACTCCGATATTATATCGGAGTTTTTTGTTAAACCATATTATGCCGTTACCGTGATGCATAAACTTTTTTCACTTTTTCTATTCCGTTGCCGTACCTCACTTGTTTTTGCAATCCGCGCATCACCAAAGAAATAATTTTCTCAAACGGGATTTTGGTTGCAGGCGTCTGTGTGTTGTTGAGAGAACCATTCAATATTCTTCGCTCGTTTTTTCCATAATACCACTCTTCAACCTCAGATAATTTACCAGGGAGCTTTAACTTCTCTTCTGGTATGTGTTTGTCTGTCTTCATCTTATTTTCCTCAATCCGTACCAATCTCACGATTTCATCAAAATCGATGAAAGAATTGGTCTTTGAACCAATGTAGACATGACCGCAGGAGTTTTTTTGGATGGTGACATCTGCTTTTGCGCCATGTTTTGATCTTGCAAATCTCGACATGTTTTCGTCATCACTTTCAAAGGAAGCAATTGTAATTTTTTTGCCTTGATGCCAGCAATTTTTAATAGCCGCTTTTTCTTTAAATTCTTTTAAAGTTCTCTCAAAGAATTTCCATTCATTTACAATCAAGGCTTCAATGGCTTGTAGGTACCATTCCATTACGCCTGAAGGATTGGTTTTTCCCCACTCCAGATGCATAAGTTTCAGGAAATGGTAAATGTCCATGGACGTTCCTTGACCCGTTGAGTCACGCTGAAACGTAGCTTTTAAGAGTTCCTTAAGATACGGCTGGTCCTTGATGCCGAGGTCTTCAGCTACTAATAACGCTGAACAGGTTTTTTCACCCCTGTGTTTTAATAGATGGTCATCATGTTTGCTGTTTGCAACTGATACCAGAATGTAACCATCTTTCTCCCATTCCTCTGCCGGCCTACCGTCAGGAGTTTTTTCGGAATTTTCCCAAAAAATAAATGGAGCATTTTCTACTCCAGGATACTTGTTCTTTCCAAACAACCTGAGTAAGGCGATGGAAACACCCTGGTCATTTTTAAAGCCGTAACAGGTAACTATCCCTTTGCAAGGTATTTTTGCATCGGTGAAACTTTGATTATTTTTCATAATTTTTAAAAGAGCTTTTTGGTTTAACAAATGTTGTTTTATTTTGCGTTAGTGTAGCATATTTTTGAGTTAAAGTCAATAGTTCTATTAAAATCACCATACAGGTATACTTAATTCATGAAGTTTACTCATATATTGCTCCCAACTCTCCCTCAGGCCGATACTATTACGGCGATTTTTCTTCTCAAAAAATATGGAGTTAAGACGTTCCCGGGTATAGATCATTGTGAGTATGGAATTCTCTACGAAACTGAAGAAGGTTTGAATGAGGTAGATTACTTAAAACAAGGGAAAATACTTATAGATGTGGGTGGGGGAATCTTTGATCATCACAACAAACCAGAAAAAACAACAGCAACGAATCTTGTTGTCAACGCGCTTGGTTTGGAAAATGAGAAGGCTTTAGAAAAACTTGTTGCATACACTGAACGTGACGATTTTTACGGAAAGGGAACGATCTCAAACGATCCACTTGACAAGGCGTTTGGGTTATCGGGACTCATTGCAGCACTCAAAAAAGCTCACCCAAATGATCCTAGCTATATTATTGATTGTGTTCTTCCTCTTCTTGATGCCCATCTTTTGCGTGAGAAGCAACGCACTGAGGATCTTCCGAAAGAATTTGAAAGGCTTAAACTAGAACATAATTTTAATGAAACACAAGTGACTCAAAGAAGGAATAAACTGAAAGTTTGTTTTCTTGAATCAGATAATACTCAAATGCCGGGATTTTTGCGTGCCGTTGATGGTGGTAAATTTGATATTGTCGTGCAACGACGCTCTACCGGACATGTAAATATTTTGACCAGACAACTTAAACGACCAGATCTTCGAGAAGTTGCGAGACTTATAAGATCCAAGGAATATGAAATAGATATGGGGGCTTCTTATCTAAGCTCTGAAAAGTTTAGAGAACCAGGAAGGGTGAATGAAGTGGGGGTATGGTATTTTGATCCTGCAACCGACTCTTTGCAAAATGGAGGGGTAAGCCCGGATAAGGTTGATCCTACAAAAATCCCATGGGATGAGATGAAAAAATTGGTTTTGGAGGGATTGAGCACCGTGTAGTCTTTCTTGCCAAAAGAGACTCGGTTTGCTATAGTTTTGCCACTATGTCGCAGGATTTTCTCATCAAGCTTGTCAATAAAGAGACCAAAGAGGTTTATTGGACGAGCAAAAACAAAAAAAAGCTCGCTGATCGCAAGATCGAGCTCAACAAATATTCCAAGAAACTCCGCAAAGTAGTCCCTTTCAAGGAGTCAAAAAAGTAGCCCAAGAGCGCCTTTTTTGATATAGTTTTGCTGCACGAAACATGATAGGGCGGTTAGTTTAGTGGTAGAACAGCGGTCTCCAAAACCGCTAGTGTGGGTCCGATTCCTACACCGCCCGCTGTCGCTGCGTTAGCATAAACATTAGGACAAGTGGACGACCAACTATTATTTTTATGACCATATTTTCAAAACCAAAGCGTATACTCCCGATTATTGCCGTTGTTGCGGCAGGGGTCGGCGTGTTTTTGTATCAAAAAGTGGGAGTGCCGCCGACAGTCGCACTTCCTTCACCAACCACGGTGACAACTCCCTGGGTGAGCGGTACTTCGATTGCGCTCTCGTTTCCCAAAGGCGGTCGTATCGAAGCCGTAGCTGTTGGGGTGGGACAAAAAGTCTACAAAGGAGAGACGCTCGCGCAACTTTCTGCAGCTGATGCGCAAGGGGCGGTCGATCAAGCACGAGGCGCATTGGCACTTGCACAGGCGCAGTATGCCTCGCTCAACGCGCAGTATGCGACCACCAAAGCACAGCAAGATCTCCTCGTTGCAAAAGCATACCAAACGCTTCTTTCGGACGGTTTGGCGGGAAGTCCGAGTGACCAAGACCCCAATCAGCTCATTGTTTCGGGGACCTACACTTGTGGCAAAGAGGGCAGCTATGTCCTCACCCCCTATGCATCCAATGACAGCAACTCTGGTTTTTCGCTGCACTACAGTGGTCTTGAGAGCGGTACCGTCGGGGTGAAGTATGATAGTCCGGTGGCGCTTGGCTCATGCGGACTCCAGATCAAATTCACCCACGATGCGAGTTTCGATGCCGCAACGGTATGGACAATCGCCATTCCCAATACGCAAGCAGCGACGTATCTTGCTGATAAAAATGCGTATGATCTTGCAGTTGCCAATCGTGACAAGGTGCTCTCTGACCTCGCAACGACGATCGGCGCTGGCGATGGCAAAATGAGTGTGGCACAGGCACAAGTCGCTGCTGCCGAGGGAGCTTACAATGCGGCACTCGGTGCCTACCAGAACACCATTATTACCGCTCCTGCCGATGGAGTCGTTACCTTCATCGCTACTGATCTGAAGGTAGGGCAGTCGGTCGGCGCCAACGAACCGCTTATCAGTATCACCACGCAATAAAGTCTTCCTATGGATACTCCAAAAAAAAGTATTTTTGCTCGACCTATCGTCCAGACAATTACTGGTACCATTGTTATTATCCTTGTCGTGGTGGGGGCGTTGGTGTACAAAGTCCTTTCATCGCGAGTGCGCATTGAGACTTCAAGTGTCGAAGCGCCGATCATTGCTATCGGTCCGCAGGGTGCTGGTATTTTGGGAGCGGTGTATGTGCAGGAGGGGGATCATGTGACTGCAGGAGAAGCGCTCGCGCAAGTCGGTTCCGAGGTGCTCAATGCAAAAGTAGCGGGTATTGTAGTGAGTGTAAGCAATACCCCAGGACAGGTCTTTGCGCCAGGACAAACGGTGGTTGCCATGATTGATCCCACAGCACTTCGGGTAGTGGGCACTATCAAAGAAAATGAAGGGCTCGATCGTATCGCTGTGGGGGACCCCGTCACCTTTACGGTCGATGCATTCAAAGGGCACACGTATACCGGCATAGTTGACTCCATCAGTCCCACCGCCGATGAAACGGGGGTTGCGTTTAGCATATCGGACGAGCGACCGACAAAAGAGTACGATGCGAAAGTTCGCTACGATTATGCAGCACATCCTGAATTCAGAAACGGCATGTCTGCAAAAATGAACGTCTATCGTACTCGCTCATGAACCCCGCGAAGGCCAACAAGCTGCGTTGGTGGATTCTCATTACGGTGATCGTCGGGACATTCCTCGGAAGACTTGACCAGACGATTGTCAATCTCGCTATCCCAAACATCATCAGCGATTTCGGCATCACCGTCACCGCTGCTGGATGGATTGCGACCGCCTATATTTTGGCAAACGCCATATTCGTCCCTATTTGGGGCAAGCTCGGGGATACGATCGGCAGGAAAAAAGTGTATTTGCTCGGCTTCGGCATTTTTATTTTTGGATCCGTATTGGCTGGTATCGCGTGGAACCTGCAGTCGTTGATTGCATTTCGAGTAATCCAGGCAATTGCCGGATCGGCTGATTATCCGACTGCGATGGCAATCATTGCGGTGACGTTTCGTGAGACAAAGGAGCGCGCACAGGCGCTCGGCATCTGGTCATCGTCGTTTGCGGCTGCATCTGTATTCGGACCACTCATCGGGGGCCCGCTTATCGATACGTTTGGGTGGCGTTCTGTCTTTTTGGTCAATCTGCCGGTTGGTATATTAGGCATGCTTATGGCGATACGATTCATCAATGAGTCGCGTGAACAGAAAGAGACCGTATACTTTGATTGGTGGGGTGCAATTACGCTTGGGGGAATGCTCTCAGCACTTGTGTTGGTCCTTGATCAAGGGACGAGCTGGGGATGGTTTGCGCTCCCGAGTCTGGGCTCCTATGTGGCAATCATAGTGTTCTTCTTTATCTTTGTGCGTATCGAGCGACGGGCACGCGAGCCGATCGTTGATCTGAAGTTTTTCAAAATTCCCGCGTTTGTAAATACACTCGGAAACAACTTTATCGTCTTTATGGGTATGATGGGAGGCATATTTTTGATACCTGTCTTTGCGCAGACGTTCCTCGGCTTTGATGCGACGCAATCTGGTTACCTCTTCATCCCCATGGCGGCGGCGCTGATGCTTGCGTCACCTATTGGTGGGCGATTGATCGGTAGGGTGTCGGCACGCTACGTCATCTTTGCAAGTACGCTCGTGGCAGGTGTAGGGATATTGCTCTTTTCTCGACTCGACCCGAAGTCAGGGGCGCTTGCGATTATCATTCCTCTGTGTGTGATGGCATTTGGTATGGGCTTTGGTATGGCGCAGCGTACCAATATCATTGCGTCGGTCGTTGACCAGTCAGAGATCGGTATCGCCTCATCAGTGCTTGCACTCGCGCGCAATGTCGCCGGCGCCTTCGGTATCGCACTCTTTGGAACACTGCTCAACAATCGCATTGAGCGTACTATTCTCTCGATCAATAGCTTGAGCGTGCTGCACAGTCACCTCGCTTCAGATGTGCAGACGTTCATATCACTCGTCATCTTAAAGGCGCAAGTCGACGCGTATGATTATGTATTTGTGGTTGCAGGGATTGTGACAATCGTCGGTTCGTTTACCGCTTTGTGGCTCAAGATTGCTCATGAGCGCAGCGATGTCAAGGTGCATGTCGAGTAATTATTTCGCATACTTTTTGAACCAGGTGCGTTGGCGTTTGGCATAGTGCCAGATTTCTGACTCGAGTTTTTGTAGCATTTCTTCTTTCAGCAATTTCTTTTGTAAGTAGAGGGCGAGAGAGCGATACTCAAGCCCGAGCGCTTCGAGGCGTTTCCATGAGATGCCGCTTTCATGCAGCTTTTTCACCTCAGCAAGCATCCCGTAGTGCATTCGTTTGAGCAAGCGATCGTGGATGCGCTTTTTGAATATGTCATCAGGGAAGTCGAGATAGTGCCATTCGATGTCATACTTTTTCTTTCGTATTGTCTTTGGGACAGAGCCAAGTGCTTGTGCGATTTCGAGTGCACGAATCAATCGAACGCGATTGTTCTGATCGATCGTTTCAAGCCTTTCTGGATCAATCGACGCCAACTTTTCGGCAAGCCCAATAGTTGAAAGCTTTTCAAATTTCTTGCGAAGTATTGCATTCGGCTTTACTTCGGGAAATGATTGTTCATAGACGACTGCATCGATATAAAATCCAGTTCCACCACAGATGATTGGTACTTTTCCTTTTTTCAAAATATTTCGTATTGCTTTGTCTGCGAGTTTTTTATACTGTGCAACACTAAAGACGCGCCTTGGGCTTGCAACGTCGAGCAAATAGTGAGGAACACCTTTCATCTCATGCTTTGTAATTTTGCCACTCCCAATATCAAGCCCTCGATATACCTGTCGAGAATCAGCGGAAATAATTTCGCCGTTTATTTTTTTTGCAAGGGCGACTGCATAATCGCTTTTGCCCGTAGCGGTCGGCCCGCACACGACGATAATTTTTGTTTTATTCATGGATGAGAGATTCTAACATAAAAAATCTCCATCACTACTAACGACTGATGGAGATTAAATTCTTTTTGCTGTTATTTTATGAAAAGAAATACCGAGCTCACGGTAAAGAGTATTATATAGCCTGATAGCATTCCTAATCCTATTACAGCGAGTATCGAAAGAAAAATTGGCATTGCCATGGTTTCACAGAAAGCCATTCCCATCAAGCTTAGTACTACTAATGCTATAAGAAATGCTCTCATAATAAATCCTCTTGGCTCAGATTCTGATAAAACACCAATCACGAGTCCTACTAATAATCCAATAATACAAAAAATAATCCACTGGATTACTAAGCTTGTATTTTTCACAACTGTACTTCTTCCTTTAGTGATAGCGTAATGCCAAATAGGGAGTTTATTATGTTGGGTATTTTTTTCCAGATAAATCTTTCTTACCATGTCAACTCTTTGTATCAATGGCGGCCAAAGACTAACATAATAAGATTTGCTAAACTTCTCATCAGTGAGTCCTGCTTGTCTTTCTTTTTGTATTTCCATTTTATTTTCCCATTGATAAATTGTATCGACGACACCCTTGACGAGATCTCTCGCTTCATCGAGTGAAATGCAGTTTGGGTGAGTGTTCAGCAATACCCATTCATCCATGGTGCAATTAACAGGAGACTGAGCATTTGTGAATATAAAGCTTGCATAAGTAGACAACACTAAAATTAGTTTCTTTTTCATTGTGCAAAATTTTTTACACATTACCTTTAGGATGAGTTTTTGTCAATTGGTGCCCGAAGAGAGACTTGAACTCTCACGTCTTGCGACATACGCACCTGAAGCGTACGTGTCTACCAGTTCCACCATTCGGGCAGTGTGCCGGAAGAGAGACTTGAACTCTCATGGAGTCACCTCCGATCGATTTTGAGTCGATTGCGTCTACCATTCCGCCATTCCGGCATAACCTTTATAGTACAGGCGATTTTGTGGATTGCAAGAGGAGATAGAAGGAAATACTTGACAAATATTATACATCGTATATAATGACCTCATTGTTCACTTTTAAAAATCAATATATGCGACGGCGAAGCTCAATTCTTGTTTTATTTTTTGAAAAAATTTAAAAAACCGGGCCAGGGAACATAATCTTACCATTAGAGAATGGATTCCCTTTAAAATTTAATGCTTTATCTTTATGCGAAAAAAGCGAGTCGTGCGTGCATTAGGCACGCATAAAAATTATATGGAGCGAGACAACGCTTAATAACAACCCCCTGCTTTTCAAAGAAGGGGGTTTTACTTTTTATACACAAATTTTTCATGGTATCATGAGCGCATGTCAGAACTCTATACCAACTCCATCTTCTTTATCGATGTCGATAAGATCAATCCCAATCCATACCAACCGCGTCGCGAATTTGAAGAGGGGCCGCTCAATGATCTTGCGGAGTCAATCAGGCAATACGGTGTCCTGCAGCCACTTGTCGTTTCGCGTGTTGAACACGAGACTCCAGAAGGCGGGCTCATGACCGAGTATGAGCTCATCGCGGGTGAACGGCGGCTTCGTGCCTCCAAACGCGCGGGACTTTCTCAAGTGCCTGTCATCATCCGCATCGGGGACGATAGCATGATGAAGCTCGAGATCGCCATCATCGAAAATCTGCAACGCGAAGACATCAACGCTGTTGAGCGCGCACGAGCCTTTTCTCGTCTCGTCAATGAATTCAAACTTACCCATGTACAAATCGGACAAAAGGTGGGCAAGAGCCGTGAATTTGTCTCCAACACGCTGCGCATCCTCTCGCTTCCGGAAATGATGGTGGATGCATTATCAAGTGGTGCTATCAATGAAGGCCACACACGTCCGCTTATGATGCTCTCGTCGCGGCCTGAAGAGCAACTCACGCTTTTCAAGGAGATCACGCTTCGCAAAATAAGTGTACGCGAAGCGGAGCGCATCGCTCGACGCATTGCTGTCGACAAGGTACGCAAGAAAGAGCTCATCCCTAAAGGGGAATTGGCAGCCATCGAAAACAAACTTGCAGAGACACTGCATACGCGTGTCCACATCGAACCGCGTGAAGTCGGGGGCAAGATCACCATTGATTATTTTTCAGATCATGATCTCGATGTGATCGTCTCGGTGCTCGAGCAACCGACGCAGGAACACGCCGTCGCTTCAGATAATGTCGTCGACACAAAGGAAGCCGTCGCACTGCTCGACGACAGGAACAAAGAAGAAGTGGCGCACACGGAAGAAGAGCTTGATGACCTCTATAACATAAAGAATTTTAGCCTTTAGGAGGAGATTGACAGGCTGGTTGTAGCGAGTATAGTGCTTAAAAAGCATTTTTCACTCAAAAAATGAATAGCTATGAAAGCCCTCGCATTTTTGCTCTTTTTGTTTACGGTTCTTTCTTCGGATGGACAAAGCAGGCGGATTCATTGGCGCAATAACTCTTTTTCAAGAAGCCATGGAAATGGTCGTTACCAACGATATCAACCTCAACACGCTCGTCAGGAACACGTTCGTTATCAAAATTATGGCAACCCTCGCTATTACGGACGCGATTCTTACCAACGCCCTTTTGTGAGTAATTATTATTACAGACAGCGGCGAGTGTTTCCTGTCAGTAGGTATCGTCCACACTATGGTTGGGTAACAAATGTCTCCGGCAATCTGGTTTGGGGGATTGTTTACTATGAGCAACCTGAGTATTGTTACTAAGCTGATGATAAAGCTCTTGCACTCTTCACGGAGTGCTTTTTCATTTATGCCTTTTTGGTGAGGAGGCGATCGAGCACGCCGCCGTGTTCGGCGATGTAGGCGCGGATGTGGCGCTTGGCAAGACTTGTCTTTGCGTACTCAAGCCACTTGGCAGAAGGGTGCGCATTCTTGCTGGTGATTATTTCGACGATATCACCGTTGTGGAGGATGGTAGTAAGGGGGGCTATTTTGCTGTTGATGCGGGCGGAAGCGATGGCATTGCCCACATCGCTGTGAATCGCGTAGGCGAAATCTACGGGCGTCCCCTCTTCGGGGAGATCGATCACGTCGCCTTTGGGGGTGAAGACAAAGATGCGATCACGGAAGAGATCCATGTGCAGCTGTTTGAGGAATGTGCTTGGTTTTCCCGGGAGATCACTCATATCTTTCAGGCTATCAATCCATGCGAAACGACTTTGTGTGCTCGGAACAAGTTTTTTCTTTGAAGCATCTTCTTCTTTGTAGACGAGATGCGAGGCGACACCCAGCTCTGCTTTGTGATGCATATCGCGGGTGCGTATTTGTACTTCGACAATACCGTGGTCCGTGATGACGGTGGTGTGGAGCGACTGATAGCCGTTGGGTTTGGGGAGTGCGATGAAATCCTTGATGCGCTTCGGGATTGGCTTCCAGAGCATGTGGATGAGCCCGAGGACTTGATAGCAATCAGTGACGGAGTTGGTAATAACGCGGAGTGCGACGATGTCGTAGACGAGCTCGGTATTCATATTGTATTTGACCAATTTTTTGTATGTCGAATACGTCGCTTTGATGCGCGAAGCAACTGTACCAGCGATAGAAAAGTCTTTGAGTGTCTCTTCAATTTTTTTGTGCGCGGAGGCGATTACCTTCTTTGCTTCCGGCACGATGGTTTCCATGATCGTACGTGTCGTTTCGTATTCTTTGGGGTAGGCGAAAGGGAATGCGTAATCTTCAAGCATATCTTTGAGCTGTTCCATGCCGAGGCGTCCAGCAAGCGCCGCATGGACTTCGATCGTTTCAAGCGCGATACGCTTTTGCTTTTCGGGAGGGACGTGCTGGAGGGTCTGTACATTGTGGAGACGATCGGCGAGCTTAATAATGAGGACGCGCAAATCTTCTGCCATCGCGATGAAGAATTTTCGCAGGCTCTCCACGTGCCGCTCCGCGCCGTGGTATTTGAGGTGGCCGAGCTTGGTGACTCCTTTGACGAGAAAGAGGATGTTTTCGCCGAATTGTTCGCTGATTTCTTCTTCAGAAGTCTCAGTATCTTCAAGCACATCATGGAGGAGTGCCCCAACGATTGTCTCGGTATCCATGTCGAGCTTTGCACAGTTTTCGGCGACGGCAAGTACATGCGCGAAATACGGCTCACCGGAATTTCTTTTTTGATCTTTGTGCTTTTCTTTCGCAAACACAAATGCCTTTTCAATCAACGATCGATCAGTAGACGATAGCGGGTGAGTGATAAGAGAAAATAGGGAATCAGGGTTCATATAAGAAATATAACATTATTTTAGGAAGAAATTATGATGTATTGACATATTTTATAAATTATGCTTAATTAAAGAAAAACATTATGAACTTTATAGAACAAGCAATTGTCTGTGGTTCTGGCCAATGGTATGGCTATGCAACTATATTTTGGAGATTTAGTCGCAGACTTCAGTCTCGTATTGAGTCTAAAGCTCAGTACAAAAAATTTCTTGGGCTTGATCAGGTAGAATTTAGTAATACTAAATGGAATTCGATTAAATTTTTTCCGGAAGAATTACTTATAATTACAACAGACCTACTTGAGGCAAAATGCGAAGGTAGAATTGGCAAAATTGCAGATGGACTACCTACGGTTTTTGGAAATAAACCAAAATTGAAAAGGATTAGTTTTTGGTTCCCTCAATGGGAAAGAAATAAAGTAGATAGTTCACGTTGGCAAGATCATCCAAAAATTGAAATAGACTTTCATCTTCCAGCTGTGGGTAAACAACCGTACAGGGACTTGGCGCAAATTGAAATAACCCCGCGCGGCCGAGTTGATGGTATGTATGTTAAATCAAGATGGAATGTTGGATTGCGAGTTAGTAACGAAACTGTTCTTTTCTATCATACAAATCCAGAAACTTCTAAATCATTTTAATTTTAAATTGTATTAAGACTGAATAATATTTTATTATTCAGTCTTTTTCTTTCTTTGAAACCCCCTTGCTTTCTTTTCTTGCGCAAGCAGTTCGAGTGCTTGATCGAGTGTGATCGTGTAGACATCAAGCGGCGGTTTGATGGAGCGGAAGTTGCCGTCGTGCGCGACGAACGGACCGAAACGGCCGACGGCTGCAGTGACGCCTTTGCCAGTATCTGGGTGAACTCCAAGAATTCTTGGAATGGACAAATATTTGAGTGCCATATCGACAGTGACAGTTGTCGGGTCGATGTCTTTGGGGATGCTTGCCATTTTCGGTTTGCCAACGTAACCAGCACCTAAATCAGAATCAATTTTCTCATGTCCTGCAGAACTCGGCTTCGCCTCAGACAGGCTTCGGACACTCGAAAGTGATTCTGATTTCCGCGTTTTTGATTTTGTCTTTTTTGGTGCTTGTCGTCCGAGCTGGACATACGGACCGAAACGTCCCACTTTCACGAATATTGGAAGTCCTGTTTCCGGATCAGTACCGATCGGCTCATCGGCTTTTATTTCAAGTCCTTCAAGTGTAAGCGCGCCATCACAATCTGGATACCGTTCGCATGAGAGAAACTTGCCGCCGCGGCCGAGCTTGACCACCATGAGGCTCCCGCATTTCGGACATTTAAATTTGGGATCAGCTTTTTCGAGCGTGGTCGCCTTGTCGAGTTTGTCTTTTTCTTTTACTTCTTTTTGAAATGGGCCATAAAAATCTTTGAGTGTTTTTACATACTCCGCATCACCGTTTGCGATGTCATCGAGCTTATTTTCCATATCAGCAGTGAAGGTATCAGAAATATAATCCATGAAGTTTTGCTCAAGGAATGTTGAAACGACTTCGCCGGTATCAGTTGGTTTGAGCGAGCGATTTATTTTCTCAACATACCCGCGCTGCTCGAGCGTGCTCATGATAGAGGCGTATGTCGAAGGCCGACCGATACCGCGCGCTTCAAGCTCTTTGATGAGCCCCGCTTCAGAGTAGCGATTGGGTGGCTCGGTTTGCTTTTCTACATCAGAAAGTGTGAGAAGTGTGAGCGGATCGTCAGCTTTGAGTTTCGGAAGTTCGATGTCTTCACCGCGCGCGGCGGGATCGGCAATGAGCCAACCGGGGAAGAGCACGCGCGAACCGTTGGCGGCGAAATCAGGGATTGACTTCGAGGCGACGTTTGCCGCGATGCGTGTTTTCAATAATTTTGCGTCAGTCATTTGACTTGCGACGGTGCGCTCCCAGATGAGTCTGTACAATTTCTTTTGGTCATCCGTGTTACCTGCAGAAATTTTTTCCTGATGTGTCGGGCGAATCGCTTCGTGTGCCTCCTGTGCATTCTTTGATTTGGTTTTGAATTGACGCACTGCAAGGTACTCTTTGCCATACTGTTTCTCAACGACGCTCGCGATGCTTTTGATCGCGCTGCCGGCAAGGTTGGTCGAGTCGGTACGCATGTACGTGATGTGACCGGCTTCGTAGAGTTTTTGCGCGACCTGCATCGTGCGGCTCGGGGAGAAGGCGAGACGTGTACTCGCGGCCTGCTGCAGTGTCGAGGTCGTAAATGGTGCGCGGGGCGAGCGCTTTTGCTCACTCTCTTTCACTTCAACAACCGACCATGACTCTTTGTTGCCGATTGCCAAAATACGCTCAACCTCCTTTTTGTCACGCGGTTCTTCAGTACAGGTGAGTGTGATAGCTTCTCCCGCTTCTGTCTTAAACAGTCCAGAGAGTGTCCAATAAGTCTCCGGGGCAAAGGCGCGGATGTCGCGTTCGCGCTCTACGAGTATCCGCAGCGCGGGAGATTGCACACGACCTGCAGAGAGGCCGTAGCGGACTTTTTTCCAAATGATGCCAGAGAGGTCGTAGCCGACGAGACGATCAAGCACACGGCGTGCCTCTTGTGCGCGGCGCAAATCTTGATCAATGTCGCGCGGATGTTGGAGCGCCTCGATGACCGCTTCCTTCGTAATCTCGTTGAAGGTCACGCGTTTGATCGGGGCAGTGATGTTTTTGTCGTTGCTGAGAAGTGCTTCAAGATGCCATGCGATCGCTTCGCCTTCGCGATCGGGATCAGGTGCGAGGAGAATTTCGGACGCTTTTTCTGCCTCGTGCCGGAGTTCGTGCACGATCTTTTCTTTGCCTTTGCTGATTTCATACGTGGGGACGAAACCAGCAGGAATATCGATCGCCTTTTTGTTGGATTTGGGCAAATCGCGAATATGGCCAATCGAGGCACGGACTGTGTACGCACCGTCGAGATATTTTTCAATAGTCTTTGCCTTTGAAGGACTTTCGACAATCAGCAATTTCATAGTAGTGCAGTAGTACCATGAGAGGCATTATTTGGCAAATAAAAAATTCCCGTTTGCGCGGGAATAGTTAATTATAATACTTAAGCCCTTATCGTCCTCATAATGAATGAACGATGTTTGTGATGTTTTTGTTTATTATTGTTCTTTGGAGTAGCGTTTTTACTCTCTGAAGAACAATGAATTTTGAAAGGACATATAAGCAGCTCTGCTATTTGTTCAGCGCTGTAATTTTCGGCAAGTATTTTTTTTGCAAGATGTTTGTCGGTGATGTACGTTCGTTTTTTAAAGGTGTTATAGAAATCGGTGAGCACTTGTCGGGTTTTTTTGTCTTTGCATTGGTGGTGATGATCGCTGATATTGATTTCGAAGAATTGGTCGACGGTTTTGATTTCGAATCTCTTTAGATCAATCCCTTGCAGCATTTTGATCTCAAACAATTTCTGGGAAAATGAGCAATTGTAGTTCTTTTTAATAATTTTCCCGTTTTTCGGATCTTTGGAAACGACAGTTACTTGCATGTTTTTTTATTTGATTTTTTAAAAAAAGGTTTAATGCTCACTATAGCACCACTTTCTTTTTATGCAATACGTTCGATCATTCCAAGGGTTTCTTTGATAGCGCCTTTGATTTCGAGTGTTGAGAAGATAACGTTTGCAGTGGCTGGGTCGATGGCGAGTTCTTGCATGAGCTGTTCCTTGCTTTTGGATTCGTTGAGTGCGGCGAGTACTCGCTCTTCATCAGCGTTGAGCATGAGATAGCTCGAGAGAGCTTCAGTCGGCTTTTCAGCGAGGCCGAGCTCTTGGAGTATATCCTTTGATTCGGTAATGGGAGTCGCTCCGAGACGAAGCAACCAGTTTGCTCCCTTTGAGGCAGGTGCGTTGATCGGTCCTGGCACTGCCCCGACCGTCTTGTTGTACTCGGTGGCAAGTCGTGCGGTGATGAGCGTGCCGGATTTTTCTTCTGCTTCGATAACGATGGTCATATCACTGAGCCCCGCTTCGAGACGGTTGCGGCGGGGGAATGTCCATGGCGCGCTTTTGGTCTCTGGAGGATATTCAGAGAGGAGTGCTCCGTCGGCGTCGAGTATTGCTTCGGCGAGTGCACGATGTTGTGCGGGATAAAGAACTTTCCAGTCAAGCCCCGAGCCGGGGAAAGCGATAGTGGGAAGCCCTGCGTCGAGTGCGGCGCGGTGTGCAATGGCATCAATGCCGATCGCGAGTCCTGAAACGATAGAGATAGGGTAACCGGCGAGTCCGCTGATGAGCGATTCGCAGGCGAGCTTGCCATACGAGGAATACTTGCGGCTTCCCACCACGGTGAGTAACTTCGTCCCTGTGGTACGTGCTAATGATCCACGGATGAAGAGCTGTCGGGGCGGGTCGGGAACTTCGGCGAGTTGTGGGAAAGCATCGTACGGATCAATCGTTGAGAGAGGGAACTGTTCCATTGAATAATTGTAGCATTTTGCTACTATGTCTCTATGCTCGACATCAAGTTCATCAAGGAAAATCCTGAGCTCATCAAAGAAGCGGTACGAAAAAAGCATGTTGATTTCAATGTCGATGAACTCCTCACGGTTGAAGACAAGCGAAAGGCGGCGCTGGCGGCATTTGAAACCGCACGCGCAGAACAAAACAAACTCTCGGACGTTATTCCGAAAGCCACTCCTGACGAACGTGCAAAATTGATCGAAGACTTAAAGCCGCTCAAAGAAAAAGTCCAAGTGGCGGAAGAAGAAATGAAAGCGGTGATGAAAGAGTGGCAGACGCTTATGCTCCAAGTGCCCAATATTCCCGACGCGACCGTGCCGGAAGGCGCAAGCGATGAAGAAAACGTCGAAGTGCGCGTTGTGGGCGATAAGCCCGAGATGCAATTCGAACCCAAAGATCATGTGGAGCTCATGGAGGCGCTCGATCTTGTTGATTTTGATCGCGGGACGAAAGTTGCAGGGTTTCGTGGATATTTTTTGAAGAATGACGCAGCGATGCTCCAATTTGCTCTCTGGCAATTTTTTTTGAACGCAATTGTGCAGAAAGGATTTAAACCAATGGTCGTGCCGTCGCTCGTAAACAAACAAACGCTTTATGGTACCGGCTATCTGCCGCAGGGAGAAGAAGATTTGTACAAAACACAAGATGACATGTATCTTGCTGGAACGGGAGAGGTTGCAGGAATGTCATATTACTCTGATGAAGTGTTGGACGTAAAAGAATTACCAAAGAAAATCGTTGCGTTTTCGCCCTGTTTCCGTCGCGAAGCGGGAAGTCACGGTAAAGATACAAAGGGGCTTATCCGCGTGCACGAATTTTACAAACTCGAACAGCTCGTCCTGTGTGAGGCAAATCATGAGATGACCGTTTCGTTCCATGAAGAAATTACGAAAAATGTTGAAGAGCTACTCCAGCAGCTGGGACTCCATTATCACGTCGTGATGAACTGCGGTGGAGATTTGGGGTTAGGACAGGTAAAAAAGTATGACATCGAAGTATGGATGCCAAGTCAGCAAAAATTCCGGGAGACACACTCTGCATCCTACTTCCATGATTTTCAGTCGCGCCGATTGAATATTCGATACAAAGATGCAAGCGGGAGACTGCAGTACGTGCATTCGCTCAATAATACTCTCGTTGCAACACCCTCGCGTATTATTCCAGCAATCATCGAAAACTATCAGCAAGCCGACGGATCGATCGTGATTCCCGAAGTGCTGCGGCCATACATGGGCAAAGACAAGATAATGAAATAATATAAGAGGCGATATGTACGAGCGCACCTACCATGCAAAAGTCTTGAGGCACCCACCGAGAGGGACTTCGGCAAAGAAAAAAAAGCGACGCGCGTTTCGCTGGAAGCGTTTTGGCATCTTTATACTTGTTGTAGGTGGTATTGTTGGAAGTATCTTGCTCGTGCGTGCACCCTATTTCCAGGTGGCCACCGCAAGCGATGTACACATTGTCGGTACCACGGTCGTGGATCCGGATGAAGTGAGCCGCTATGTGGTAAGCACGTTCAAAGGCAATGCGCTCTTACTCTTTCCAAGGACGAGTATTTTCCTCATCGCGCCCGATACGGTAGCAGCGGCGGTACAAAAACAATTTCCTCGATTCAAGTCAGTGAAAGTGGTGCGTACCGACATGCATTCACTCAAGGTAGTGGTTGCTGAATACCCTGCTGTATATCTATGGTGTGATGGCAACGAGCGCTGTTCGTTTATGGATGCCTCGGGAGTTGTCTTTGCCGATGCCCCGTATTTTTCAGGGAACGCCTATCTCAAACTCTCTGGCGGGGCGCGCGGTGTGTACCCATTTAAGCCGCTTACTGCTGCCGATATTGCTTTTGTGAGCACAGTAAGCGCACGGCTCCGTGCTATCGCCATCACCCCCTTGTCGTTTTCTTTTGTATCCGACCATGACGTGTCGGTAGGGTTCATGCACGGGGCGACAGTGGCACAGCTCCTCTTTGATCCGAGCAAAGACATCGACACGTCACTCGAAGCCCTCTACAGTGGGTTGCGTACCGATCCGCTTGCCTCGCTCTATCACAATGCCTCCAAAGTGCTCGAGTATATCGATGTACGCTTTGACAGCAAGGTAGTGTACAAGTTTCAATAGTATCTATGTCGTGGTGGCAGGAATTGA
>DASZOX010000004.1:0-3810 GCA_035550535.1 Minisyncoccota bacterium
CTGAGCGCCGTTACATAACAGCAGTGACCGGTGACGGAGTAAACGATATACCAGCGGTCAAAGCAGCGCACATTGGCATCGCCGTGCACAACGCGGTGGATGCGCTCAAAAGTGCTGCCGATGTGGTACTCCTCTCGTCCGGTATCGGCGTTATCAAAGACGCCTTTATCGAAGCACGCAAAGTGTTTATGCGTATGTACAGCTACTCAATTTATCGCATCTCGGAGAGCTTTCGTCTCATTATGACCGTTCTCATCCTCGGGGTTATGATCCATCAGTATCCACTCACCCCCATGCAGCTCATTTTGGTTGCGTTTCTAAATGACATTCCTATTATTTCGCTTGCGTTTAATCGTGTGACCTATACTGTCCGTCCAGAAGGTGTTCCCGTGCGCAAGCGCTTCAAAATAAGCCTTCTCTTTGGTATCATTGGCGTTTTGCAGAGTATTATTCTCTTTGTCATACTGCGACACTTTGGGTATCCGCTCGCTGTTATCCAAACGGCATTTTTCCTCAAACTCATCATCTCGGGACACATGCTCGTCTTTGTTGCTCATACGCAAAAGCGCTGGTGGCGATTTTTTCCTTCGCGCCCGGTCATACTCGCGACGCTCGCCACGAGCATTCTCGCTTCACTCGTGGCCTCCTTCGGTATTTTTATGACGGCGCTGTCGACAACACTCCTCGGGTTTGTGTGGCTATGGGCGCTCGGGTGGATGCAAATTTCTGAGCTCGCAAAAGGTGTTTTTTATGCACACGATGCAAAGACGCACCCGGAGCTTACTCCGGTCGCTGCTTAAAGGTGTTACACTTACTAGCATGAGTGAACACCTACTCTCCGGCACCATTCATCCATTACCTGCTGATGTGCGCACCGCACTCCTTGCGGATCCGAAGGTACGTACACTCTGGCAAGACATCACCCCACTCGCACGCAACGAGTGGATCTGTTGGGTGACGTCGGGGAAGAAAGAGGAGACGCGCGGTATCCGCATCAAGAAAATGCTCTCCAAAATGCGCTCCGGTATGCGCCGCCCTTGCTGTTGGGCGGGCTGTCCGCACAGAAGTGACAAGCCGCTCAGTCGTTCACAAAAATTCGTATACGGTAAAAAATAAAAAAGCCATCATCAGTTATGATGGCTATCAACAAATGTTCATAAGGTGTCTTAATTCATGTGAATTGGCGTGAAAGTTTGTATACCCCCTATAACCAATGCCCATTTTCCATTAGAAATGGACCACGCGTAAGCTTTGTCTTCATACACAGCGAAAACTTTTCCTGTGAGGATTTTTCCTTCATTTTCATATTGAACAAGCGAACCCTCAGAGACAGTAGATGTTTTTTTCGATATCTGCTTTTCCATAAAATTTTATTGAGTTTGATTTACTGATACCTTACAAGCAATCCTTGACTTTGTCAAATACATCAGTAAGATTTAGGGAAAATAAGTTTATGGGAAGAGATGAAAATAAACGTCACAGGGAAAAGAGCCACCTGTTAAATGACTCTTACCTCAACAACATTCTTTTGAAGATACGCCGCAATCACCCTGAAAGCGAAGGAATAAAATTGCTTGAGCAGGAGCTTGAAGCAGTCCGTATAGAAAATGGAAAAAACCTTTCTTATATTGCTGAACTCGAGGATGAGATTTCGAGACTTAAGGCGATGAGTCCAACTGATTTATCGCTTTGGAAGTTTGAACAAAGACGGGGCAGTGAGATAGACAGTTTAAGGAAAAATCTCGAAATAGCGCGAAAAGATGCAAAAGAATGGGAACAAAAGTATTTTGCATTACTGACAAAAACCCAGTAATACTATTGATTCAAGGCCCGAATGTATTCATTCGGGTTTTTGTTTCCTTGAATGTTAAGTACAGCCGCACATGCGTTTTATCGTTGATACATAGACCTCGTTGAGGCCGCCGAGGCGGAAGATAAATACTTCTTTGGCGCTAGTTTGTTTCGCCCAGTGCAGGTCTGCAATAAGGGCTTCCGGAGAAAGGATAGGTTCATCGCCGGAGACGCCAGTCGCTATAGTGCCAAGCCCAAAGCCGACACGATGCGGATGTAAAGACGCAAACTGTTTTTCAAACTGCTTCGCCCTTGACCACACCTTTTTGCCAAGCGACTTTTCACCCATGCTTGTGTAGCACATGATGAGCTTGGTGTGTGGTAATGTAAAAGGAGGTGAAATGCCGAGCATTCGCCAGCACCTCAAAAATAGATTATTCAACGCAGGATATTCAGCAGTATAGACTTTCACATTGTGATTCGGGGCTTCTTCGAAAAAATTATGTATCTTCTTTTTGTTCTTCGTGATAGTAAAAAGGTTTTTGAAGTAGAGAGATTTTTTGCGTGGAAGCTCGAGGTCAACAAGAATAGGTAATTCATCTTCCTGTTTTTTTGATGTTATTTCTGCAAATAATCGATCGAGACTTAATGGAGTGGCAAACCCAGATACCCAGTATGAATCGGGTATAGTAGGCCACCAGCCAAAGGTAATGTGTGAGTATTTTGATGTGTACACCGATCGGATGGACTCGAATGCGCTGAGAGAAGGAGCGGCGACCAACACTGTTGCCGGCCAATCGACCATCTCCAGTTTGTTCATGTTTTCCTCTGTCGGGTATTCCTCAAAAAAGTTTATGCGCATAAGTATAGATTAATTTATTTCTTCTCTAGATTTTTCGAAATTTCAGGATCTTTGTAAGCATACGACAACCGATTGTATTCATCGGTCGGGTAGGAGCAAATGCCATCTTCGTGCCAGAGGACGAACTCGCCAATCCCGATGTCGAGTGCAAACCTGCTACAGACTGTACAATATGGTTCACCTGATTTTTTGATACTTCCTTCGTTATCAACTCTGGTGAAATACAATCGTGATCCTAGCAGTTTTTCCGGATTGTTTTTTGTAGCATCAAGAATAGCCCGCCATTCAGCGTGCATGCAACAGGTATGGTCGTATTTTGGTTTCCCTGAGAAATCATACGCATCAAGACACATCCGATGTTCTTTATTGTCGAGCGGTGGGGCGTTATATCCTCGACCGATAATCGTTCCATCTTTTACGATGACGGTTCCGCACTTTGCCCTCAAACACAGCGCCTTCGTGGCAATTTTTGCCGCTTCTTTCATCCATTGCGTTGCTTCTTGCTCTTCGGTTTTTTTTAGATATTGCATGACCTTACTAGAGCAATTTTTCTGGCGGAAACGGAGAGATTTGAACTCTCGATGGGATTGCTCCCATGCTGGTTTTCGAAACCAGTGCCTTCAACCACTCAGCCACGTTTCCAAATAGAATGCTCCGCAATTTGAAATTCTTCGAACCCGTGGCTTCGTGCTTGCCACCTCGCTGTCATGGTATGACAGTCTCGGATGAAAAGCAAAGCAGTTTGCTTTTCATCCACTCAGCCACGTTTCCAAATACACGCTTGCGCACATTGTTATTTTGCCGTCTTGAGCCAAATGTACAAGTCTTCAATGGCTTTCACCGCGTCGCCGGCGGCGATGTTGTTCTGGTGATAGAGGCCGTTGGTGCAATCGCCAGCTGCCCAGACGCCAGTGAGCTTGCTGCGCTGGTTCATCGGGTCCACGATGATGCGGCCGTAGTGGTCGAGCGGCACCACATCTCTCACAAAGTCAGTGTTGGGGAGTTGTCCGATCTCGACGAAAATGCCGTTTACGGGAAGCTCGGTGACTTCGGTCGTTTCTTTTTTCTTAAACACGAGAGCGTTTACAAAATTGTCACCTTTTATTTCAATGAGCTCCACACTGGGGATAAGCGTGACGTTCGAGAGTTTCTTTACC
>DASZOX010000005.1:0-4452 GCA_035550535.1 Minisyncoccota bacterium
CAGAAGATCGGCTTGAAAATATGGAGTATCGAAAAAATAGAGCAGCCGATGACACAAAGAAGAAAAAAGACGGGGAGGGTGGAGATAAAAAATCTCAGGACTCAGGAGATAAGAATAAGAAAGAATAAAAATTATGAATCCAACCATAGATACAATTGAATTTGATTTCATAGATACTCCGGAAGAAGTTCTTGACTTTTTGTATTCCACAGACTATACACTGAGAATAGAAAAGTTGGCTGAATCGTTACGACTTTCTTCGGACAAAAAGAATATCTTAGACGGCTGTATTACAGGCATTCTTACCGAAACTCTCTCAAAAACCGAAGCTGATAGAATATTGCAGACTCTCATTATTACTCCTGAGTCATACAAAGTGCTTCGAGAACAAATTGAGAAAGATTTCGTTATGCCCGCATATGCAACCGTTATAGAGTCTATAAAAAAAGCACATGAAGAAGAACAAATTGAAAAAGAACTTGCTTCTCTCGACAAAGAAGGCGGGGCAGCCTCTCTCCAACAACCCGTCTTCGACTCTTTCAACAAAACACTCACTCAGCCAACCACCTTTGCTCCTACAAAGCGTGAGGTGGGTGGTACAGCAACAGCGCCCTCGCCCACAAAAGCGGAGTCGCCACGCATTGATCCGTACCGAGAAATACCAGAGGAATAGGTAGTAGTAGTTAGATAGTGGAAAGTAGTTTAGACACACTACTCCCTACTATCTAATTTACTGTATACTGATTTTATGCAGTTCAAAGTGCCGCAATTTATTGATGTGGAGGACAAAGTGGTCGGACCGTTTACGTTCCGACAGTTCATCTATCTCGCTGGTGGCGTCGGGGCAGTGTATCTAAGCTTCAAAATCCTGCCGGCGCTCATTGCGCTCTTTGTCGCACCTGTGTTCGCCGCACTTGCCGTTGCACTCACCTTTTATAAATACAACGACAAGCCATTCATCAATCTCCTCGAATCGCTGGTTCGCTTTTATGCGCGCTCACGCCTGTACCTCTGGCACAAACAAGCTCCCTCTCCGCAAAAAAAAGAGTCGTCGGCGCCGACGAGTCCGCACGCGCGGGCTGCCTTGACAGAGAGCAAGCTCAAGACGCTTTCATGGAGCCTCGATGTCATCGACCCTAAATCAGAAAGTAGTAACTAGAAAGTAGGGAGTAGTATGAGTATAGGCTACAAAAATTTAATTGTGTGGCAAAAAGCAATACTTCTCACCACAAAGATATACACCGCTACAAAAGATTTTCCAAAAGATGAAATATTTGGTCTTACTGCTCAAATGAAGCGCGCCGTTGTGTCTATTCCATCAAATATCGCTGAAGGCTCTCGAAGGGTGAGCAAGAAGGATACCAATAATTTTTATAGTATCGCCTTTGGTTCCGCTGCCGAACTCGAAACACAACTCGAAATTGCATTTCAGCTTCGATTCTTAAATAAAAGCACATACGACGACTTACTTTCATTGTTGACCGAGGTATTGAAAATGCTCAACAAATTAACAACCTACTAACTACTATCTAACTACTATATACTATCTCCATGGCTACCATCGGCACCCCTTCGCAACAATTCGTCCCTGTCAAAGAAATTCGCGATGGCATCGTCGTGCACAAAGACGGCACGCTCACCATGGTAGTACTCGTGTCATCCATCAACCTTTCCCTCAAAAGTGCAGACGAGCAACAGGCGACACTCTTGCAATTTCAAAATTTTCTCAACACGCTCGATTTTCCGGTACAGATCGTTATCCAGTCGCGTCGCTATGATATTCGCCCCTACATTCTTACGCTCCAAAACCGCCTCAAACAGCAAACCGAACCGCTCCTGCAGGTGCAGACACGAGAATACATCCAGTTCATCCAATCATTTACCGATCAGGTGAATATCATGCGCAAAACCTTCTTTGTGGTTGTTCCGTATACTCCCCCTATCATCAACCAAGCAAAAGGGGTATCGAAACTGCTCTCATTCCTCAGCAAAAAAACAGAGACACCAACCACCGCGATAAGCGATTTTGAAGAGGAGCGCACCCAACTGGAAGAGCGTGTGGGAGTGGTCACGCAAGGGCTCACCCGTCTGGGATTGCGCGTCGCAGAGCTTGGCACCGAAGAAGTCATCGAGCTCCTCTACAAAACCTTCAATCCCGGCGAGACTGCAAGCGAGACGAAGGGAGAACCGGCAGGCAAGTAGCTATCTCCCCATCCACAACTCTTGTATACTAGGAAGACATGGCACTTTTTGGCTCCAAAGAAAAAAAAGATACAAAGACACTTCCCATCCTTCCTTCGGAAGTCTATGAGTGGGCTACCATGGAGCTTGCGGACAAGATCGCTCCTTCCGCAATTGAAATCACCCCCAAGTCGATGCGCATCGGAGACAAGATCGTGCGCACGTTTTTCGTCATCTCCTATCCGCGCTATCTCACCGACAACTGGCTCACTCCCATCATCAACCTCGACAAGATATTCGACATCGCTATCTACATCAACCCCATCGAAACCGCCGAACTTCTGAAGCATTTTCAAAAAAAGATTGCTGAGGTAGAAAGTCAGATCATCGTCCGCCAGCAAAAAGGGCTCGTGCGAGATCCGATGCTCGATACCGCCTACCAAGACCTCGAGGAACTGCGCGACAACCTCACCCAAGCACAGGAAAAAATGTTCAACGTTGGTTTCTATATCAGCATCTACGCCGACAACGACAACGATCTCTTCCGCGCGGAGAGCGAAATAAAGAGCATGCTGGAATCAAAAATGGTTTACCTCAAACCATCACTCTTTCAGGAAGAAGATGGGTTCAAGACAGTCGTGCCCCTCGGCATCGACAAGCTCGGCATTGTGCAGAAGCTTAATTCCGAACCTATATCGAGCATGTTTCCTTTTGTGTCGTTCGACCTCACTTCGGAAGAAGGGATCCTCTACGGGGTCAATCGTCACAACTCCTCGCTCGTGATTTTCGACCGCTTCAGCCTTGAAAACTACAATTCCATCATCTTTGCCAAATCCGGCGCGGGCAAATCATACGCTACCAAACTCGAGATTATCCGCACGCTCATGTTCGACACCGAAGTGATCGTCATCGACCCCGAACGCGAATATGAATATCTGGCGGAAGCAGTAGGAGGGCGGTACTTTAATATTTCGCTCTCTTCAGACAACCACATCAACCCGTTTGACCTTCCTATCCCGCGGGTGGAAGAATCTCCCGCTGATGTCTTGCGGTCAAACGTGATCAACCTCGTGGGGCTCTTTCGTATCATGCTCGGCGGGCTCACCCCCGAAGAAGATTCGATCATCGACCGCGCCATTACCGAAACATACAGTCTCAAAGACATCACTCCCGAGAGCGATTTTGCAAGCGTCGAGCCACCACTACTGTCGGACTTCGAGATGGTGCTCTCTGGCATGGAAGGAACCGAGAGCGTCCTCCAGCGTCTGACGAAGTACACGCATGGATCATGGGCAAACTTCATCAACCAACCCACCAACGTGGACATCAACAAGAAATTTATCGTCTTTTCGGTGCGCGACATGGAAGACGATCTCAAACCCGCAGCGATGTACATCGTGACCCACTTCATCTGGAACGCCGTGCGCAAAGAGCTCAAGCGCCGCCTCCTCGTCGTCGACGAGGCGTGGTGGATGATGAAATCAGACGACACTGCATCGTTTTTGTACTCGATTGCAAAGCGTGGGCGCAAATACTACCTCGGGCTCTGCACCATCACCCAAGACGTGGAAGACTTCATGAAAAGTCCCTATGGCGTACCGATCGTCACCAACTCATCCATACAGCTGCTCCTGAAGCAATCACCCTCAACAATAGATGTTCTCCAAAAAACTTTTAACCTCACCGACGAAGAAAAATATCTCCTCCTCGAGAGCGGGGTGGGAGAAGGGATATTCTTTGCAGGACTCAAGCATGTCGCCATAAAAATTATCTCGTCCTATACCGAAGATCAAATCATCACCTCAGATCCTTCCCAGATCATCTCGATACGTTCGGCAAAAAATGAATTCAATGAACAAGCAGGGCAATAACGCGGTATACTTTCTTTCAGCTATGAAGCGCGGGTTGTGTATAGGAATTTTCGTATATCTCTTGATAGTCATTGGCACTCTCGGGAGTGCGCACGCGCAGGTGACACCTGATATATCGCTCGACACGATACCCCTCAACCCACAACCCGGGGACACAGTCACGGTGACCGCGACGAGCTATGGCGCAGACTTAAGCCAAGCAACACTCTCGTGGGTCTATAACGGAAAGTCTGCTGGCGCTGGTATAGGGAAAACAAGTATCTCGGTCGTTGCGCCGGCTGCCGGATCGACCGCAACGGTGACAGTGACCGTAAACGGTGGGGTGGCGAGTGGCGTAAGTGCGAGCATTGTGCTTCGCCCGGGAAGTGTGGACCTCTTGTGGGAAGCAGCAGATGCGTAC
>DASZOX010000006.1:0-5265 GCA_035550535.1 Minisyncoccota bacterium
AGATCCGTATTTTTGGGCGATATCAATAGGATCAATGCCGTTTCCAAGAGACTTAGAAAATTTTCTCCCTTGATTATCTCGAACAATACCGGTAAGTAAAATATTCTGGAAAGGGATGGTGCCAAGGACGTATTGTGACATTAAAATCATACGCGCCATCCATGCAAAAAGAATTTCGTACGCAGAAACAAGTGTCGACGTTGGATGATAGATTTTGAGATCTTCAGTTTCTTCAGGCCACCCAAGCGTTGAAAATGTCCACATGCCGGATGAGAACCATGTATCAAGTGTGTCTTCGTCTTGTACCCAGCCTTCACCAGTAGGTGCTTCAATAGCACAATATATTTCATCATTCTTATACCAAACAGGGATTCTGTGCCCGTACCAAATTTGTCGAGAAATACACCAGTCGCGCAAATTATCGATCCAATGGAAATAGGTTTTTGAAAAATAGTCTGGAATGATGGCAATATTGCCATTTGCGACCGGTTCGCGCATGAGTTCTTTCAATGTTTTTCCATTGCGCTCAGGAATTTGTTTGTTCACATCAATAAACCATTGCAACTTCGGAAGCGGCTCAATGATGCCGCCGGTGCGCTCGGCCGTTGCGACGTTCTGTTCGATCACTTCCTCTTTCTCGAGCAGGCCTTCGTTCCGTAGCCACTGCACGATGACGTCGCGCGCTTCAGTCGTTTTTTTGCCCAAAAGTTCTTCGCCGCCAACGGTCATCTTTGCGTATTCGTTGATCACTTGCGGACGCGGCAAGTCATGCCGATCGGCGATTTCCCAGTCGGTCATCGAATGTGCGGGTGTGACGCCGAGCGCGCCGGTGCCGAAGTCTTTGTCCACCTCTCGATCTGCGATAATTTTGATATGGATCGGCACGCCGCAAAACTCTGCGTCATATTCCTTCCCGACATACGCCGCATAGCGAGCATCGTCCGGATGCGCCGCAACGGCAACATCGCCGACTTTGGTTTCAGGGCGCGTGGTGGAGATGGGAATAGGGAAGTCTTTTGAGTATTTGAAGGTGTAGAGTTTTGCTTTGCGGCTTTCGTACACGATTTCGTCATCAGAGATCGTCGTTTGACCTTTCGGATCCCAGTTCACGATGCGATTGCCGCGATAAATGAGTCCGTCGTCGTACATTTTCTTAAACACCGTTCGGACAGCGAGTGATCGTTTTTCGTCGAGTGTGAACGCTTCGCGTGTCCAGTCGCAAGAAAATCCAAGCGTTTTGAGTTGTGTCACCATTGTATCGTGGCTGCTTTGAGCGAATGCAGAAATTCTCTTGAGCATTTCCGCGCGACCAAGATCATGGCGTGATTTTCCTTCCTCTTTTTTTATCATCCCCTCAACCTTTGATTGCGTTGAAATTGCAGCGTGGTCAGTTCCCGGAATCCACAGCGTTCGGTCGCCCTTCATGCGATGATAGCGAATCAAAATATCTTGTACTGTACCTCCAAGCGCATGACCCATATGAAGCGTGCCAGTCACATTCGGCGGGGGAAGGACGATCGTAAACGGTTCGGCATCAGCTTTCGTCAGCCCATCCTTGATCATATTCTCGGGCGTAAAATAGCCGGATGTCTCCCATTTTTCATACAGCCGTTTTTCTTCCGAAGTAGGGTCATATGGCTTCAGAAGTTTTTCAGGAATTGCTTTAGTATTTTCTGGCATAAATGTCTATAAAATATAGCATTTTTAAAGGCATATTGCAGGAGTTTGACAAAGATAGATATATATGATAATATAAAGATGTTAGATGTATGTCTAATCTATCTTGAAAGATCGTATGCTTTCGTTGTTCTTCACAAAACTAAATTTTTTTCGTATGAAAAAGAAACAATTTTCTTTGGATGAAATTGGTCGTATTAGAAAAATATGGCTTGATCTCTGTGCTATAACTGGCGGACCTAATAATGAGCAGCTTAAAAAAGCATTATTTGAAGGTGAAGAAATATACTTTTGGCTTGATGACACAGTGAAGGCAATCGCTGAGATTGATGCAGTAAAGTATATTCCGAATGGTGCTGGCTTAAAAATTGTATGGGAAATCAGTGGAAGGATAAAACCACAGGCAAGTGAAATTTATCTTTATTCCTTTGATATGCAATACAATTCTTATCTTAGACAGGGAAATCTTGAGAATGGAACGGGGTTCACTAAGCTTGAATTCCTCAGTTAGTTTTGAAAGAGCAGAAATGCTCTTTTTATTTTTCTTCTATCGAAAGGTTTCCGTTTGCTTTGAGGTGGAGGTCGGTCGCAATGTATGTTTTTGCATTGACTTGGAGTTGTAGAAAAGCAGCAAGGCCGATCATGACAGCGTTGTCGGTGGTGAATTGCCGCTCAGGAATGAGGAATGACGTATCTGCAAATTCTGCGAGCACTTTTTTGAGCTCGTTTTGTAAATGTTCGTTTCCGGCAACGCCGCCACCGATGAGGAAAGCTTTGGGGTGAAATTCCTCGATCGCTTTTTTGACTTTGTGCACCAATACTTCTACTGCAGCATCTTCAAATGCTGCCGCAAGCGCCCGTTTGTGTTCGTCAGTCAGTTCCGAAATTTCTTTTAATAACTCCTGCACTTTATATAATAGGGCGGTTTTCAGTCCTGAATAAGAGAAATCGAAATCTCCCGAATGCTGCATCGGGCGAGGGAAGTTGAACTCATTCTCAGTGTTTGCGGCACGGAATTCCTTTGCAAGCGCGGAAATCTTCGGCCCACCCGGATACGGAAGCCCGAGCACTCGTGCGACTTTGTCAAACGCTTCGCCGACTGCGTCATCGCGAGTAGCGCCGATCTTTTTGTAATTGCCGGCACTTTGCATGAGGACGAGTTCTGTGTGTCCACCTGAAACCAACAGTGCAAGCAAAGGAAATGTTATGTCCTTTTGTGCGAATGTATTTGTGCTTTCACCTTTCACCTTTCCACTTTCCCCTCGCTCGAAGAGTGCTGTCACCACGTGACCTTCCATGTGATTGATTGGGAGAACCGGAATGTTCCAAAGCAGCGAAAGCACTTTTGCCGCGTTGATGCCGACCCACAATGCCGGTTCGAGTCCCGGGCCGATCGTAACGGCGATGCAATCAATATCGGGCTTCGCGATCGTTTCCACAAAGGCGCAAATTTCCTCGACGAGCGTCTCCTCGCGCGGGCAGGCGCTCAGAATCTGCCCTTTGAGCTCTGTGGAGATTGCTTTGGGGTGTGTTGTGTGTTGGTCAGCGTTTTTTAAGGTTTCTTCAAGGAGCGGCACAAATCGCTCGGTGTGGGCGCGCTTGGCGAGTGTGGGAAAGACACCGCCAAATTGTTCATGGAGCGCCACTTGTGAAAATAAGACGTGGCTTTCGAGTGTGAGTGTCCGTGCGCCCTTTTCAAAAGAGAGCACCGCAAGCCCAGTTTCGTCACATGAAGTTTCTATCGCTAGAATTCTCATGTCAGTCACTATAGCAGATAGTTGACCAACTGTTAAATTGTGGTAAGGTAGTTAAAAATAAAATAAATGCAAGAATACACATTTATGTTTTCTTTCCCTTTTTTAGGCGAACGCATTTCCACTGAATTGAAGAGTAAAACTATTGGAAGCAGCTTTGCTCTAAAAGCTGCACATAACCTTCTGATATCGTTTAAGGATACATACAAAGACGATTTAAGTCGAAAACGAGACTTGTTGTTATTGCAATATCCAGAAGAAGAATGTTTTATAAAAAACCTCACTATTAGTACAAAAGAGTTCTCAAGTATGGATTTGGATGTACTAAAGCCTGAGATAGCTCAAAAGTTTCTTGGAGAACTGCAAACTCTTTCCTAACCGCCGAGGTTAGGTTTTTTATTTGGTATACTACTGTCATGGAACAGTCAGATTGGGTTGAAAAGGGTGGTGCACTCACAAAAACGTTCTCGTTTGCGACGTTTCCCGAAGGCATCGCCTTTGTCGATCGCGTCGCCGCAGTTGCCGAAGCACAGCAACACCATCCTGACATTGACATTCGCTATACGACCATCACGTTTACCCTCTCGACCCACGACGCGGGCGGCACTCTCACCGAAAAAGATCGTGCACTTGCGCGTGCAATCGACGCACTCCCGTTATGATGCCCCATCGACGAAAACACTGGCGACTGAACAAAGACACTCTGATACAAATTGTAGTGGTGGTTGTTTTTGCCACGTTTGTGATTGTAGAGGTTGTTGATCTCGTCCATGACTACAAGACGACACGTCAGAACGACACGCCTCCATCGCAATCGCTCATTCAAATACAACCATGGATGACCTTTAGTTATATCAATTTCCTCTATGATCTCCCCGAGGGGTATCTGAAAAGTACGCTTGCTATTCCTGATATGCGCTATCCCAATGTCGAGATTCGTCACTATGCAAAGAAATATGGTATCGACCAAGCGACGCTTATACATGCTATTGCTATTGCAATCATTCACTACGGGGTTCGACCATGAGTGCAATCACCCAAGCCATTCTTCCGGTGGTGCTCTTGTATAAATATTGGGCACTGTTCGGGATCACATTCGTTGCGGCGCTCATCGTGCCCATTCCCCCGGGAACACTCATCATGGCCTCTGCCGCCTTTTCATACCAAGGATACTTCAGCTTTGGGTGGGTGATCGCTGTATCGGCTCTTGGAAATATTCTCGGAGACAATGCAGCATACTGGCTTGCACGACAGTATGGAAGAATAGTGCTCTCACGAATCGGGTTCCGGAAGCTCCTTGCATCTCGACAATATCAAAAAGTAGAAGCACGCATTACCCGTCACCCGGGGTTTCTCATCTTTATCAGTCGCTTCGAGGTCACCATCAACCTCATCGTCAATATCGTCTGCGGTATAGGCAAAGTCTCCTATCTCAAATATCTTCTCTTTGAGTCCATGGGCGAGATTGTTTAGGTTACCCTCTATGGTATTATCGGCTATGTGTTTGGGAGTTCGTGGCAGACGCTGGGGTCCCTTGTCGGGAGAGGGGTGTTGGTCATAGTGCTTATCGGTATTGTGTTGTTTATACTTTCACAGCGATTTTCTCGGTCGCGCAAGGACGTTGCATAGCAAGCACAGTTGGCAAGGGTTGATTGAACGTTGTGTGGAGAGTATCATGAAGAGAAAAATGGATACCTCTGAATTCATACGGCAACTCACCACCATGACTTTTGGTGGCGTAAAAGAAATCATTGAAAAAATGAGATGCTCGACAGAAGAGCAATATCTTGAGATAGCGGAGTTGTATTTGGAAACCCACTTTGATAATGACGGA
>DASZOX010000007.1:0-17738 GCA_035550535.1 Minisyncoccota bacterium
TTTGAAGTTGATGTGAAAGTAGGTGAGCATTGGCTTGAGGTCTGCGGTGCCGGTATGGTGCATCCGAATGTGCTCAAGAATGTGAAATATGACCCTGACAAAGTTACTGGCTTTGCATTCGGCATGGGGCTCGATCGGCTCATGATGATTAAATACGGCATTCCCGATGTGCGGCTCGCCTACCAAGGAGACCTGAGAGTCAATCAATTTTAATATATGAAGTATTCCTATAATTGGCTACAGAACCATATTGAGGAAAAACTCCCTTCGCCAGAAGCACTGCGCGAGAAAATTATTTTCCACGCGTTTGAAGTGGAGTCGATGGAAGTTGTGGGAGACGATACGGTCTTTGACATCAAAGTGCTGCCTGATCGTGCGGGAGATTGCCTCTCGCACTACGGCATGGCGCGTGAGATCGCTGGCTTATGCAATCTCACACTGCGCAGCGACGATGCTCCGCCACTTCCCGAAATGAAACTTCTGCTCCCTGTTGAGGTAACCGCAGCGAGTTGCCGACGCTATATGGCCGTGCGTCTCGATGGAGTGAGCGTGGGACCGTCGCCCGAGTGGTTGCGAGAAGCACTTGAGCGTGTGGGGCAGCGCTCGATCAACAATATTGTGGATGCGACAAACTTCATATTGCTCGATAGCGGTCAGCCAGTGCATGCGTACGATGCCGCAAAGATAGATGGCGGTATTACCGTGCGCGCCGCACACGATCACGAAACGATTGTCACGCTTTCCGGAGAAGAAAAAGAACTTGCGCCTTCGATGACGGTCATCGCCGATTATGTCGGCGCGCTTGCCATCGCAGGCGTCAAGGGAGGAAAGGCTGCCGAGATCGACGCCGATACCACATCCGTCATACTTGAAATCGCAAACTTCGATCCGTCCATGGTGCGATCCGCCGCACGCACGCTCTCTCTGCCCACCGATGCGGCGAAGCGCTTTGAAAACAATCTCTCTCCAGAAGTGGTGTCGGATGCGGCACCGGTGCTCGTGGCACTTATAAAGGAGAGTGCAGGAGGCGAAATAACGGGGGTATACGATCAGTACCCCTCGCCTGCTTCTGAGCGGATGCTCACGTGTACTACCCACGATATTGCACGGCTGCTTGGCCCGATCACTATGGAAGCTATAGTGAAAGTCTTTGACCAGTATCACTACACCTTTCGTGTCGAAGGGGAGTCAATCACACTTACTATTCCTTACTGGCGCGGCGACATTGCATTGGCAGCCGATATTGCTGAAGAAGTAGGACGGGTGATCGGCTACCAACATATCGCTCCATCAGCACTCCCGTTCACCTTTCCGGTTGCCAACAGTTCGGTCTACGCCGCCATTGTTGCGGCAAAAGCATGGCTCGTCCATGACGGGTTTCGAGAAGTGCTGACGTACACTTTCTGTGAAAAAGGAGAGTTCTCTGTCATGCACGGTCCAAAAAATAAATCTGCTCTTCGCACCAACCTCTCCGATGGACTGAAGGAAAGCTATGAGCTCAATGCGCGCAATGCGCCATTGCTCGGGCTCGTGCACGTAAAGCTCTTTGAGATAGGCACCGTCTTCTTTGAGGAGAAAGAAGCGCTTCACCTAGCAACCGTCGACGAGAGAGGAAATGTTGTTGAAATGCCGCTCGAACAATACATTGCCGAACACCATATTGTTGTCAAACATGCAACGCTCGATCTTGGTCGTGACGGGGGGGTCTTTGTTCCGTGGTCAGTCTATCCATTTATTACCAGAGATATCTCGGTGTGGATTGCAACTCCTACTGATGAAGCCGCATTGGTCCACGCTGTCCACGCATTTGCACAGGAGCACTGCGTCCGTGCGCCGCTGTTGTTCGATACTTTTTCTAAGGATGGGCGGACCAGCCTCGCCTTTCGTCTCGTATTTCAAGCAGTTGATCGAACACTTACCGAAGAGGAAGTGGAGCGCGCGCTTGCTCCGCTGCTACAGCACCTCGCTGCGGACCCGCGCTTTACGTTGCGCTAGTATCCGTTGACCATTGGTGCAACTTCAGTATACTGGTAGCTATGAAAGCTATTATCCGATGGGGTAGTGCCGCTGTGGTGCTTGTGGCAATCGCGGTGGGTGTCGTCGTGCACTACCATCATACGAAACCTCAGTTGCCGCCACCGGATACGGCTGCACTTGCCGGTCCTCAAACCGCTCTTCCCACAACATCGTACCCTCCTACCACTCCATTACCCAAACAACAAACTATGAACAAAGATACTATGAAAATCGAAGTCGTTACTAACGGTACGGGACCGACCATCCACAATGGCCAAACTGCGGTGGTAAATTATATCGGCAAATTGCAAAACGGCACTGTTTTTGACGCGAGTGCTAACCATGGAGACGGCACATTCTCCTTTGTAGTGGGTGCGGGACAGGTCATTAAAGGATGGGATGAGGGAGTGCTCGGTATGACTGTAGGTGAGCACCGTGTGCTCACCATACCTCCGGAACTCGCTTATGGCTCTAATGGTGTCCCTCCGGTCATTCCACCAAACGCCACACTTGTCTTTGACGTCACGCTCTTGGGGATCAAATGATATCCCTTTCTTCGCATGAGTACTATCTTTTCTCGTATGTGTAGCACCATTGCATCATGGTGGCGTCGACACACGCTTAAAAGCAAGATGCTCCTCGGAGGCGCGATCGTAGTACTTATCGTCGGCGTGATATGGTTCGTACAGCACAAAAAAGCGGTCGTTGATATCGAAACGGTAAAGCGAGAAGACCTCATACAGAGCGTGAGCGCAGACGGTACTCTTGTTACTGGTGCGAACCTCACTTTGGTCTCTGCAGAAAGCAACACAGTGACCAATGTAGCGGTGTACCGCGGAGAAAAGGTTGCCAATGGGGCTCCTCTCGTCATCCTCTCAAATGCCTCCGAGCGCACCGCACTTGCCGCTGCTGAACGGGCGCTCTCGGCCGCACGAAGTCATTACAACAATGTACTTGAAGGTGCTTCAAACAAAGATATACAGCATGCCGAAGTGCAACTCACAAATGTAACAAAAACCCAGAATGCATTGGTTGCAAAGGCGCTCGCAACCCTCTACTCCGATGATCTCATTGCTACCTCGACGTCTGGTAGTTCTTCGTCTGCTACGGCCCCTGTTATCACCGGCACTTTTACTGGTACCAAAGAGGGAAGCTATACCATCACCATTGCTCCGACCGATGGTACAAGCGCGATCTATACCGGTCTTGAAAAGGGGACGCTGAAAGTGGCTGCAACCCCCGAACCATTTGGTACCAAAGGGCTCTCCATTGCTTTTCCTACAGCGGTATACGCTGGAGGAGCTACGTGGGAAGTCGCTATTCCCAATAAAAGTGGAGCACACTATGCCGCCAACCTCACTGCATATACAGCGGCGCTCGCGACCCGTGGTGCAGCAATTACACAGGCACAATCGCAGCTTGATCTTGTGCGAGCAACCGCGCGCCAATCCGACATTGATGCGGCGCTTGCGGAGGTAGTGACGGCGCAGGCTCAAGTTGATAGTGCAACGGCTGCCCTTGCTGCTACCATTGTGCGTGCTCCTGTAAGCGGGGTCATCACAGCAGTGCGCGTCAATGAGGGAGATGAGATTGCTACCCATCAGGCAGTGATCGATCTCAAAGACAGTACCAATATGTACCTCGTGGCCTCTCTCGACGGACCACACGCGCAGCAGATAGCCATTGGTCAACCGGTGGCGGTAACGACGGTGACCGCCCCGAGCGAAACGTATCATGCCACTGTCGCTTCCAGTGCGCAGTCAGCTACCAGCGATGCCATGTACACGGTGACCGCACTTCTTAATGATACTGACGGATTGAAACCAGGAGTGGCTGCAACAATGACTATACAAACTGCCGAAGTACCGAATGCACTCGTGCTTCCTTCGCGGGTTATTCAAACCAAAAACGGCCAATCAAGTGTCTTGCTCGTCATTGATGATCGGCGAAAAACCGTTCCGCGGACGATTATCACAGGGCTTGTGGGAGACGGCGCTATGGTCGAAATCAAAAAAGGACTCGCTGAAGGAGATCAAGTGCTGTGGAAACCGCCATTGGTGCAGTAGCACAACCGCGCACGCTTGGTATACTTCATAGATATGCATGAATATATACATCGTTACCAAAAAAGTCTGGTCCCCATTGCGCTAACACTCGGAGTACTCCTTGCACTCTTTCTTCTTGCTGCAACGCTCGTTAAAATAAAACAATATCGGTTTATCGGTACGGGGGTTGCTCCCGCAAATACTATTACCGTAACTGGTACCGGAGATATCGAGAAAGCCCCCGACACTGCAAGAATCTCTTTTACTGTTGCGCAGGAGTCAAAGGTAGTTGCTGATGCTCAACAAACGGTCACGACCAAGGTGAATGCCATTACCAGTGCCCTTGAGAAACTCGGCATCGACAGTGCTGCTATTAAAACCGACTCGTACTCATCCTACCCACAATACGATTACCCTCCGACTCCTCCCTGCGTTTCCGGAACGGTTTGTAAAAGCGCCACGCCAGTATTGCGTGGGTATCAAGTTGCTCATGCCATCACTGTCTCGGTCAAAGACCTTACGAAAGTACCCGATGTACTCAAGGTGTTGGGAGATAATCAAGTAACCGACTTGTCAGGGCCTAACTTTGGATTTGCCGACGACCACGAGGTAGCAAACGAAGCACGTGACGCGGCAATCGCTGACGCAAAAAATCAGGCAGAGCTTCTCGCCAAGAGTTTGGGGGTGCACCTCGGGCAGATCGTTTCATTTAGTGAAGGGAATAGCGGGGCTCCTGTACCATTGTATGCGGCAAAAGATATGGCGACTTCCGCTGGAGTAGGGGAAGCTCCTGCACTACCAATTGGCAACCAGAAGGTTGCATCAACAGTGACGTTGGTGTACGAAATCCGATAGGGTATTGGGGACATTTGACTAAAAATCGTTTCGGCGGTATCATCACCTCGTGATGCCCCCGAGGGCGTTTTTTAGTAGCAGAACAATCCATGAAGCCACTTCAATTTCTCAAGGAAACACGCAATGAGCTCAAGCACGTCATCTGGCCGACGCGGTTTCGCGCGATCACCTATACCATCATCATCATTGTCTTTTCGCTGGCGGTTGGGTATCTCCTTGGAGGGTTTGACCAACTCTTTCGCGTCATCTTGCGGTCGGTCGTCATAAAGTAATCCTATGTCTAAACAAGAACATTCCGGCGTTCGCCATTGGTACGCTATCCATACGTATTCGGGATACGAAAATGCCGTGCTGCGCAATCTCAAGCAGCGCATTGAATCACTCGGCATGCAGGAAAAAATTTTTAATGTCATCGTGCCGACTGAAAAGAAAATAAAAATTAAAGGCGGCAAGCGTGTCGAAGTTGAAGAGAAAGTGTACCCCGGGTATGTGCTCGTGGACATGGTCGTGGACGATGATTCGTGGTATGTGGTGCGCAATACGCCGCGGGTGACGGGATTTGTCGGTGCGGGGGTGACACCGGTACCGCTTACCAAAAAAGAAATCGACTATCTCATCGGGCGCATGGATACTGACACTGTTGCACAGCACGCGATTGACCTCGAATCGGGGGAGACTATTGTCATTACCGATGGCCCATTCAAAGAGCTCGAAGGACGGGTAGCAGAGGTCGACGCCGAGCGCGGCAAGGTCAAAGTATTCGTCTCACTCTTCGGGCGAGAGACACCGGTTGAACTCGACTTTTTGCAGGTCAAGAAGCTCTAGTAGTAGCTATTGACTTCTAGACTTTTTTGCAGTAGTGTGAGCGGAAATTGCTGTCACATGGGAGATTTTTTATATTGTATTTTTGGATTCACGATTTCGCTTGGATTCTTGCTGTTACCGTTTTTTGCCATGCTCAAAGGACCTGCACCGCATGAAGCCTTTGTACAACTGCTGGAAGAAAAAGATATAAGTAGGATCGCTGCATAACATTGACCCCCGGATCCATCCGGGTGGTTTTTATTTACAAAATAACTATTTCTGCTATAGTGTCTGCGTTACGCTACTGCTTCTACATTAGCAACACCAGAGATATTTCTATGGCAAAAAACATTACAAAAAAAGTAAAAATAAGAGCGATGGGCGGTCAGGCGACCCCTGCACCACCTATTGGTCCGGCTATCGGTCAGGCAGGGATTCCTATCGGGGACTTTGTCCAGAAATTCAATGCCGCTACCGAAGACCGCCGCGGGGAACTCCTCGGAGTGAAAATCACGGTCTACGACGATCGGTCGTATGACTTCGTCGCAAGCCAGCCGACGGTGACGAGTCTCTTGTTCAAAGCAGCAAAGCTTGAAAAAGGTTCCGGCAAACCGCGCACAAGCAAGGCTGGTACCATCACCCGCGCACAGCTCCAACAAATCGCCGAGCGCAAGATGGCAGACTTAAACGCCAACGACATTGAAGGCGCGATGAAAATCGTCGAAGGCTCTGCTCGCTCTGCCGGTATCGAAATCGCTTAAGTATTTCCCTTGTGCATATAAAATAAAAATCGCCCCTCGTGGGGCGGTTTTGCTATCTTAATCAATAATTACTGGCGTATATTCATAGTGCACTATCCGAAATGGGTAATCGTGTCTTTCATCAACACGAAACTTTTGTTCTTTTGTGATCTTGTATTCGCGGCGAAGGAGGGTGAAGATCCCCTTGGGAAGAGTGGTTGTACCCTCAAAGTTACCCTGCACATACGTAATGTACATTTTGTCCAATACAATATGTTTAAGTGCCTCCCGATATATTTCACCACCACCGATAACACAAATTTCTTCACCGGGTAATTTTTCTGCTTCGGCAAGGGCTTCAGGCAGTGAATGTACCACAATAACATTGTCATCACGATCTGGTACCCATGATGGTTTCCTCGTGACAACAATGTTTACGCGATCCGGTAATGGTCGAAACTTTGTCGGAAGCGTTTCGTAACTGGTTCTTCCAATTATGATAACGCCCGCCTTCTTGGTAATTTCGGCGAAACTCTTCATGTCAGTAGGTAAGTGCCAAAGAATCTTTTTTCCATCACCGATAACGAGATTATCCTCTGCTACGGCAACGATAAGTGAGTATATTTTCATGCTACAAATTTTTCACAGATTTTACTTTTAAAATCCTTTTTGTCAACTTTGACATTCTGTCAGAAAAGTTTATCGTATACGCAAACAAAATCTTTAAATTATGAATAGAAAAGGACAACCTCGTTTGTTAAATATTAACAACACGTACAAACCTGTCGTTTTAAATGACAATGAAGTGCGAGTTTTTAATATTGTCGGAACCGGCATCTGCGAAAAGGATCGAATCATAAATGATAGAAAGCATCTCAAATGGGTCATTGGTGTTTTCAAGAGAGAGGGGTTAAAAATTGTATATACAAGTGGTGTATACGATCTTTTACATGAAGGTCATGTTGTATACCTTGAAAAAGCAAAATCTTTCGGTGACATTCTTGTTGTGGGTGTCGATGACGATGAATTAACACGGTTGAGAAAGCCAGATATTAAAAACAGACCAATTGTAAAGCTACCAGAACGCCTGAAAATGCTGGCTCATGTAAGATCGGTAAATATCTTAACAGTAAGAACACCAAAAGAGCACGAAGACCAATTGATTGTAGATCTCACTCCTGATGTAGTTGTTTTTTCGCGTGGCACGAAAGATATAAACGAACCTGCCATACGGAAAAAATTGAAAAAATACTCCCAGAAAGTCATCTTTTTAGATCCACAGAGTGAGAATTCAACTACCAATCGCATCAGAATGCTCGCAATGGATGGTGCAGGGGATTTGGGTAAAGAAATACTTACCGTTGTTGAGAAACATCTTGGCGAAAAAGGAGGTAAGCTATGACAAAAGCAATTGTGTTGTATATGCCAGTAATCCATCGTGGCTATACAGATTTCCTCCAGCGCAATCAACCAGCAGATATCGTTCTACTCACCGCAAATGGCTGTAAAGGGATTGATAAAGCAATTGCCGACCAGCTAAGCCGCGATATTCGATCTATTCCTGCAGAAGAAGTCGGTGCCTACCTTCATGCGAAATTTCCTGGCCTAAGGATAAGGATTATTGATGATTTTGAAGGGAGTAAATCTTTTCTGAATCAATTCTCAAGCCTTGTTATGCCTGATGAAGATATTTCCCATTCACTCGAGAAATTAGTCCCGCTGGCCACAATCGAGTATGATCCTGCTTTCTTGCGATGGGACTGGCGAAATACTACCTTTCCAAAGGAAGTGCTTTCAGACCACCCTGTATCAGTAAATGAACTTGACCGACACATGCTTCTTGAAGCGCAAAAAATCGCAATCAAAAGTTCTGATTTTTGGCGGCAAGTTGGTGCTGTAGTCCAAACTGGATCCGGGCTACTCTTAGCATTCAACAAGCACATGCCGACAGAAATGGAACCATACATCAATGGAGATATGCGCCTCATTATGAAACCCGGGGAATCGCCAGAGGTCTGTAGTGCATTGCATGCAGAACGGGGAATCATAACGCAAGCAGCGAAAAAGGGGATTTCTTTGGAAGGTAAAAATATGTATGTCACGACATTTCCTTGTTTGGGCTGCGCACAAATGATTGCTGCAACAGGAGTTAAAAAATTGTTCTTTAAGGAAGGGTACTCGAATCAAAACGCGACAGAGGTCTTGAAAGCTGCTGAGGTGGAGATAATTAGAGTACAATAAATCCCGAAAATTATTTCGGGATTTTTTAATTTCACGTTTCTTTTTTTGATCCAAACCATGCTGATACATTTTCATTTTCCTTCGGAACAATGAGATGTGCATGAAGATGGGTGACACTTCCTCCAGAAATAGAGGTATCACCGAAGCGCATAACGAAACCTCCGCCCTTGATTGCAAGTATTTCCTTTACCATTCTTTTTATAGTACGAAGATCAAACCATTCCTCATCAGTCATTTCGTCATCGTCAGTATAAAAATTTTTTGAAACAATCACTGGTTGATATTGGGTGCCGGGATACGGATAGTTATTATGGAACGCGTACCAGTATTTACTTTCTGCCATTATTCGCCCAACCATCTTTTCAACATGTTTTACGTCGAACGGATCTACTCCTTCATCAATGATTTTTTGCCATTTTTGGCGCATTTCTTCAGAGCGAACATTGTTAATGTCAACATATTTCTTTTTTTCTCCCATAGTATTTTTTCATTACACTACATGAAAATAAAAAAAAGTCTAGTTTTTAATACTAGACCTTTATTGATTAAATAGCTGATGGAATATCCATTTTTGGATGCGGGTTGTACTGTTCCAGTTCAAAATCCTCTTTTCGAAAATCGGTCAATGAGCTAATTTCGCGCTGTGGGCGCAAATACAACCGCGGGAGAGTACGTGCCTCACGTGCAATCAAATTTTTAACACAATCAAACTGAATATCGTAAATTTGTGCATTGGGAAGGAAATGGGTATACCAGACGAAATTGAGATTTGCGACATAGGCAACCATCATTCCGACCGCGAACCACTGACTAAGGTTGAGCGCAAGGCCAATAGGAGTGTCGGCCGAGCGTTGGTACAGTGTCATGTTCATTGACCTATCATCCATCACATCAAATTGGATGATATTGCCATGACAAGGTGCAACAACGACTTTTCGTGGTGAATTCTGCTCCCTATCTCCCATATCGAGTGGGGTGTACCATGTGGTGATGAGGTTTGTGCGATTAAATGGATTATTTAGCATTTGCCTCTCAAGCGCGCGTACCTGATTGAATGTTTTTCCGCTGAGCATGGGAATAGCAGTCAGGACAGATCCGTAAGATCCTGGACCGAGATCACCTTCTTCCAACCCCCAAACGTCGCATTTATCTTTTGTTACCCATTTTTTCCAAAATGCATTTGGGCAACCAAACGATTTTAACTGATCAAGTGTATGCGCCCCGTTGAGGAATCCAACAACTTCTCCGATAGCTCCTTTGTACATAGTACCGAGGTCACGGACAGTGCTGATTGGGGCACCGTTTGGAGCATAATATTGCAGCATGTGTCCCGGTATTTCTAAGCAGTACTTGTGACCAGAATCTTCATTTTCCTTATTTTTCGCATGGTAGCTCGTTTTCTTTTTTCCTGATACGAGAATTTTGTGAAGCAGGTACTCATATTGGTTGTCAGGCGACGAGTGTTCGACGGGTCTGTAAAGAACCGGCTCCTTGTTAAACGTGTTCATTTTTGTAAATTTTCTTTCAGACTAGCGAAAAGTGGTGAAAAGTCAAATGTGAAAATGGTAGAATTGCCTCATGCAATTGAAGGTGAAGAAACTGGATACCGGGCTTCCAGATTTACAGTATGCGAGGGAAGGGGATGCGGGCTTCGACCTCTATGCCCGCGAGGCAGTAACGCTGGCGCCTAGTGAGTGGAAGGTTATCCCGACCGGCATGTCTTTTGAAATCCCCAATGGCTATGTCGGGCTCATCTGGGACAAGGGTGGCCTATCAATAAAAAATGCACTCAAAACATTGGGTGGCGTTGTTGATGCCGGGTACCGCGGAGAAGTCATGGTCGGTATGATTAATCTCGGAAGTGCGCCATACACATTTGAGAGAGGACACAAAGTTGCGCAGTTACTCATCCAAAAAGTCGAACAGGTTTCTTTCGGCTACACTGACACCCTCTCCGACACCGATCGGGCAGAGAGTGGCTTCGGCGCCTCGGGGAAGTAGCGGTTATCACGTTTTCTGCTAAAATCCCCGTATGGAATCTATTCTAAGGGTAGCAATCCAAAGGGCTCTCGGTGAGCTCTTTGGCATTACAGAAGCTTCGTTTTCAGTTGAGCAACCGAAAGATATAACGCATGGCGATTATGCGACAAACGTGGCATTTGTCCTAGCGAAGCAGTCGGACAAATCACCCAAGGATATTATTGATGCACTTCTCCCTAAACTCCAAGACATCGAGCATGTCGCCGCAGTCTCCACCGCTGGTACGGGGTTTATCAATTTCACGCTCAAGCCTGAGTATTTCGCAGACACCGTTTCGCGAGTGCTGGAGCAAAAAGGCGAGTGGGGAAAGAGCGATATATACGCAGGTAAAAAAATCCTTGTCGAGCATTCAAGCCCCAACCTTTTCAAGCCCTTTCACATTGGCCACCTGATGAACAACACTATCGGCGAATCAATCACGAGGCTCGCAAAGGCATCTGGTGCAAATGTTGCTGCGATGAGCTTCCCGTCGGATATCTCGCTTGGGATTGCAAAAGCGATTTTTATACTACTCGAAAAAGGCACTACAGATTTTTCAATTACCAACCTCGGTGAAGCATATGTGGAAGGGACAAAACGTTATGATGAAGATGAAAGTATACATGTTCGTGTAAAAGAAATTGCAGATAACCTTTATGCTAAAAATGATTCTGAAGAATGGAAAGCCTTTCAGGTGTGTAGAGATTTTAATATTGAATATTTTGAACACATTACCCAAAAGCTCGGTTCGCATTTCGATGCGTACATTTACGAAAGCGAAGCCGGAGTCGATGGTAAGAAGATTGTGCTTGAAAATACACCTCGTGTCTTCACCGAAAGTGAAGGTGCTATAGTGTACATCCCAGACGAAGACCGCAAAGACATTAACACAGCGGTATTCATCAACAGCCATGGCAATCCGACCTACGAAGCGAAAGACATCGGGCTTATCGATATGAAGTTCAAGCGCTTTTCACCAGACACTTCTATTTTTATTACCGACAACAACCAAATCCCTCACTTCGACGTCGTACTTGCGGCGGCAGAGGAAATAAATGACGAATGGAAAGCACGCGTCGCAAAAAGTGTCCATGTTGCGCACGGACGCATGAGTTTCATGGGGCAGAAGATGTCGTCTCGTCTCGGCAGCGTACCGCTTGTTGAAGCTATTTTGAAAGCGGTTATGGACGAGGTAAGAACAAAAAACCCTAACATTACAGAAAGTGATGCAGAAGCGATCGGTATTGCCGCTCTTAAGTTTTCAATCCTTCGCGCGCAAGCGGGGAAGAGTATCGATTTTGATCTGGAGAGCTCGCTTTCGTTCAAAGGCGACAGCGGCCCGTATCTACAGTACAGTGCAGTGCGCGCGCGGTCAGTTTTGGAAAATGCGGCCCGACAGGGAATTCCTATAGACCTCGTTGTGAGGAAAGACCCCACAACTACGGAGTTGGAGCGAGTACTGATTCATTATCCGGAGGTTGTCGAACGAAGCATTCAAGAATGGGCGCCGCATCATATTGTGACGTTCTTGCTGGAGCTCGCCCAAGCGTTCAACTCCTATTACGGCCAAGTCAAAATTATCGACGAAGACAAAGCGGCAAGTGCCTACCGACTCGGTATTGTTCAAGCAATTCGCACAACACTCACCAACGGCCTTCATTTGCTCGGTATTGAAGTACCGAAGAAAATGTGAGAGAACATTAGGTCGAGCTCGCGAGACGCAAGGAAATACTTACGAGGTTTTGAAATGTAGATTGACTTATATTACTTAGAATGCATAATTACAAAAAAATATAAATTAATAATGACAACAATAAAAAGAGATATAGAACTTTTATTTGAAATCGGATGTTTTCGATTTTCAAAACGTACTTGGCAACGATTTCTTAATCCTGATGTTGCAAATTGTGCTGAACATACATTGCGAGTGATATGGATCGCGCTCACAATTGCACGGCATGAGAATAAAGAAATAAACATGGAAAAGCTTCTTAAATTTGCTTTGGTTCATGACAAGCCGGAAAGCAGAACAGGCGATGTTGATTATCTTTCGCGCCAATACACAAAACGCGATGAAGAAAAAGGAGCTGTTGATATGTTCAATGGTACTGTTCATGAAGATCAAATTGCAGCTTTTATTGAATATGAAAAACGTGAATGTTGGGAAGCGAAAATTGTTAAGGATGCGGATAATATTGATGTTGAACTTGAACTCGTAGAACAAGAATGGCGTGGTCATACTATCGGAACGCTTTGGAATGATGATCGAAAAGAGAATGTATTTCCAAAATTGTATACAGAAACTGCAAAAATTCTTTGGGAGGAAATACATAAAGCAAATCCCCATGATTGGCATCTTAATGCACAAAACAGGTTTAAAGCCGGTGATTGGAAAAAATAAATTCAAAGCCGTGAACGAAAGTTTGCGGCTTTTTTTATTTTCATATACCATAGGGCGATATGTCACATCCCCCAGAAGAACAGACGCTTATTATTTTCAAACCCGATGCAGTGCAGCGCGGTGTTGTCGGCGAGATTTTGGCGCGGTTTGAGAAAGTGGGACTTAAAATCGTCGGCATGAAAATGCTTCGACCCGATAGAGACCATTATTTCCGTCACTACGAAATGATCGGGAAGATGGTGTCGCGTCGTGGGCAGGAAAAATTTGACGCAACGCTTGCACTGATGAGCGAAGGGCCGGTAATTGCGTGCGTGCTTGAGGGAGTAGAAGCAGCCAGTCAAGTACGAAAAATGGTTGGCGCGACCGAGCCAAAGAGCGCGCTTCCCGGAACGGTCCGCGGCGACTATGCACACATTAGTTTTGCGCACGCTGACGCACAGAATCTCGCCGTTTCAAACATTATCCACGCATCCGGCGATGCGGACGAAGCGAAGCTCGAAGTCGCGCACTGGTTTTCGCCAAGCGAGCTCTTCGAATACGAAAGCGTGCACGAAAAATTTACCCAGCGCAAGCATTCGCACCTGAAGAAATGATCGTATTTTTTGTACGGTATTTTTCCATGCTGTCTATCTTGTGTGCTACTGTGGGAACACTATAATAGAAGTACGGCTATTTAAAAATAGTACTTAGAACATGACTTTCAGGGAAACCGTTGTAGCTTCCTGGAGACTATGGGTATGTTTATTTTTATACATATCGAAGTATCTTTGGAGCTCGCGTGTCCCACTTGGCATTCGGCTAAGGTACTATTTTCTAAATAGCCGTAACAAGTACCCCTCCCTCGTGTGCGAGGAAGGGGTACTTGCGTTCGCATTTTTCAGATGCTGTGCCATACTACCCTCATGGTGGATCGGATCATCCTTTTTCGCGCATGTATATGCCTTGTCGTCCTTGCGCTGCTCAATGGTCTGGCGACGGAGTTCTATTGGTATACCTCGGTTTTTGGCTTTGATAAAGCCATGCATACGCTCGGCGGTATCACCGTCGCGCTGCTTGGGGGTGCGTGGTTTCTCAAGCGCAGTGAAGGGCTCTCGCCATTCCAAACGTTTGTCACGCTCACTCTGTGTACCTTTGTGGTCGGGCTTGCATGGGAGTACTACGAATACCTCGTACAGTTTTTTATAAAAGGAGTGCATCTTGCTGATATTCCCGACTCGATTGGTGATCTCATTTTTGATATTATCGGCGGTGCGATAGGGAGTTTCTTGGTGATTCTCATCAAGAGACGCTACAATAGAAGGTAATGTCTCAAGAAAACGCGCATACGCTCACACTCACCTTTGCCGGTGGTACCGGATCAGTCACGGGCGCCAATTTTCTTCTCGAAGGTGAAGGCAAAAAAATGCTCATTGACTGCGGACTCACCCAGGGGACCAAACTTGCCGACGATGAAAACTGGGACCCGTTTATCTATGATCCGGCAAGTATCGATATACTTTTTATTACCCACGGCCATATCGATCACGTCGGGCGCATTCCCAAACTCGTCCACGATGGATTCAGAGGGAAAATTTATTCCACCATCCCGACCAAAGCTATCAGTGCGCTCATGATTGAGGATACCGCCAACATCCTCGCTCATGTCGACCATCATGTGAAAGCAATCTACAGCCCCGCAATACTCAAGCAGGTGTTTGAACAGTGGCAGGTGGTTGATTACCACCAAGACGTCACGCTGGGACCATTTACATTTCGCTATCGTGACGCGGGACACATTTTGGGTTCGGGTATGCTCGAGGTGCTCTACAACAACAAAAAGATCGTGTTTACCGGCGACCTCGGCAATTCCCCATCGCCACTCTTGCGGGATACTGAAGTACTCCACAATGTCGATTATCTCATCATGGAGAGCGTCTATGGCGACCGCAATCATATCGATCGCAACACGCGTCGTGCCAAACTCGAATCCACCATCGAGGACAATTACAAGAAGAAAGGAACGCTGGTCATTCCCACTTTCTCCCTTGAGCGCAGCCAAGAGCTTCTTTTTGAAATTGACCAGCTTGTTGAAGGGGAGCGAGTACCCACGATGCCCATCTTTTTTGATTCACCACTTGGCATCAAGCTCACCTCGGTTTACACCCAGTACGAGCGCTATTTCAACGACTACGCCCGCAAGCTCATTGGAGAAGGTGACGACCTCTTCAATTTCCCGGGGCTCAAATGCACCATGCTTACCGAAGAGTCGAAGGAAATCGTTCACTCGGTAAATCCGAAGATTGTTATTGCTGGTTCTGGTATGAGTAACGGCGGCCGTGTGGTGCACCACGAAGCGCACTACCTTCCCGATCCCAACAACACCATCCTCCTGACCGGCTATCAATCGTTGGGTACTCTGGGGCGTGCCATCCAAGACGGTGCGCGAGAGGTGCACATCAATGGCCAAGCGGTTCCCGTGCGTGCGACGGTTGTCTTCATCGATGGGTATTCGGGACACAAAGATTCGGATCACCTTGTGCAGTTTGTCGAAACGATTGCCGACAGCGTGCAAAAAATTTTTGTCGTCATGGGTGAACCAAAGAGCTCTCTCTTTCTGACGCAGCGACTGCGTGATTATCTCGGCCTCAATGCTGACGCGCCCGCGCTTGGTGATGTGGTAAAATTGGACTGCAATTAAAATGGCTGACACTGTCACTCCTACAAATCAATATATTTGTTACAATGGACCGCTTGAAAACGATGTCAAACACGGACATATCAAAATCAAGCTTGGTGTTTCCGGTGCTGCAGAAACAGGACATTGCGGACTGCACGCGCTTGATAAGGCAAAGGAATTGGGTGCGGCAATCGTTCAGCAGGGGGGTATACTCATTACTGGTGCGACGACCGGCTTCCCGCTGTGGGCGGCAATGGGAGCAAAGGAGGCCAACGGTATATCAATTGGTTTTTCTCCTGCTTCGAGCGAACGTGAACATATCGAAACCTACCGCCTTCCGGTTGATTACATGGATCTTATTGTCTACACGGGATTCGGTTATCCCGGGCGAGATCTTCTCTTCACGCGCAGCTGTGACGCTATTTTGATCGGCTGCGGACGCATTGGTACTATTCACGAGTTCACAATCGCTTTTGAGGACAACAAACCGATTGGTATTCTCGAGGGGCCATGGGTTACCGCCGATGAGTTTCGTGAGATTATAAAGGACGGCAATCGCCCTGCCGACAAAGTGGTCTTTGATAGTGACCCCAAGCAGCTTGTGGCTAAAGTGATCGCATTAGTCGAGGCGGACCGTGCAGCGCTTGAGAAAGAAGCGCCGCACGTCTAGCATCTTTTCACTATGGAGAGCACTCCTTACAAAGGATTAAGCGCCGATGAAGTGCTCCGCCGCAGAGAGCAATACGGAACCAACGCACTGGTCACGCATCAAAAGCAGTCAGCAGTGCTCGTGTTTTTGAATGAATTTAGAAATCCGATCACCATAGTGCTCTTGGGGGCTGCGCTCATTGCACTGGCGACCGGTGCTTCGGTAAGCGGAGGGTTAATCATCTGCATTGTACTTATCAGTGCGATCTTGGATTTTGCCATATCGTACCGATCACAAAAGGCAGCGCAGGCGCTCGCCAAGCGCGTTTCTCCGAAAGCACTTGTCATGCGTGACGGCCAGCAAGTAACCGTGCCGCGCGAAGCGATTGTGCCGGGCGACATAGTGGTGCTTGCTGCCGGAAGTATTATTCCTGCTGATGGCACTATGGTCACTTCGGAGACGCTTTTCATCAATGAAGCAGCGTTGACTGGAGAATCGCTCCCCGTGGAGAAGCGCAATGGGGAGAGTGTATACATGGGAAGTGATGTGGTGAGTGGAGAAGGGATCATGGAGGTGACCGCCATAGGGCGGCAGACAAAGTTTGCAGCGATCGCACTGCTTCTCACGGAGCGCGAACGACCAAGTGAATTTGAGCGAGGGATTAGACGCTTCAGCGTGTTTCTCACGAGGGTGATTATCATCTTGGTCATTTGCATTTTCCTCATCAATGCATCGCTGAAGCACGATATCATTTCTTCACTCATCTTTTCACTCGCGCTTGCGGTGGGACTCACGCCGGATTTGTTGCCAGTGATTATTGCCATCAATCTCTCGCGGGCATCCCTGCGCATGTCGACCAAAGGGGTCATTGTCAAAAAGCTCTCTGCGATCGAAAACTTCGGCTCGATGGATATACTGTGTACCGATAAGACAGGGACTCTCACCGAGGGTACTATTGTCCTTGTCAAATACCTCGATGGCGCTGGTGCGACTTCCGAGCAAGTGCTCGAGGCAGCGTATGTTTCAAGCGTACTCAAAGGTGCTGCAAAGACACCGCTCGATGCGGCGATCGTCGCGCGCGAAGCGTTTCCCATAGAGCGATACAAAAAAATTAACGAAATACCTTTTGATTTTGATCGCAAGCGCGACACGATGGTGGTGGGGAGAGAAGGAGCAGCGCCGCTCGTGATCACCAAGGGTGCGCCGGAAGCAGTGCTTGGCATCTGCAAAATTACCCCAGAAGCACGTGCACAGGCCCAGACGCTCTTTGAGTCGCTCTCGGGCGATGGCTATCGGGTCATTGCTGTTGCCA
>DASZOX010000008.1:0-7356 GCA_035550535.1 Minisyncoccota bacterium
ATATTGATACTATGGAACATATGCGACAATCGGTCGGATTGCGCTCTTACGGACAGCGGGAGCCCCTTGTCGAGTACAAAAAAGAAGCGACCCGTCTTTTTCGTGAAATGGAGATGCGGCTCAAAGAGCAAGTAATTACAATGGTTTCTGGTATTTCAAAGGCAAATTAGAGCAGCAGCTCGGCTTTTCCGAAAAAACCTTTTCTGAAAGTGAATATTTGACACATTTATTGATTGTTTGTCAATAAGTATGGTCTAAAATACCATTATTTTATAAGGGTATTTTTTATTTGACATACCGTTTTTCCATTGTATAACATTGACAATAACTCCTCTTTATGCTACTATATTGACATTCCTTACGAGTTTATCGATAAGGGATTTTTTATTTTTCAGCTGTAGTATTGGCAAAAATAGAAAGCAGTACCGTCACGAAGTTCCTCCGGAGCTCAACCGGAACCTATGACAATAACAACGAAAAAAGTAATTCAGTCTTTCATTATCGTTCCGCTCGTCGCTACCACTTTCTCAGTGAACACCTTCACGGCGTCCATCAACCAAGCAGTGGCGAAGACAACTACTCCTGTGGTGGCTGCCCCGACTCCAGAAGAAAGTGCGCTTCAGGAAAGTGAAAAAAGAGAGGCAGCCAAGATCGATGCATATTTTACCCAATATGATCTCCCGCTTGCCGGCCACGGTATGACCTTTGTCACCGAGGCTCAAAAAAGTGGTATTCCTTGGACACTGCTCCCGGCGATTGCCATGGCGGAGTCTACCGGATGTAAGTATGTCATTGCAGGGACCAACAACTGTTTCGGCTGGGGAAGCGGAAAGATCAAGTTTAGCTCCATTGACGATGCTATTGCAGAAATTTCCAAAAACCTCGGCGGCAATGATCCTGATACTGCGCAATACTATGATGGGAAATCCGTAAAAGAGATTTTGGAGATGTACAATCCTCCGCGAATCGCCCCTGGTTATCAGGCACGCGTGCTGCGCATCATGGCCGATATTGATAAGGCTCAAATTTAAACGAATCCTTTACTCATAACCCAAACCTCCCCACCAATTGGTGGGGAGGTTTGCTGTTAAATAAAAAACACCTCTATAGACTAGGTGTTGAATAATTTTTTTTGAGGGTTTTTTAAGTCTTTTAGAAGTTTTTTAACCATTTCTCGATAACTATTATTCTTAAGGGAATTTTTTCCAATGCCGACGAGCTCGTATATATGGGCACATCCTTCATAAGTGTTACCATTCATATAAAGCCCAATCGCCTCGCACAGGGATCTTGAGTTTCCTTCTTTTAGCTCCTTGTACGTTTGATTTTTTAAAGATTCAAACCCTTTTTTAATTTTTTTCTTAATAATCTCCGCCTTGTCATAATGCCGAACAGGGCGAGGCATCTTTATTGACATACTGAAAAGTTTACTTTCCCTTTATTATAAAACTATTTTATTAGAAGTCAACTCAACACCTTTGCTTTTTCGATCACAACCGATTTCCGGTCATTTTTATCTGATAAGCTACACTCTATGGCAACGATCGCGTCTTTGGCGAGCACGTTCCCAAAAGCGCTAAATGCATCTGGGAATACCACCCCTTCGATACTCCCGCTCTTGTCAGTGAGCGTGACAAATGCCATACGAGTGTTCGACTTAGTGATGAATGGTTTGATTGTTTCTATACGCACCACAAGCAGCTTGTTTCGTGCCTGTGTGGCGGTGCTCAGTGAGGCGATGGTGTTGCCGGATTTCTGAATATATGAGTCATAGTGGTCGAGTGGGTGTCCCGACACATAAAGACCGAGAAGCTCTTTCTCCCATCGAAGTTTTTCTTCGGTGGACGCAGGTGCCATGGGATCGAGCACGAGTACATTCTTTGGTGCCTCGTCCAAACCCGCAAAAAGGGACGTCTGTTCTTGGCCACCCTCACGTATACTTCGGTGAAAAGTGAGGAGGTTGTCGAGGTTCCCTAGAAGTCTGCCGCGCTCTCCGAGTGCATCGAGCGCACCACATCTAATGAGTGCTTCCAATGATTTTTTGTTGAGGTTTTTGTGGGTAACCCGCTCCAAGAAATCTTCGATGGTGTGAAATGCCCCCCTTGCTTTTCGCTCGGCGATGATCGCTTTGCAGATGTCAGCCCCGAAATTTTTGATGTTATTGAGTCCAAAGCGGATATGGTGAGTCACAGCCCCCTGCTCCACGACGACGGTGAAATCAGCGAACGATTCATTTACGTCAGGAGGAAGAATGGTAAACCCCATACGTCGCGCTTCAGCAATATACTCTGCACAGGTATCGATGTCGCCCGATTCCGCGGTCATGCAGGCAGTGAGATACTCAGCCGGATAGTTGGCTTTGAGATACGCAGTTCGGTACGCCACCATACCGTAGCTTGCAGCGTGGGCTTTGTTAAATCCATAAGCGGCAAAAGGCTCGATGAGCTTCCAAAGCGTATCAATCTTCTTTTTTTCAAGCCCGCCATATTCCTTGCACCCCTTATAAAATTTCTCTTTTTGTTCAGCCATCTCTTTGGGGATTTTTTTGCCCATCGCCTTGCGGAACTTATCGGCATCAAGCCATGTATAGCCCGCGAGTCTGATAGCGGTGATCAAAACGTCATCTTGGTACACCAAGAGCCCGTAAGAAGCTTGGAGGTCGTCTTTGAGTCTGGGGTCGGGATAGGTGATGAGCTCGGGGTGTTGCTTGCGCTTGATGTATTCGGGGATGACTTCCATAGGACCAGGGCGGTAGAGCGCCACCATCGCCATCAAATCCTCGACCTTTTGTGGCTGTAGCTCTTTGAGATACTGTGTCATGCCGCTTCCCGCCATTTGGAAGACTCCTACCGTTTCTCCTCGCGCGAGCATCGCAAACACTTTTTTGTTATCGAGAGGGATAGTGTCAATGTCGATTTTCACGCCTCGTATTTTTTCGATGCGTTCAATTGCACCCGAGATGAACTGCAAGTTTCTAATTCCCAGCATGTCGAATTTTGGCAAGTTGACAACCCCGTCGCGGCCACCGGAGAACATGTCATATTGCGTAATGATTTTTTGTTCTCCTTTCGGATCGTATTGGATGGGAGTGTAATCAGTGATATCGGGGGTGGGTGCAATCACTACGCCGGCAGCGTGGATAGAGATGTGGCGCACGTTTCCCTCGATTTTCTTTGCCATGTCGATGATTTCCTTGGTTGGACGGTCAGTGTCGTAGAGGGTGCGTAACTCTGGTACCAGTTCGAGTGCGCGGTCGATGGTCATAGGAAATCCCTGAGATCCCATCGGAATCAGCTTTGCGATGGTGTCGCCGGTGGTATAAGGGTAGCCGAGCGCCCGCGCGACGTCCCGCACCGACCCCCGAGCTGCCATTGTTCCAAACGTGCAAATTTGAGCCACTGCTCCTACCCCGTAGCGCTCTTTGATGTAATTGATAAGGTCATCTCTTCGATTGTCTGCAATATCGAGATCGATATCGGGGATTCCCGGACGGAGGGGGTTGAGAAAACGCTCAAAGGGGAGTTTGTACTTGATGGGATCTACATCGGTGATGCCGGTCAGATAAGAGACAAGTGACCCTGCCACGCTTCCCCGGGTGTTGGTGTAGATGCCCATCTGCCGCGCGGTCTTCACAATGTCCGCCTCGACCAAAAAATAAGAGGGGAACCCTTTTTGTTTGATAACATCGAGCTCAAAAGCGATGCGCTCGAGCACTTCTTGTGTTTCGGGGTAGTGTTTTTCTTCTATTCCCTGTGCCACCGCCTTGCGCAGCTCCTCGTCGTAAGTTGCATGGGGAGGGATAGGGTAAGTAGGAAAACGCCATGGAGAGAATTCGATTGCAATATCGATCGACGCAGCGAGGGCAAGTGTGTTTTCCACCGCCCCGGGGATATCTTTGAAAATTTCCTCCGCTTCCTTGGGGCTGATAAACGAATAGTTACCATTTTTCATCGAAATTTTATTAGCGCCTACCTCGGAGCCGGTATTGATAGCGACCAGCGTATCGTGCGCTTCAGCGTCTTCTGGGGCGAGATAGTGAGAGTCCCATGTTCCCACTAGAGGGAGGTTGAGGTCGTGGGCGATGCGCACGATGTGCGGAATGAGCGGGATATACCAGTCAATTTCTTCGTGGCGCATGACTTCCACATACACGTTTTCTTTGCCGAAGATGCTGCTATAGGTATCGAGGAGCGCTTTCGCTTCATCAACATTTTCATCTTTTAGGTATTGGATAAAGCGACTCCCCGGACATCCTGACAAACAAACAATACCCTCACTGTGTTCTTTGAGAAGGTCCAAATCCATACGGGGTTTGTAGTAGTATCCTTCCAAGTGAGCTTTTGAGACAAGCTTCATGAGGTTTTTGTAACCAGCGTTGTTCTTCGCAAGAAGGGTGAGGTGGTAGCGCTTCGCGTCGATACCGGGCTCTTTATCAAATCGGCTTCGCTCCGCCATATATGCCTCAACGCCGATAATTGGTTTGATACCCGCCTTGGTACACTCTTGATAAAATTCGATCGCACCGTAGAGGTTGCCGTGGTCAGTGAGTGCGAGCGCAGGCATGCCAAACTCTTTTGCGCGCTTCACGAGCTCAGGTACTTTGGAGAGTCCGTCGAGGAGTGAATAGTGAGAATGGGTGTGAAGGTGGACGTAACTCATAGCGCTAGTATAACAGCGGGGTATCGACCTCGATATATTGACCTCCCCGCAAAATGGTGGGGGTGTTGGGGTGCCGTTTGGTATAGTATGGTCATGAAATGGGTTGTCGGTATTGACGAGGTGGGGAGGGGGCCGCTCGCGGGGCCGGTCTATGTCGGTGCGGTGATCATGCGAGCAAAAGATTACAAAACATGGAAACCACACGGGCTCACCGACTCGAAAAAAATGACTGCAAAGGCCCGGGAGAAGTGGGCGCTGCAAGCAAAGGAACTTCACAAACAGGGCGTTATTGCGTTTGCGATAGGGAAGGCGAGTGCAACGACTATTGATTCAAAAGGGATCACTGCTGCAATCAAAAAATGCATTAACCGCGCACTTACTGACCTTGATGTACTCAAGCTCTGTGATGGCACCGATCGGGTACGCATCCTTTTGGATGGTGGATTGAAGGCATCATCCATCTATACCTCTCAGCGAACGATTGTCCGAGGCGATGCAAGTGAAAAAATCATTTCCCTTGCTTCGGTGATTGCGAAAGTTGCGCGCGATGATTATATGATCCGACTGTCCAAAAAATACCCGCTCTACAAGTGGCATGCAAATAAGGGGTATGGTACAAAAAAGCATATCGTGATGATTAGAAAGTACGGCCTGTCACCTCACCACCGAAAAACCTTCACAACGCGAATCATTGACAAAAATTGAAATATGTGATAGAAAAGTAAGAAACAAAAAATTTGAAAATGAAAAAGATATTTTTTTGCCCTTATTTTCTTAGCTTTTTTAAGCTGTACTGTATTACGTCACAAAAAGCCCGTCGAGGCAATAAATGGAGTGCTGACGCTTCACCCTCTAGTGACACAGGTTCAAACAAAAGATGAAACATTTTCCTTCTTTTTAGATGGAAAAAATAGAATTTTGTTCATGACCGCTGACACAATGGTATATAACCTGTTCAGTAACTATCTTCCTGATATGGTAGTCCCTGGTCGATTAATTGTTCTACAGGGAACACCTATAAATCCACTCACCATTTTTACGAGAAGGGAGTTTGATGAATTTAATCAAAGAATGAGGAGATTGGGAGTTAGATTGAATAGATATAAAATAGCAAGAATACTCAATTATGGGTTGGAGGAAGCAGGTACTCTCCCTCCTGTATCTGATCAAAAACAAGACCCCCATATAAATTGGGGAGACGGTAATCAATAATCGCTGAATGAAAACATTTCTCCGCATACGTGCGGAGATTTTTTATACAAAAACTAAATAAAAAGAAGTATCAAGATGCCGGCGGCGATGCGGTACCAACCAAACCATGAGAGCGGTTTTTTAGTAAGGACACGAATAAAGAATTTAATAGTTACCAGTGCAGTAACGAACGCCACGAGGCTGCCACATGCGATAAGTCCCCATTGTAAAGTTGACAGTCCGCTAACATGTCGTATTTCGACGACGCTTGCACCCAAGATTGTCGGTACTGCCAAAAGAAATGAGAAGGGGACAATCGTCTCTCGTGGAATGCCAAGCAAGCTGCCGCCAATAAGCGTCGCCCCCGATCGGGAAATGCCCGGAATGAAGCTTCCCACCTGCATGAGTCCTATCCAAAACGCTTGCTTATAGGTGACCGACTTTAGTTCGGTAGTTCGGTTGATAGGCCTGATGAGGAGGAGCCCGATACCGCCTACAATGAGTGCGACACCAATAATAGCACTGCTATCGAAGAACGATTTTATTACCGGATAGAGGACGAGCCCGAGTACGCCAGTCGGAATAAAACCAACCACCACCTTTCCGATGAGGTGGAGATTTTTCATAACGAGCGGCCAAAAGTACCACACCGCTGCCACAATGGCCCCACTCTGTATGCAAATGGAAAACGCGTCGAGAAACTGTCCTTGTGGCAGTCCCAGCACACGCCCCGCCACAAGCAGGTGTGCCGTAGAAGACACCGGAATAAATTCGGTAAGTCCCTCAACAATGCCTAGGATAAGTGTTTTGATAATCATGTCGTTCTCAATAGTTCGTACGCTCCGACAATGGCAGCTGTCTCACTTCGCAATATTGTTGGACCAAGGCTCGCAAACTGAGCACTGCAATGTGCAAATAGTGATCGTTCTTCGTCGCTCCACCCGCCTTCGGGGCCGACATACATGATAACACGGTCATCTTTGGGTAAAGCAGTTGTGGTTGCCACGGTATGGGCATCCCACACTATCGCGGGTAGAGGAAATGTCTTTAGGCATGCCTCCAGCGAAAGTGGTGCAGCTATCGAAAGGAGGGTGTTTCTTCCCGATTGTTCAGTTGCCTCGCGAGCAATAATTTCGAGACGGTCTGCACGGATACCTTGTTTGACAGTGTGATTGGTGTGAAGAGGTACCAAGGTATCGACACCAAGCTCGGTGAGTTTCTGTGTGACGAGCTCAAATGTGTCTCGCTTGGTAATACTCACTGCTGCAACGAGGCGTCGCACGGGAGGCACAATGGCCGGAAGTACCCGTTCGCGGCGTACGGCAACATCTCTCTTTGAAATCGCCATTACCCTGACAAGCGCATCGTCGGTGTGCTCACCAAAGAGAACAAATAAATCACCGACCCTGCAGCGCAGTACACGCACAAGCAGCTGCAGCAATCGTGGTTCAATCAACGTGACGTCCTCTTCATTGGGGAGCACGGGTATAAAAAAGCGGTGCACCT
>DASZOX010000009.1:0-10732 GCA_035550535.1 Minisyncoccota bacterium
AAGTCAGCACTACCGTCAGCCTTATGTGGAAAATACGACAAAAGCGTATCCGGCGGTTCGCCTGCTGCTTTGCCACTCATGTGGCGGGAATAGTTTTCAATACCCGAGCAATACCCGATCTCCTTGATCATGGCGAGATCATAATTAGTGCGACGCTTGATGCGTTCCGCTTCGAGCAATTTTCCTTCCGCTTCAAAATGTTTGAGCTGCTCATCGAGCTCGTGTTTGATGTCGTTCACCGCACGATCTTTTTCAGATTCATTGGTAATAAAGTGTTTCGCCGGAAAGATAAAAATAAATGGTACGTCATCGGAAAGCACTTGCGAGGACACCGGATCAATCTTAAGAATTGATTTCACTTCCGTAGCGCCAAACTCGATCTGATACATAAGCATTTCGTTGACCGGCATAACATCGATCTTGTTGCCAAGTGCGCGAAACGTTCCGGGGCTTAAGTCAGCGTTCGTTCGGGAAAAGTGAATGGAAATTAAACGCTCCATCGCTTGCGTGCGCGAGAGCTTCATGCCTTTCTCAATTTTAAAATTCGTCTTTTCATATTCAACCGGCGAACCGAGACCATAAATACATGAGACAGACGCGACGATAATGACATCTTTGCGCGTCAGAAGCGATTGGGTTGTCGCGTGGCGCAAGCGGTCGATCTCTTTGTTGATCTGCGCGTCTTTTTCGATGAACGTATCGGTCACCGGCATGTAGGCTTCCGGCTGGTAGTAGTCGTAGTACGAGACAAAATAATGAACAGCATTGTTCGGAAAAAACGCTTCGAACTCGCTCGCGAGCTGCGCTGCGAGCGTTTTGTTGTGCGCGATCACCAGCGTCGGCTTTTGAACCTCGGCAATAACATTTGCCATCGTGAACGTTTTTCCCGTTCCTGTCGCGCCAAGCAGCGTCTGCAATTTCTTACCGTCTTTAAGCCCGCTTAGGAGTCCTTTGATCGCTTCCGGCTGATCTCCACTAGGTTGGAATTCACTTTGCAGTTCGAATTTCATGAGTGGATTATATACGAAAATAATAAATAAAAAATCCTGTCGATAGCAGGATATTAGAACTTATTTATGAATTGTAATCTTATCTTTCACAACAAGATTTGGTGCTAAATTTAGGATTTCCATATATTCATTAAAACTTGCGCTCCTCAATTGTTTACATTTTCTACAATCTGCAAAAAAGCTACAAATTAAAACTACGGGATGAATTTTCAAGACTTTACTTATAGAAAAAATAAGTTCGATACTAGCTCCAGTTTTTCCCACTTCATACGCAGACCATTGTGCTTGAGTGATTTTTAGCTTTTTTGCACATGCTGTTTGAGTTAAATTTTTCTCTTTTCTAAACTTTTTAATAGTATTTCCAAAAATAACATTATATTTTTTCATTTATAAATTTTCAGAACCATAACATTTATTATATTAAATGTCAATTCAATAATATTTCTCCAAAAATTCTTTTTTGAATTCGGGGAATGAGCCGTCGAGGATCGATTCACGCATTTGTTCGACGAGGCGCAGGATGAAATGAAGATTGTGGATGCTTGCAAGCGTTGCGGCGGTCATTTCCTCTGCGCGGAAGAGATGTGCAAGATACGCTTTGGTGTGGTGCTGACAGGTGTAGCAAGCGCAATCAATTTCTATCGGCGTGAAGTCGTCAATAAACTTTGCATTTTTGATATTGATTCTTCCCTCTTTTGTATGCAGTGTGCCGTGGCGGCCCATGCGCGTCGGCGCAATGCAATCAAAGAGGTCGCAGCCAACTTCAACTGCATCAAATAGATCTCGCGGTTCTCCGATACCAAGCAGATGCCTTGGTTTATCTTCCGGCAAAAGCGCGTTCACCCAGCCGACAGCCGTACCGATGTCATCTTTGGTAAATGAACCGCCGATGCCGAATCCATCAAAATCGAGTGCCCCAATCGTTCTGGCCGCCTCTTCGCGCAAATCCTGAAATCGCCCGCCTTGCACAACGCCAAAGAGCGCTTGTTTCTTTTCGGTGTCGAGTGCTTCGTGTCGTGCAAGCGAACGTTTCGCCCATTCAAGTGTTCGATCAAGCGACTTTTTCTGATATTCATACGGCGCTGTCGGCGAGGTGCATTCGTCAAATGCAAAGATCATGTCTGCTCCAAGCTTCCATTGGATCTCCATGGATTTTTCCGGAGTGAAAAGATGTTTGCTACCGTCGAGGTGTGATTTGAACTCGACACCTTCGTCGGTCACTTTTGCAAGCTGCCCTACCACTTGAGAAGTGTCCTCGATTTCGTCACCTGTCGCGACTTTGCTCACATTGTTTCCAAATGCAGCGCCGAGCGAAAACGCCTGGAATCCGCCGCTGTCGGTCATCGTCGGCCCCTGCCAATCCATGAACGGTCCGAATCCACCCGCCTGCGCAACAATGTCTTCTCCTGGCTGAAGGTATAAGTGGTACGTATTCGCAAGCACAACTTGGGCATTGAGCGAGCGAATCTGCTCCGCCGTCAGCGCCTTCACCGTCGCCTTCGTCCCAACAACGACGAATGCTGGTGTCTTGATAGTGCCGTGTGGTGTGACTATCTCTCCAGCACGAGCGTGACCTGACTTTTTTTCAATAGAAAACTGCACGGCAGTACTATAGCAAAATTACTGGTTTGTTGACAAAAATGTCAAAATGGAATAATTTGATGCAAACTGTATTCACATGTTAAGACATATAAGAGACGGGTTTATCTTTTTTCTCATCCTTCTCAGTATTGTGTGTTTAGGAATATGGATATTCGCGCGATAAAACGCCAGTAACTCGTACTGGCTTTTTTATTTCTCTACCTTACCGTACCGTCACCCATTTGAGTGTTTGCAAATTGACCGGTGCTTTGGCAATGAGTCGCTGGAAAGGATCGCGCGGGTCGGTGATGATTTGTGCTATTTGCGCGATGACGGCGGTTGGCACTGACTGGTAGGTGACCACATCTCCGACAGAAAAGTTCACGTCACGCGGGATGCGCACTTCGTATTCTCCGCCTCCACGACCGATGAGCGTCACGGCAACATTGCTTCCCTGTGCGGACCCTGATGTCGTTTGTCCTGGAGCACTGAAAAGAAGCACTGTTGCATGGTCAGGCGCGACCGCTGTCACTGTACCGAGCGCAATGGTATCAAAAGTGTATACCACCTGCCCAACATTGACACCGTCATCGGTACCCGCATCGATGAGCATCGTGTCATAAAAACTGCGGTTCGGTGGCGTCATCACGTGCGCGAGTACACCAGTAGGCACAGGTGTCCTCCCGAGCGCTGCTTTGAGTTGATCGTTTTCCGTGCGAAGCTCTTCTGCAGTAACGAGTGCCGCGGTATTGGCATCGATAGTCGCCTGAAGCGAAGCGATTTTCTTCACCAGCGCTCTTTTTGACAAGAGCATATCGGGAAGTGTTGCCGTATCGATCGGAGGAATCCGGCGAGTGGTATAAAAAATCTTTTGCGCAACAAACCACAACAAGAGTATGCCGGCTACGGTGGCACCCACACCCGCAAGCGAGCGCAGCAATGACTGACGGTGCGTATAGCGTTTTGGTTTAAATGATGACATGTTCATCGATTGGTATGAGGACACTGCGGTAAGTATCAAAGTGCTCCAAGACGATACCAGTGCCGCGGGCGACTGCGGAGAGTGGGTCTTCAGCAATGTGCAGCGGAAGTGATAATTCATGTTCCAAGAAAGTAGAGAGCCCGGGCAAGAGCGCGCCACCGCCAGTGAGGGTAATACCGCTGCGCAATATATCCGCCATCATCTCTGGCGGTGTAGTTTCAAGCACTTCACGGATTGCCGCAACCAAAAATCCTACGGGGCGAGTAAGCGCTTCTCGAATATCCTCATCGGTGACCATGAGCGCGCGCGGGAGCCCCGTCACGAGGTCACGCCCTCGCACTTCTATTTCTTGATATTCCGTCTCGATGGCGCTTCCGAGCGCAAGTTTGACTGACTCCGCGGTGCGCTCTCCGACAAGCAGTTTAAATTCTTCCCGCAGATACTCGATGATACGCTCATTGAAGTGATCTCCTGCCATGCGCAGATTGAGCGAGCGCACGACGCCGCCGAGAGAGATGAGCGCAATGTCCGTGGTGCCACCGCCGATATCGACGATGAACGTTGCTTGCGGTTCGAGCACCGGCAGCCGCACGCCGATCGCTGCCGCCATCGCTTCTTCGATCAAAAATACTTCGCGCGCACCGGCATCAATCGCTGCATCATAGACGGCACGCATTTCGACATTGGTAATCCCTGAGGGCACCCCGATGATAACCCGCGGACGAAAGAATTTGCGCGATATTTTTTCGGCTTTGCGAATGAAGTAGGCGAGCATTTCTTCGGTCGTGTCGAAGTCCGACACGACGCCTTCGATGAGCGGCCGCACGATGGTGATGTGCCCGGGAGTTTTGCCCCACATTTCTTTTGCGTCACGACCGATCGCAACGATTTGTCCGGTCTTTTGGTTGAGCGCAACAATGGAGGGTTCGTTGATGATGATGCCGTGGCCGCTTAAGTACACGAGCGTGTTGGCCGTCCCTAGATCAATACCGATATCATTTGAAAACTTCCGATAGAGGTGCTTCCACATAACGTTATTGCAATAGAAGTGCAAGAAGCCCCTCGGCGCTCATGATGGTCGCTTCTTCGCTCGTGCGCGCCTTGTATTCGACCCCTCCCTTGGCAAGGCTTTTTTCAGATACGACCACACGATGAGGTATGCCAATGAGGTCACTGTCGGCAAACTTCTCTCCCGCACTTGCGTCCAATCGGTCATCAAAGAGCACCTCGATGTCTCGCGCAAGGAGTTTGTCATAAACTTCCTGCGCAGCTTCGATTACCCCGCCGAGTGCGAGCAGGTGCACCTTAAACGGCGCCACACTTTCCGGCCAGACGATGCCTTTGTCGTCACTGAGCAATTCGACAATCGTTCCCATAAGTCTCGTCACGCCAATACCATACGAGCCCATGAAGACTGGTACATCAGCGCCATCGGCATTTTTATACGTCAGTTCAAGCGGTTCTGAAAATTTGAATCCAAGCGAAAAAATATTTCCGGTTTCAATTGATTTTTTTTCTACCACCGTATGTTTATCAACGCCGAGCTCTGTAAGTACCTCATCGGTAAACACTTCTTTGTTGATTGCAATACCTTTCGCCTGATCGATATAGATTATGTCTTCACCAGCATCTGAAATTGTTTGAAACTCATGTGAATACTTTGAAAAGGTGCCGCCTGAGGCAAAGGTGAGATAGGTCTTATCTCCGATTCCCACTCGATCAAACACACGGGTATATGCTTCTTTTGCTCTTTCATAAAACACATCGTGTTCTTCTTTGTCTTTTGAAAATGAATATAATGCTTTCCAATAAAATTCGCGGCCACGCAAAATGCCGCTCTTGCTGCGCGCTTCATTCCGAAAGATCGTCTTGAAGTCGTACGGATAAAACGGCAAATCTTTGTACGAGTGCACGAAACTTTTTGCGATATTTGAATATGCTTCTTCGTTGGTGAATGAAAGTCCCAGTTCAGAACCGCCTTTGAGCGTTGTCTTAAACCAGTTGTCGACAACCTCATCACTCCAGCGCCCCGTCTTTTCCCACACTTCTTTGTTTTGGAGTGCCGACGTTTGCATCTGAACACCGCCGATTGCATCCATCTCTTCTTTGATGATGTTGACGATTTTTTCAACAACACGAAGTCCGAGCGGCAAAATGCTGTAGACGCCAGCCATTTCTTTGAAAATAAACCCAGCTTGAATGAGGAGCTGTGCGTTTTTCGCCACTTCGTCCGAAGGCGCTTCTTTGCGAGTTTTGGTGAAAAGCTGGCTCTGGCGCATAGTGCCTTTATAATCGCATATTTTGGACAATAAAAAAACCCCGTAGTTTGTGGGGGCCGAGGTGATATTTTTTCAATCCTTTTTATTTTTATTTACGATATAATATTTGCCTTTCACTTTAACGTCTCCTGCAGTAGATTTTTCTCTTTTGATATCATACTTTCGAAAGAAAGTCCTTAACGAAGTCCCTTTTTTAAAGGCGGCAATATGCTTTTGAAAAATTTTACACTCACTAAACTTATTTTCACCAATGATCTTATTGTGATATTCGTCCAGCATATCTAACGTTAATTTTTTTCTTAATTTCCTGTTTTTCCTTTTATCAAGACTGGAAAAATACGCCAAGATTGAGACAGATGCTAATGTAAAAGATGCAAACGAAAATCCTAGACCGAACCAGAATCCGTCTGTAAAATTTTCCAAGAATCTCATAATTGTTTATTTTTAAAAGGTTTGAGATAGTTTTTCTCATATTACCAATTTTCTTTTTTTAGTCAAATACCTTTTCTTGTCAAAAGAACTTAAGAATGCTATTGTTCTAGTTCATCCTTAAGATGAAATTATTCAGTAATTAAGGGCAGTTTTATACTTCTCTGCTACAGATTGACGATCCTCCGCACTCGCGAAGGATGCCAAACCAACTTATGAAAAACGAATACTCACCTACTTCCCTTATGGAAGCCGGCGTTCATTATGGGTACTCACGCACCCGACGCCACCCGACTACCACACCCTTTATTTACGGCAACAAAAATGGTGTCGATATTATCGACGTTGAAAAGACGATTCCACAGATCGAAGCTGCAGCTGCGTTCCTCAAAGAGCTCGCTCTTACTGGAAAAACAGTGCTCTGGATCGGCGTCAAACCAGAAGCACGGGCCGCAGTAACCGAAAGTGCCGCGGCTCTTCATCACCCTTTTGTGACCGAACGATGGATCGGTGGCACCCTCACCAATTTTCCCGAAATCAAACGCCGCATCGAGAAACTCGAGACGATGAAAGAAGAACGTGCGAGCGGTGCGCACGAGAAGTACACCAAGAAAGAGCAGCTCATGCTTAACCGAGAGATGGATCGATTAAACAAGTTTTTCAACGGACTCATCGGCATGCACAAGCTCCCTGATGCGATTGTTGTCATCGACCCCAAAAAAGAACATATCGCCGCGACTGAAGCGCGCAAGGTGCACATACCGCTTATTGCGATTGGCAACACCGACTGTTCAATCCGCGGTAGCACGTATCCCATCGTCGCAAATGATTCTTCGACCTCGAGCATTTCCACAATTCTTGGTATACTGCGCTCTGCATTCGCGGGCGAGTAACAACGCTCGCAAAGATTATAAAGTTAAAAGAAAGACGTTTGCAGAGCAAACATTCTTTTGAAAAAAGAGTGTTCGTGTCGTGCCGAACTGTTAATCAATCCCACTCAATACGTATGGCAATCACCACCGAACAAGTCAAAGCACTCCGCGACGCAACGGGCGTTTCCGTTATGCAGTGCCGCAAAGCGCTCGAAGAAGCGGGCGGCGATATGGAAAAAGCGCTTATTATCCTGCGCAAAAAAGGTTCTGAGATCGCCGACAAGAAAGCTGACCGCGAGGCAAGCGACGGGCTCATCACCATGAAGAGTGATGCCAAGCGTGTGCTCACCGTCATACTCAACTGCGAAACCGATTTCGTTGCAAAGAACGCTGATTTTATCACACTTGCCAACACCATCGCCAACATCGCGTGGAAAGAGAGTACCGATGTCGCGCGTACGCAAGCGCCCGCGCTCATCAATGACGTGGTGCTCAAGATCGGAGAAAATATAAAACTCGGATCGATTGAAGAAGTCTCTGGTGATGTTGTAGGGGCTTATATTCACCACACTGGCAAAGCCGCAGCCGTGGTCGTGCTCAAAGGAGGCACTCCGGAAGTCGCCAAGGACATTGCCATGCACGTTACAGCGATGAAACCGCGCTACCTACAAGCGAGCGACATCAATGATGCAGATCGCGCACAAGTGACAGAAGTAGTGCACGCTGAAGTTGCTGCAAGCGACAAACCGGAAGATGTGAAAGCAAAGATACTCGAGGGTAAACTCAAGAGCTATTTCAAAGAGCAAACATTGCTCGACCAACCATTCTTCAAAACACCCGAAAAAACCATTGCCCAGTACGCGGCAGATCACGGCGCCACGGTCGAGAAGTTTGTCATGTATACTATAGGGGCATGATAGGAATGGTAATCACACTCGGAGCACTTATCGTCATCACATGGCTCTACAGCATGTTCGCGACGTGGAAGCTCTCACAAGAAACCCCCGTTGCTCTTGCAAGCGCTGCGCCGTTTATTATCCTATGGCAGCGCGGTGCGCGCCTCGGTCGGCGAGGGTGGTACCGGTTGGAGTTTTTTGCCAAAGAAGGACTCTCATGGAGTAACCGCAAGACGACAACGCTTTTTGTGAAATGCTTTCCGAAATCAGCGCCGATATTCGTCAAGCGAGATAAACTCACTGGACTCACGCACGGCCCTTCGTCATACTTCCTCAAGCGCATCACCCCCACGCCACAGGAGGCGAAGCGCACCTTTCGCAATAAGAGAAAGATTGCAGTGGAACACCCTTCCGCTATCATGCCGGAATAGCTCGGTTGCCCCAAACATATTGGAACCGATACATGCCGCCTTAGCTCAGTTGGTAGAGCAACGCTTTTGTAAAGCGAAGGTCGTCAGTTCAAGTCTGACAGGCGGCTCCAAAATTATTTTCTGTCTTTAAGAAGAAGTATTCCCTATCGCCGGAGCTGTGGTTTTTGCAATCGGGGTGGTGAGCGGCGCAGTGGTATACCTATTCGCCGGATCCCAGAGCACCCATGAATCAATACCGAGGTCTGCCGCCGCTTGGATCTGGGCACGGACCATGTCCGGCGTGTACGAAATACCGAGCAAGGTGAAATCCTGCAACCATGGACGAAGGTGATCTTTGTCGATACCAACGGCGGCAAGTTTGGCAATCCCGTCGGAGAGCGAGTGATGAATCGTATCGTAGGGGTCTGCTGCAGGTACAGGAATGCCGTAGGCACCATCGCCAAAGTGTGATGGATACACCATCGGAGCGAGGGTGTCGACCGACGGCGCGATAAGATCTGCTTTTTGCCCGATACCCATATCATTACTGACGCTCATCGTAAGCCCAAAGACATCAGCAGAGAGCGGGATATGTGCAGTTTTCATTGCTTCCCCTATCGCCGCAAAGAAATGTTCCATCGTCGTTGCTTTGTCGTCTTGGAAGTGGCTGGTGTCCAAGTACTGCAACGCTCCATCGGAAGGAAAACGCACATAGTCGAGGTTGATCTCATCGAACCCCTGCGCATACGCGTCTTTGGCAATGTCTGCAACATAGTGCTCAACATCGCTACTATCGGGGCGTAGCCATGCGATGCCTTTGTAGTCAGTCCACACGCCGCCCGTGCGCGTATCGACAAAAGCATCTTCGGGGTGGAGCTTCGCATAAAAAGGATCCTCAAACACACTTACTCTTCCGATCACATAGATACCTTTGGTGTGAAAGGCATCTATCACCGCCGAGAGGTCGGAAATCCGGTTAGTCCCGACACCGAGCGCTTGAAGCGTGGGATCGAGCGGCTGATACGAAAGTCGCCCCGAGGCATCTTTGATATCGATCACTACGGCGTTGAATTCCCCCGTCGCAAAGAGTGAAAAAATGTGATCGAGATTTTTCGGCGTGCCGGCAGTCCACGCAGTGACATAGAGTCCGTGCAGCGGATCAGGGAGCGGTAGGTGTACGGGAAGCGCTGCTACAGGTGCGACGACGGCTGCAGCGACAACAGGCTGCGGGGCCGTCTCGCGCCCCGCCACCCCCACCACAAGAAAAAGTATTATCAAAAACGAAAGGAGCGCGGCATCGCGAAGCGTCATGCTTCTTAGTATGCCACACTCCTTTGCGCGTCGCGAGAGCGACTCGTGTTATGAGAGATGTTTGCTAACAAGTTTTGTCATTTCGAACATGTTCACCGTTGCCTTTCCCCCAAATACCTTTTTGAGCTTATCATCAGCATTGATGTTACGCTTGTTGCTCGGGTCTTGCAGGTTGTGTTTCTTGATATAGTCCCAGAGCCCTTTGACAACATCGCTTCGTGGCATTGGACCTTTTCCCACAATCGCAGCGAGGTCGTCGCTGACGGTCATTGGCTTCATGAATGCTGCATTTGATTTTGGCATATTGCTATTGATTACTTACTAAAGGTGACAGGCAGTATTATACCATACTTTTTTGTGCTATGCATTTTTGCATTGGCAGTCCCTCTTTCTTCAGAGAAGATGCAGTGGGTACTGATAAAGTCTGCTGCGCCGTGTCTTGTAGTCGGGAATTGTCTCCGCGACAAGCGCCCAAAATCGAGGGGAGTGATTGAACTCCTTGAGGTGGCAGAGTTCGTGGACAATGATGTAATCGGCAAGCTCAGGCGGGAGCTGTGTCAGCTTGAATGAAAAGTTGAGATTTCTCTTGCTCGAACAACTTCCCCATCGACTGCGCTGATTGCGGATGAATACTTTGTTGTAGGTGAAAGCGTAGTGCGCGTTGAAATGCGCAAGCCGCGCGTGCACTTGTGCACGCGCGGCCTTCTTTTGCACTGTCAAACGCTTCGGTACCCCGACGACCTTCCTGCGCCGTACCCACCTCACCTGCTGCAGTCGGAAAGCTTTGAACATCTACTTGCGTCCGTAGAGGTGGTCATCAGGATCATTCCTCTCCAAATCTGCTATCTCTTCTGGGGTAAGCTGATCCCAAATCGAACCTTTTTTCTCATCGGTTTTGATATTCTCTTCCTGTGGAAAATTTTCTGCTTGGTCACTGTTCGGCTTTCGGTTTTGTTCCATAT
>DASZOX010000010.1:0-7110 GCA_035550535.1 Minisyncoccota bacterium
ATAGCTCCCTGACTTTGGAGATACTTGATGAATGAAACCGCTTGCAGTGCGCCGCTGGGCACCGTGAGCAATCGAATGTATTGGTTAAAGGTGCGACGCCCCGCTTCTCCGCTCTCTTGCATGAGCTCTTTAAGCGACGGCACCATCATGGAGAGCACCTGCATGACAATGGAGGCACTGATGTAGGGACCAACGCCCAACATGACTATAGAAAACGTGGAGAGTCCGCCCCCCGAAAGCACATTAAACAATCCCAAGAATTGGTTCCCTGAGAGAAATTGATCCAATCTACCGATATCTACCCCCGGCACGGGGATAGCAGCGAGAAGCCGGAACGCAAAAAACACCGCGATGACAAAAAGTATCTTTGACCGAATCGTTTTGTCAGTGACCAGTGTCGTGAATTTTTTTGAAAATGTATGCATGTCGCTTAGTTGAGCACTCCACCCGCTGCAACTATCTTTTCCTTCGCTGCGTCGGTCGCAGTGCAGTCATAGAGTGCTAGTGGGTGATCAATGGTACCACCTCCTACTATCTTTACCGCAGGAAGTATACCCTTTTTTCGACGAATGAGCCCCTTTGCTAGAAGTTGCGAAGGAGTGACCATACTTTGAGGGGCGAACGCTGCGGCAAGCGATCCGACGTTCACAATCGCTGGTGTGGGGCGAAATGCTTTGTTGCTGTTTTTTCCTCTCCCTCTCAGTTTGGGATATTTTTTGATCATGTCCCGAATTGCAGGACGGATGCGATGTCCAGCTCGAGCTTTTTGCCCTTTCGTTCCTCTGCCGGAAGTCTTGCCTCGTTTTGATCCGCGACCGACGAGTTTTGCTTTCTTATTTTTTACTTTTCTTTGTAGAGAAATCATATACTACGCTTCTTTCGGCTCTTCTTCAATGGGGAGAGCGGGAGCAACCGCTGCTGCTATCTTTTGACCAAAGGTGTAGCGGCTGCTTATCGGCGCAAGCGCCTTGATACACGCACGAGCGGTGTTGAGTTTGTTCTTGCTCCCCGAAATGATTTTTCCCGATACATCCTTTACACCAGCGATGGTGAGAATGTCCCGAAGCGCTGCTCCCACTACCAATCCTCGCCCGTTGTTGGGAAACAACACCACGCGAGAAGCACTATATTTCGCCGCAACGTCATGGGGAATTGAATGCGTATCGGTGCGCTTGATTTTTACGGCGTGCTTCTTCGCATCTTTGAGCGCCTTGGCGATAGCAAGTGCTGTGTCGTTTCCTTTGCCTGTGCCGACGCCGACCACGCCATTTTTATCCCCAACGATCATCGCCACCGCAAAACTCATCCGACGACCTCCGGCGACCACACGGGTGACGCGTCGGATATCGAGAATCTTTTGGTCAACATCCTTCCCGCGTTCGGCAAGCGGTTTACGCTCTCTGCGCACTCGTCGCGAGGAAGATGGAGATTCGGTGTGTTGAGTTTTTTGAGGTGATGAAGTTGCCATAATTATTAAAAAATAAGCCCCGCTTCCCGTGCCGCCTCCGCAAAGGCACGCACACGACCTGCATATTTAAATCCGTTGCGGTCAAATACTACCGTCGTAATCCCCTTTGCTTGTGCGGCGGCCGCGAGCGCTGTCCCCGCTTGCGTCGCCCCTGCGCGCTTGGTCATTCCTTTTTTCTTGTTGTGATCGCTTGCCGCGACAAGGGTTACCCCTTGTGTATCATCGATCAACTGCGCGTATAAGAAGTTGTTTGACCGAAATACTGACAATCGCGGACGATCGGAAGTACCCGAAACAACCGAACGAATTTTTCGTTTGTTGCGCACTCTTTTTTGCTGTGGCGTTGATCGTGACATACTTTATTATGCGGTTTTCTTGCCGGCTTTGCGACGGATGACTTCATCGCTGTAGTGAAATCCTTTCCCTTTGTATGGTTCCGGCTTTTTGAGTGCACGCACACTTGCAGCAAACTGTCCCACCAACTCTTTATCGATACCGCTGAACGTTATAGTGTTCTTTTCAGCAGTAACTGTCAATCCTTGCGGGATCGGCACTATGACCGGATGAGAAAACCCCAGCGCGAGATGCAGCATTGTTCCTTTCACCTCGCTTTTGAAACCAACTCCTTCGAGGATAAGGCTTTTGGTATACGGGGCATTCACTCCCGCAATCATATTTTTTACATGCGACGCATAGGTACCCCATATCGATCGAGAAAACGGATCAGTTCCCTTGGGAGTAAATGACACCACTCCATCGGCAACAGTAATGCCCACAAGATGCTCCCCATACTTCCTCGTAAGCGTCCCGAGAGGCCCTGCAACGGTGACGACCCCCTCGCTTAAGGTAACAGTGGTTTTTTCGGGGATATGCAATTGTTGTTTACCAATACGACTCATAGGATCATTACCAAATCATAAACAGTGCTTCCCCGCCCACGACCTCTTTGCGCGCCTGTGCACCACTCATGATACCTTTGGGGGTCGACAGCACAATCATGCCATGGCCATTTTTTACTGAATGGATATCATGGACTGCCATATAGGTGCGGCGAGAAGGTTTGCTCAGACGCTGCACATCATGAATCTTTGCACCTCCTTCGTCATACGCAAGCGTGAGCTCGAGCACGGGAATATTTTTTTTCTCTGTCTTTTTCGCCACTTCGGCAATGTACCCGTGCTCTTTGAGGCACTGCGCGATAGCATATTTGATCTTTGAAAATGGCACAACGACCGTCTTTTTCGAGACGAGTGCGCCGTTTTTCATGCTCACCATCATGTTTGCGATTGGATCAGTCGTCATAATCGGTACTCTACCATGAACTTTTTCTCACCCCGGGAATCATACCTTCATTTGCAAGCTCTCGGAAGCAAATACGGCAAAGACCAAAGTCGCGCATGTAACTATGGCGGCGCCCGCAGCGAAAACAGCGATTAACGCTTCGAGTCGAGAATTTGGGCGTCTTTTGCGAACGCGCAACGGTAGAAGTTTTTGCCATATTATATCGTTCAGAGGAATATCACACGGTAATTTCTCTACATTTCTCTCGACGAGAATCTCCAGAGAGAACATCGTGGATTGACCTTCGAACTGCATCATCCTAACAGAATGTCTATCTGAAGTCAAATAAAAAAGCCGCGGTATTCCGCGACTTGAAAATTAAGTTATTATCATTCCTTCGACTCCTTTTGAATTGTATTGAGTTGCTAAGAATGCTCTGTCAGAGAATTGAAAGCTGATATATGTTCCGATTAAGTTTTTTGGAACAACATCAGTATGTGTTTCTACACATACGATTTTTAGAACTGAATATCCAGTTATGCATGTTACAGACTTTTTAGTAACATGTTTAGCATATTCCAAACAAAATCGATAAATACCTCGATCTGAAACAAATTGACTATCAAGCACCCTAAACAAATACTGGGATCCTTTCAGAAAATGTTTAAATTGTTTTTCGGAAAGCGGTTTAAACCGTTTTTTCTTTTCAATCACAAAAAGAGTAAGAAATAAGACGCTTCCGAGAAATAAAATGCTTATAAAGCAGATTACTAACTCACTAGACATACAAAAAGGTTTTAAAATTTTCTTTACCTTATCATTTATACACGAAACGTCAATACTCGCCTTTTGGGCGAGTATTTGGGTAAAAAATATTTTTTATTTTTTTGCTTCGTCTTTCTTAAAGGGAATACCGAGGTGTTCAAAGAATGCAAGCGCCTCTTCTTTGCTCTTTGCCGTCGACACCAAGGTGACGGCAAAACCGAACACATCGCGCAAATCTTCATCAGAAGTTTCAGGGAAGATAGTGTGCTCTTTTATGCCGATGGTGAGGTTGCCGAGCGCGTCGACACTCTTGCGGTCAATACCACGAAAATCCTTGGTGCGGGGAATGGCAATGGTGATGAGTTTGTCGAGAAAGTGTTGCATCCGCGCGCCGCGCAGGGTCACCGCTACTCCAATAGGATCCCCTTGCCGCACTTTGAAGCTCGCCACGCTTTTCTTTGCACTGCGCAGCGTTGGACGCTGTCCGGTAATCTTTGCCAATCGGTCAACGATTGTGTCGTTCTTTTCGCGATCTTTTTTCACCCCACTTCCGGTACCACTAGCAACAACTATTTTTACCAGCCGCGGCGCGGCGAGCTTGGCAGTGTATCCGAATGCTTTGAGCGTCGTGTAGGCACTTTCCTGTTTTTGTTTCGTTAATTCCATACCTATGCTGCTACCTGTTTACCACTTTTTTTCTCGAAGCGCACCATGTGCTCGGCCTCACGACGCTTTCCCAGACGGGTACGCCCGTCGCTGCCCGCGAACATGACGTTTGAAACATGGAGCGATGCTTCTCGTTCGACTATTGACCCCTTTTCATTTTTTGTCTTTGGAGGAAGGTGTCGCTTTACCTTGTTGACCCCTTCTACGACGACACGCGTGCCGCGCACCTTCACCAGCACCCCTTTGGTGCCCTTGTGCTTGCCCGCAATGACGATAACATTGTCTCCTTTTTTTAGTTTCATAATTATTGGTTGGTTATAGCACTTCCGGTGCAAGCGAGGCAATCTTTTGGTACCCGAGCTCGGCGATTTCTCGAGGAATCGGCCCGAAGATGCGCCCCGCGCGAGGTTCTTTTTTGCCTTTTTCGATGATGACCACCGCATTGTCATCGAAACGGATGTAAGAACCGTCTTTGCGACGAAACGGACTCCTCTGACGGACCACCACAGCATAGAGCACGTCTTTTTTCTTGACGGTTTTTCGCGGTTCGGCGACTTTGACTGACACGACGACTACATCTCCAATACGCGCATAGCGGCGCCTACTGCCCCCGAGCACTTTGAAAACTTTGGCGATCTTTGCGCCGGCGTTGTCAGTAACTTTTACGAGTGATCCGTCTTGTACCATGTTATTTACTCTCTTTTATAGCTTCAAAATGCTTTTCTTTTGAAAGAGGGCGCGTCTGACGGAGGACGACCCGATCACCTTCGTGGAGAACATTCCCTTCATCGTGAGCTTTGAATTTCTTCGTCACTTTGATGAATTTTTTATACTTGGGGTGCTGTACAAAGCGCGTCACCGCGACTACTACGGTTTTGTGCATCTTGTCGGAGACGACAATACCTTTGAGGGTTATGGCGTTGTGGGATGAAGAAGTGACCATACTGAACTGTTATATTACTTATTTTTCGCTTTTTGTCGAATGGGGGTTAGAGGCGCTCGACCACTCGAGTTTTGAGTGGAAGTTTTGTCCCTGCTTTTCGGAGTGCCTCACGTGCCACTTCTGCCGAAACACCATCGACCTCAAAGAGGATGTTCCCCGGGAGCACTTCAACGCAATACCCGTCGAGATCGCCTTTACCGCCACCCATGGGCACTTCTGCCGCCTTGCTTGTGACAGGGCGGTCGGGAAACACCCGTATCCACATCCGTCCAACCTTGGTGAGGTGGCGACTCGCCGCCTTGCGGGCTGCCTCAATTTGATTTGAGGTCAGACGTCCTAGGCTCTCTGTCTTGAGCCCATACGCACCAAAAGCGACGGTGGTACCACGCGTCGCCACGCGCCCGACGAGGTTGGTTCGTTTCTTTTGCCACTTTCTAAATTTTACCTTCTTGGGGAATAACATAAGCGGTTAGCGAGTGGGCTTTTGCGCGGTATCAAATACTTCTCCTTTATAAATCCAGACTTTGATGCCGATCACTCCATAGGAGAGAGTGGCACGCTCGCGGGCGAAATCGATATCGGCACGCAGTGTCTGGAGCGGAATCGACCCTCGCTTAAGCACCTCGGTGCGCGAAATTTCAGCACCCCCGAGCCGTCCTCCGAGATAAAATTTCACCCCCTGCACGCCGCGCACCGCCATGACTTTCTCGATGAGTTGCTTCATGACGCGTCGATACGGAAGGCGCTTCTCGAGTCCTTCGGCGATCATATACGCTACGATCTTTGCGTCGGCATCGGGCGTCGGCACTTCGACAATTTCGAGCTTGATGTCGTCGGTGACGGTGAGCTTTGCCCGTTTGAGTGCCGCCACAATATCTGCTTTGAGTTTCGTTGCTCCCTCACCGTTGCGGCCGATGATCACCCCCGGGCGAGAGGTGCGCAAGATAATACGAATGGCATGCTGTCCTCGTTCGATCTCCACACTCGAAAGATAGGTGCCGCGAAGTCGCTTTTCTAAAAACGCGCGGATGGTTACATCAACTTTCAAATTGTCGACATATTTTTTATCAACGGCAAACCAGCGTGATTTCCAATCACGAAGGACGACAAGGCGATGCGCATAAGGATGGACGACTTTTGACATAGGGTTATACAGTAGAAGGCTTCTTTGGCTGCTTCGAAGCGCGGCGATGCGTGGTTCCCTCTGTAAGCGTCACCGTGATGTGGCTTGATCGCTTGTTGATAGGTGTTGCTCGACCCTGCGCACGAGGCATGCTGCGCTTGAGCACTATGCCTTTGTTCACTTCGACGTTTTTGACTACCAACGTCGACAAAACAACGCCGGTAGCGGCAGCATTTGCCGCCGCGCTCTTGATGAGCTTTTGGAGAGGGGCGGCACCTCGTTTGACCATATAGGTGAGCACCGCGTCAGCTTCGGCAAGCGATTTGCCTTTTATTGCCTGCGCCACGAGACGAACTTTGCGGGGAGCTTGTCGATAATTGGTAAGCGTTGCTTTCATACGAATTTATTTCTTTGCCTCGGCGGTCGTTGCTTTTGCTGCTTTCGCGGCAGAGATTTCAGCCTCCTTTTTCTTTTGGTCAAGCTCCTTTTGGATCTTGCCGCCGTGGCGTACAAATTTGCGCGTCGGAGAAAATTCTCCCAAACGGTGCCCCACCATGTCTTCGGTCACGAGCACTTCGATGTGGGTCTTGCCATTATGTACTCCGAAGGTAAAACCGACCATTTCCGGAGCGATCTGACTTGCCCGAGCCCACGTCTTGATAACCCCAGTTGCAAGCGGTTGTTTCCCCTCAATCTTTTTGAGTAATGTTGCATCAATATAGGGACCTTTCGCGAGAGAGCGTGTCATGAGAGAAAAAAAGAAGCTCTTGCTTTGAGAGCTGGTTCATATAGTAGCAAAATGCGCTGTATTGTCAAACCGCTCCCTGATACCCTATCCAATAAGCACAAGTATTTTCGGCACAA
>DASZOX010000011.1:0-6863 GCA_035550535.1 Minisyncoccota bacterium
CAGAGGTCTCATCTGTGAATTGATCAAAATAGCTTTTATTTAAAAAGCTATTTTCTCATATAGCTCATTAGGAGATGAAGGGAATTTATGCTAAAATAAGCACAATAACTATGGCAAAAGACACCTCGAAGAAAGCCTCGCAGTATGGGGCAGAGCAGATCGCTGTCCTTGAAGGACTTGAACCGGTGCGCAAGCGCCCGGGGATGTATATCGGCACCACCGGACCGGAGGGGTTGCACCATCTGATCTGGGAAATCTTTGACAACGCTCGCGACGAAGCGATGGGCGGTTTTGCCGACCGCATCGAAGTGACGTTGCTTCCACATGATACCGTGCGCGTCGCGGACAATGGCCGCGGTATCCCAACAGAGGTACACCCAAAGACAAAAGTCTCTGCGCTCGAGACCGTGATGACCACCTTGCACGCCGGCGGCAAGTTCGGTGGCGAAGGAAGCGGTTACAAAGTCTCCGGCGGACTCCACGGCGTGGGCGCATCGGTGGTGAACGCACTTTCGGAATACGCGCAGGCGATCGTCCATCGGGACGGTGCGGTGTGGCTGCAGGAATATACCCGCGGCAACAAAAAGGGTCCTGTAAAAAAAATTGGAAAGAGCGCTACCACCGGTACTATCATCACCTTCACCCCCGACGCAACGATCTTTAAGGAGGGGACAACGTTCAATTGGAAGACGGTGATTGACCACCTGCGCCAACAGGCGTACTTGGTGAAAGGACTTCGCATCACTGTCATTGACGCGCGCGAAGTAGGTGCGCTCGCTACAAAAATTGATCCAGTGACTACGTACTGGGTCAAAGATCTTGGGAGCGAAACACCATCGTACACTTTTTATTTCGAAGGGGGGTTGCGCTCGCTCGTCCACTATTACAACAAGCTCCAAAAACCGATCCACGAAACGGTATTTTATTGCGAACGCGAGAGTGACAATGTCACTGTCGAAGTGGCGCTTCAGTATGTCGATGACATCGTGGCGCGCATCGTCCCTTTCGCCAACAATATCTACAATGCCGAGCAGGGTACCCACGTGACTGGTTTCAAAATGGCACTCACCCGACTGATCAATACCTATGCGAAGAAAAACAATTTGATAAAGGACGCCGACGGAGTGTTTTCGGGTGAGGATGTCCTCGAGGGATTGACCGCGGTGATATCGGTGAAGCTCCCCGAGATTCAATTTGAAGGGCAAACCAAGGCAAAGCTCGGTTCAATGGAAGCGCAGGGCGCGGTGGCAAGCGTGTTTGGAGACGCGTTTGGTACGTTCCTTGAAGAGCATCCCGACGAAGCGAAGGCTATCGTGGGGAAAGTGCTCCTCGCGCTGCGTGCGCGCAAAGCGGCAAAAGCAGCGAAGGATTCCATTTTGCGCAAAGGGGCACTCGAAGGGATGACACTCCCGGGTAAACTCGCCGATTGCCAGAGCAAAGACACGAGCGAAAGTGAGCTGTTCATTGTGGAGGGAGATTCTGCGGGCGGCACGGCAAAAATGGGGCGCGATCGCAGGACACAGGCGATACTCCCGCTGCGCGGCAAAATCCTCAACGTTGAGCGCGCACGACTCGATCGCATGCTTGCGAGCGAGCAGATCAAAAATTTGGTGATCGCCATGGGAACTTCTATCGGAGATACGTTTGATCTCGATAAGGTGCGCTATCACAAAATCATTATCGCTACCGATGCCGATGTCGACGGTGCACACATCACCACGCTCATCCTGACGCTGCTCTATCGCTACTTCCGCCCGCTTATCGACGCAGGGTTTATCTACATCGCGCAGCCACCTTTGTACAAGATCAAGCGCGGCAAGGAAATTTTGTACGCGTATTCAGACGAGGAGAAAGCGAAGCTGCTCGGCGGCGTGGAGGTGGGGGACATCCAGGAGATCGAGGCGGATGAAGTTGAAGGAGGAGAGGAAACGGAAGAAGGCGGGGAAGGAGAAAGTCAAAAGGAGAAAGTCAAAAGCAAAAAGGTTTCGGTCCAACGCTACAAGGGCTTGGGAGAAATGAATGCGGAAGAATTGTGGGAGACGACAATGGATCCCGCCAAGCGTATTCTCAAACAGGTGAGCATCGAGGACGCCGAAGAAGCAAACCAAGTATTTGATATTCTCATGGGGAGTGAGGTCGCCCCGCGAAAAAGCTTCATCCAATCCAACGCAAAGCTTGCAAATTTGGATATCTGATGAAAATTGAAAGGCCACAATCAAGACAACCAATACCAGAGAATGCGGAGAAAGTTTTTTCTGGAAAGATTTTTGATGTCTATCGCTGGGAACAAGAAATGTTTGATGGTTCAAAAGCAATATTCGAAAAATTAAAACGACCTGATACTGTTGTTGTTTTTCCGATACTAGATGACGGAACTATTTTACTTACAGAACAAGAACAACCAGGGAGAGAATCATTTATTGATGCTCCGAGTGGCCGTGTCGATGAAGGTGAAGAGATTTTAGATGCTGCAAAACGAGAACTTCTTGAAGAGACTGGGTATGAAGCAAAAGAATATATTCTTTGGAAGACGGTTGCTCCAGTTACGAAAATAGACTGGGTTTGTTATACCTTTATTGCAAAAGGATGTAAGAAAGTTGCGGATCAAAATGTTGATAATGGAGAAAGAATTGCTTTAAAATTAGTTTCTTTTGATGAACTTTTAAAAATCTCTCGTGATAAACGATTTCGAGCCCAAGAATCAATTATTGATTTCCTGGAAGCTCAGATTGATCCAAATAAATATCAAGAACTTAAAAAATTATTTAGTCCGAAATAAAAAAGACTTTCCATACTGGAAAGTCTTTTTTATTTACATTTGTGCTTTCAGCAAATTTTTCATTTCTTCGATCAGGGATTCTTTCTCTTGTGCGAGTTTTGTCCAGAACGCTTTTTGTTCGTCGGAAGTCGCTTCGCCGATATAGTGATTCCTAATACGCCAAAGGCTTTTTGATTCTTGTGTAATTTGATTCATTAGGTTGTATACATTGTTTTGTTGCATATAAAGTAGTTGTAGCATTATTCCTCAACGGAGTCTATACTTCCTTCTGAAAAATGTTCTTGTATGGCAACTATTACAAACATCTTAATTCTTCACGATGGTAATAATGTAGATGGGCTTAAGAGAAGTCTGGAAATTCAGTTTCCCATGCTTGAACGGGTGATAACTGCGAATATAGCGAATGCCTTGGAAATCGTGCATGGCGTCCCCTACCTGTTTCATTGTTGTATCCTTACGCCCGGGCTCACTGAAAGAAATCTACCGGAATTTCCTTATAAGATCGAAATTCTAAGCTCGAAAGATACTTCCAAGCTCCAACATAATCATTCACCAAACAGGTAGCGAGATAGCTACCTTTTTATCTTCGTTCCTTAATTTCTTCGAGCAGTTTTGAAGCAAGTTCGCCTTTGGCAACGGTTTGTTTTTCACCAGAGCGGAGTTCGAGTGTGTAATTGCCGGATTCGATTTCCTTGTCGCCAAGGACGAGCACATACGGAGGCTTGAGTGTCTTTGCGGCATGGATGCGCTTGCCGAGACTGTTGCCATCGCTATAGATGTCCGAGCGGATCATCTGCGCGTGGAGTTCGTCGTGGAGTGCTTTCGCAGTTTCCTCGTGTTTTTCGCCAACCGGAACGATTGCAAGCTGGAGCGGTGCAAGCCATGTGGGGAATTCGCCGCCGTAGTGTTCGATCAAAAATCCGATGAAGCGCTCATGCGTGCCCAGCGGTGCGCGGTGAATACACAGCGGCGTTTTCTTCGCGCCGTCTTTGTCGGTGTAGGTGAGGCCGAAACGAGCGGGCACCGCGAAGTCGACTTGGTTGGTGGCAAGCGTAAATTCTCTCCCGATCGCGCTCCATACTTGGACGTCTATTTTTGGTCCATAGAATGCGGCTTCGTTTTCTACTTCGATAAACGGGATATTGCTCTCGACGAGCACGTTGCGCACCATCTTTTCTGTTTTTTCCCAGAGCTCCGGTTCGTTCACATATTTTTTGCCGAGGTGCGCTTTGTCGTGGAGCGAGAGCCGCATGACGTATTTTTCGATGCCAAAAATCTTAAAATATTTTAAATAGAGATCGTTCACTTTTCTAAACTCGTCCGCAAATTGCTCCTCGGTGCAGTAAATGTGTGCATCGTTCATTTCGAGCATGCGCACACGCATGAGGCCGAAGAGCTCGCCGCTCTTTTCATGGCGATACACAGTGCCGTATTCCGCAAGGCGCAGCGGCAAGTCGCGATAGCTGCGCTGCTCGGCCGCGAAAATCTTGTGGTGATGCGGACAGTTCATCGATTTCAAATAGTATTTGCCACCCTCGTATTCCATCGGCGGATACATGGATTCTTCATAATACGGAAGATGTCCACTTGTCAGATACATTGATTCTTTTGCGAGGTGCGGCGTTCGCACGCGTTGGTAATTCTGTGCAAACTCATTTTCCTTTGCCAGCATTTCCAGCTCTTCGGCAATCACCGCGCCGTTTGGAAGCCACAGCGGAAGTCCGCCGCCGACATCGTCGTCAAACGTAAACAAACTCATTTCTTTTCCAAGCTTGCGGTGGTCGCGCTTTTCGGCTTCTTCGCGCATGTGTACATAGTCGTTGAGTTTTTCCGCGTTTTCAAACGCGAGTCCGTAAATGCGGGTGAGCATGGGATTGTGTTCATCGCCGCGCCAGTAGGCGCCGGCGATGCGATCGAGTTTGAAACTGTTCGGGTCGATTATGCTTAAATTGTCCGTGTGTCCACCGCGGCAGAGATCCTCGAAATTTCCCATTTTGTAAATAGTGATCGGTTCGCCTTTGTCTGCGATTTCGTCAATGAGTTCGGTTTTGAATTCGTTGCCTTTGTAGCGAGCAAGTGCTTCGTCCTTTGAAACTTGTTGGTGCGAGACATCGGTCCACGAAGGCAAGAGTTCTTTCATTTTTGCTTCGATTTTTGGAAGGTCGTCGCTGCTCGGCGGCGTGGTGAATTTGATGTCGTAATAAAAACCGTCGTCGATCGCGGGACCAAGCGTGAGCAGGGCATCGGGGTAGAGCTCTGTGACGGCAGCGCCAAGGAGATGCGCGAGGGAATGCCGTGTAGTGTTGAGTTGTTCATCGGTCATGGGAGCACTATAGCATTTGGAAACCCTTTGTTGAAGTCCGCTTGTTTACTTTTTTTTGCGCATACGCTATGCTTATGGTCTATGGTAGTACGAATGAGGCACACCCGCGCGCATACGGCGAATCGTCGCAGTCACCATGCACTGAAGCGACCTGCGTTTTCCACCGACAAGAGCGGCACCCTGCACCTTCGTCACCGTGCGAGCATCGACGGTGCCTACAAAGGGCGAACGGTTACCGGTGATCCGGTAAAAAAGGTACTTAAAAAACAGAGTAACTCCGAAAAGAAGAAGTCTTCCGCTAAAAGATAAACCGTCACTATGGCAAATCGCCACCTCTCCAGGTCAATTGTTCTTCAATCATTGTTTGAATGGGACTTCGCTCATAAGCGAGGAGATTTGAAAGCGATCATCGATCGAGACATCGCCGAATTTGCTCCCGGGCACACCGATGGTGCTTTTATCTACGGGCTCGCCGAACTCGTCCAGCGCAAACAGCCGGTGATCGATGATATTTTGGCCAAAGCGGCGCCCGAATGGCCGCTCGAAAAAATATCGCCCGTCGATCGCAACATCCTGCGCATGGGACTCGCTGAACTCCTCTTTGGCGATAGAGACCAAGTCCCTCCGAAAGTAGCCATCAACGAATCAATAGAGCTTGCAAAAACCTTTGGGGGTGAAAATAGCAGCAAGTTTGTCAACGGAGTGCTCGGAGCGGTGTACAAAGAAATTGGAGAACCGGGGAAAGATCAAGTATCGAAACCTCGTCCGCAAAAAGGGGAAGTCTCTGAGGAACCGATCGACCCCGCGACGCTCCCCGTTGAGGCAAAGGCGGGAGCGATCGTCTATGCGGTGACGGAAGAAGTCACTTATGTTGCGCTTGCCCACGATGTGTTTGGCTACTGGACTATCCTCAAAGGTGGCGTCGAAGAGGGAGAGACGAACGAGGCCGCCGCAGTGCGAGAGATCAAAGAGAAAGTAGCGCTCGATATCGAAATTGTGGAAGCGATCGGAAGTATCGAATACATCGCCTCGCATCCTGAAAAAGGAAAACTGCGCAAGGTGGTAACTTATTTTCTTGCACGGGCGGCATACAAAGAGCTGGTACTTCGCTCGAGTGGAGGGCTCGACCGGGCAGCGTGGTTCCAACTGCACGAGCTAGTTGACTTAACCATCTACGATGATATATTGCCCGTGATTGCAAAGGCAATCGAAAAAATTAACACCAAATAAGTTGTAAAGTTTGCAAAGTTAAAAGCCCATAAAGTGCTCCTTTGTGATTCTAACTTTATAAACTTTCAACTGTATACCATTTGACTCTTTATGAAAGACTTTAGTGCATTTGAAAAGAACATCGGCATTACCTTTACCAACAGCGCGTACCTCACGCAGGCATTCATTCACCGATCCTACATCAACGAAAATCCAAAAAGCGGTCTCGAACACAACGAACGACTCGAATTTCTCGGGGATGCGGTGATCGAGCTCATTGTCACCGACTATTTATTCCGTACCTATCCCACCCACCATGAAGGTGAACTCACCGCGTATCGGTCTGCACTCGTCAACGCGATCATCATGGGAGAAGTGGCACGAGCACTCGATATGAATAGTTATCTGCTCCTTTCGAAGGGGGAACAAAAAGACACTGGTCGCGCGCGCCAGACTATTCTTGCCAACACTTATGAGGCGTTTGTCGGTGCGCTCTATCTGGATCAGGGGTACAGCGCATGCGCTGCGTTTGTCACGCGCACCTTGCTCTCT
>DASZOX010000012.1:0-5930 GCA_035550535.1 Minisyncoccota bacterium
ATTGAGCCCCTCTTTTTACTGGAGGGGGTTTTGTTATCTTCATTCTTTCTTCACCGATACTCTCTATACTTACCCAATGGCTTACCCCGCGAGCTTGCGGATAGGTAGCTATTATCAAAAAAACCTGTATACTATCTTCCAACCGCGATGGAATTTTCACCAACCAAAGCACAATTGATTGCACCGGTGCTACTCCGCTATGCAATGGCAGCCGTCATACTATGGTTTGCTCTGCAGCAATTCATCATGCCCTCTGGTTGGTTTGCCTATATTCCGCAAGGAATCGTCGCGCTTACCGGGTGGAGCCAGCGAGCGATTATATTTTTGAATGCGTCCTTTGAGCTTTTGTTCGGCGTTTTGCTGCTGGTGGGGAAATATACGCGTATCGTGGCTTTTCTCCTCGCGCTCCATCTCCTCGATATCATGTGGGTGCTTGGCTACGGAGAGGTCGCAGTGCGTGATTTCGGGCTTGCGATGGGGTTGGTGACCGTCGGGATGTATGGCCCCGACGTGTTGGCAAACGATAGTATGAAGGTGAAAAAAATTGTTAGTGAAAGCGATATTACTAATCCCTCATTTAATTAAAAGACATTACTGGTATGAAACAAAATAAAAATCTTGGCATTGGCATCGCGACGCTTCTCATTATTGGGGTTATCATTGTCACGTTTGCGCATCGTGCCACGACTAGTGCACCAAATCAAAACGATGCCGCCTCCTCTGAAGCATCCTTGCCTCCGCCGCTTGCCGATGCGACACCCGCCACCGTGACCACGGAGCCCTCTCAACCTTCTGCTACACCAGCGCCTGCTCCCTATAAAAATGGTACCTATACGCTCACTACGTCGTATATGTCTCCTGGAGGCACGGATAAGCTCGGTGTGTCGCTTACACTCTCTGACGGCATTATCACTGACGCGACGGTTACTCCTCTGCCGAGCAATCGTACTTCGGCGCAATATCAAAGCGGGTTCATTGCTTCTTACAAATCTTCAGTGATCGGCAAAAGTATCGCTTCGCTCTCGATTGCAAAAGTCGCAGGTGCTTCACTCACTACCGCAAGCTTCAACGAAGCACTCGCTACTATTCGTACCCAAGCAAGCGCTTAAAGCTATCACTCTATGGCCACTCTGGTATTCGATGCGATCGGCACTCGCTGGCAGATTGACATTTTTTCTCCAGTTGGAGACAGCGACGCGCTCGAGAAGAAAGTACGTGATCGCATCGAAGTATTTGACCGGCATTACTCACGATTTCGCAGTGATTCGTTGGTGCATGAGATGGCAACAAAAGAGGGGGTCTATCCGTTGCCCGAAGATGCACGGAAACTTTTTGATTTTTATCGTGAGCTCTATGAAGCGACAGATGGGTTGGTAACGCCGCTTATCGGCGGACTCATGGAAGATGCTGGCTATGATGCCGTGTACTCGCTGCACCCCAAAGAAGTGGTGCGAGCAGTGCCCTCGTGGGAAGAAGCGATGGTGTATCGCGGTGATACGCTGGAAATAATAAAGCCGGTGCTGCTCGACGTTGGCGCGGCAGGAAAAGGGTACCTCATTGATCTTGTGGGTGCGCTTCTTGAAAAAGAGGGGGTTACTGCATATACCGTCGATGCAGGAGGGGATATTCTTCATCGCGGAGAAGCAGTGCGGGTAGGGCTCGAAGACCCAGAAGATGCAACCAAGGCGATCGGCATTGCTACTATCGCTGACGGGAGTATCTGTGCATCCGCAACCAATCGGCGCCGCTGGGGAGCCTTTCATCACGTCATGCACCCTCGCACGCGTACTGCCACCGAGGGTATCGCTGCGGTATGGACGGTAGCAGCGAGCGCTCTGGTTGCCGATGGACTTGCGACTGCGCTCTTTTTTGTGCCGCCCGAACGGCTAAAAGAAATATTTGATTTCGCGTACGTACTCCTCAACGATGATCGATCTGTGGTGGTGTCGGGTGATTTTCCTGGAGAAGTTTTTACAAGTTAATACCAATTTTATTTGAACGCAAAAGAGAAGAGTACAATCGTGAGGGCGTTGAGGATGACGAGCACGAATACAGTGTGCCATTTTGTAGGAAGCGGATGGTTCAAAATATAAACAGTGTAAAGTATTGCAACAATAGCTGCACCGATGAAATTTCCTTTGATTATCATATAGCTGTTTTCATTTATATGAAATTATGTTGTCGACACTGTACATTATACCACCTGATGCTTGCCAAGGCATTTTCGAAATAAAAGGAGTACCGAAAAAGCGTCATGTGATTTCTTGAGCATTTAGAATGCTGAGAACACTCTTGCTGCTTGATCTATTTAACACGACGACTGGTTTTGTAAACTTAGCCCTAGTTTTCCTGAGTTTATCTTTTGTATTCCTGATGCTTCCTCCGGTAGTAAACACGTCATCCACTATACACACCCTATCTTTTGCTGTTGGGATATACCCATCAACAACTTTTTTCATGCCGTGACTTTTTGTCTTATCTCTTACCAATGTGAGCGGCAGCTTTTTCTTATACGCTACGAGTGATGCAAGAGCGATACCTCCAACTCCGGATCCGGCAATACAGGTAGCATCCATGGGTACTTCTTTCAGGAGTTTCTTAACGATTATCCCAAGAACCTGACTATCTCCCAACACTTCTTTTATATCACAATAGTAGGTTGTTTTTATACCGCTTCTCAATGTGAAATTTCCATATTTGAGCGCACTTTTATTTTTTAGCAATGTGATGAGGCTTTTGCTCATGATACTCACGGACTTTGCGTTATTAATCCCTATGAAATACAATATACAAAAACAGGATATCATGATTACAAAAATCAGTGAAACAGAAAAAATAAAAAATGAGCTTAAAATTGTGCTCTTCTATTTCTCTAAAGGACGGCAGTATTGACATAACCCAACTCATTCATATAATTAACAGAGAGCGTTCTGCTCACTTAAAAGACTTCTTTTATTTTTCTTACGCCCAGATTGTCTAATCTGGGCAAATTTTATAAAGATAAATTTAGTAGTAAAAAAGAGACCTTGTGGTCTCAACTGTGAAGAGGAACGATCCACTCTCACGATTTTCGTGTGAGGGTTGGGGCCACCATTTTGTGAAATCTTTTGTACAGCTTCCTTTTGTCAAAGACTCCCAAACACGTTGGAGGCTGTTCAAAAGTCCTTAAAATAAAAAAGTTCACGCTGTAATGCATGAACCACTTTCAATTTATAAATACGTTAGTTATACCAGACCGTTCTTTGTCACCACCGCATACAGCAATTCAACCGGTTCCTTCAGAAGGTTATGCAGTTCCTCGAGTATAGAAGCTGCGGTGTCGCCAGTGATTGTGATGGAGATCGGTTCAATGTTCCCGTCTCGGCGTGTAAAAATATTTGCTGCTATCACTACTGTTTTTTCTTTACCTCCTTTAAGTATTGCTTTAAGATAACCATTCTGCATAACCTCGTGTTGGATGGTAAGCGTTGTACCGTTCCGATGATCGATGGTGATCTCAGCTCGGCATACTCCCCGGAGTGTCTTTCCTGTCTTATCTGAGGTGGGATTATGACACGTTGTCCCAGAAATACAGTGGTTATGTAAGAGTTTGTGCAATTCCCGGGGTCTGTTTTCGTGGAAAATAACGATAGTGAACAGTAGTGCCAACACCAACTCTTTTTCTGTAGGTGTCGTAGTTTGTAGTAATTTTTGCAGATCAGCGATTTGCAGAGGAACATCTGGTTTCTTGAGATCTATTTTCATTTTCTAAATTTTCCATATCATACAGCTGAGTATTTATGTGTCAAGAATCGTAGAGATTGACAAATGTATTGATTTAGATAAAGCTGAATATTTTTCTTTGATATAATGTTTGAAAAACTAATATATGCCGACACACACTAAAAGCTTTGCAACCCGCGACGGTAGGGCTTACTTTAAGCATACCGGTACGTACAATGAATTTCTAAAAAAGCAAGTCAAATTCCGTGGAGGGCCTTCAGCCAAAAAGCAGAAAAACTTAGCAGCAAGAGGTGATAAAACTGCAGCCGCCATAACTACAAATAGAGTAGCAAAAGAGCTGGGTTTATAAAATTATTTATTTTCTTCAAAATCTTCGTTTACCCGCGAAGATTTTTTATTTATTTTATGGGAGACTTTCCGCGCGTACCTTGCGTACCTTAATGAATGTCCATTAACGTTTATTTACATGTAACCAGCTCCGTTAATACGAAGTTGGTTTTTTTGTGCGTCGGGTTACCCCGAAAATGTAACTAAGGATGGGCTAAGTACCAACACGAATGGTTACTTAGCCCATCTTTTTTCCTTTCCGTACCCAAAATCAGATGGGAGTTCCGATAAGTGTGACCCTACGGGGAATCGGACCCCGATTACCGGCTTGAAAAGCCGATGTCCTAACCGTTAGACGATAGGGCCATATTTTTTATTTTACTCTTAATATATTTTCTTCAAAAACCACTCTTGAAGTACCTTTCTCTTCTTCTCGCATCCGCTATAGTAGCGACCTTCTCAAAGTATACCAACTCGGGCTTTCTCTTTTTGGTTAAATGGATCGAACCACAAGGCTATGTATAGCGTGTGTATTGTACAAAGTTTTTGCAAAAAAACAAGAAAGCCGCCACAGAGGCGGCTAGGATAGGGAACTGTAAATCAATTTTTAAGTGCATTTTCAGGAAACAGTATACATCGCACGTTGCCACATTCATCGAGGTAGAGATGATACGGTTTTGTCTCGGGCGTCTCGCCGGCAATATCCCAACAACGGATGGTCGCAAGACTTGGTACATAAGAGATAATTTGGGGAATTACCTCAAGAGAGGCAAAAGTACATACAAATGGATGTTGGTTGTCTACTTCAGAGAAAATGATTTCCGTGAGTACGCTTGCCATATGTTCGCAATTTTCTTCCTTAAATTTTTCGTCTTCGAGAAAATTGAAGTAAACGCACATGGGCCTCTTATTCAAGGTAATCTTTCCTTTATCTGCCAGATGGTTTATACGGTTCGCGTAGTGGGGCGTGAGATAGGCGAGTCCGAGCGATTTCGCAGTACTTTCGCTGCCGAGGACCGCTTTGTTGAACACTCTGAAGATCCGTATATCTGCCTTGTTGAAGCAGGCAATTTTGATTTCACTATTCGTCATAGTTTTATTCTTTTGGGTGAATGAATAAGTTTGGTTCAACTGTACCACATTTGACAGAAAATGCAAATAGTGTCGCAAAAAAAGTCACTCTATGCTATATTTTGCACTACGCGCGGTTAGCTCAGATGGTTAGAGCGCAGCATTGACATTGCTGAGGTCAGAGGTTCGATTCCTCTACCGTGCACAGGCGGAGCCTGGCCGGTAAGCACGCAAACTGCTTTGCGTGCGTGAGGAATCGAACGTCGGAGCATGTTTTGCGCCTCGCAAAACGGCGAAGGCGGTGCCCAGACCATTTGCTGCAGCAAATGAGTCGAGGGAGATCCCTCTATCGCGCACCGTAACCTCTCGCACGCTCTCGCGTCTTAATTTATATGAAACGATTCTTTTCTTCTACTTTTTTCAAAGTCATTGTGTACCTATTTGCTGCCATCGGGGCGGTATTTACATTCGTATTTGTTGGCATGCAGTTTGGACTTTTTAACGTTCGGGGATCAAATGCTGCGCGCAACAGCTCGCTTGCTATTCCTGTTATCCAACCCGTCCACGACTGCACGACCAGTGCTGTCACTTGCAATTGGAACGCTACAGTCGAGTGGGTGACGCTTGCAAGCGCGTTCACCAAAGACGCGTCAGTTATCGATGAGGTCTCACAGGAAGTGGGGATTTCTCCGCGCATGCTGGTGGCAACGGTGATGCCTGAGCAAGTGCGCTATTTCACCGCCAATCGAGAAAGTTTCAAAAAATATTTCGAACCGCTCAAAATTCTCTCATCGCTCTCCAGATTCTCG
>DASZOX010000013.1:0-8494 GCA_035550535.1 Minisyncoccota bacterium
TCTCTGCTACTACAGCAACGATAACCCCCGGGGCTCTTTTGGGGGCACTTTCAACAACGATCAATATCAGTTCTGGGAGGTCGTTTACGGTGGGAGGAAATTTTACTGTCACCGATGCAAGTCTGGTGGGTTCAACCACCACGATAAATAACAATGGTACGATGAGTGTAACAGGGACAACAAATGTCACCGTTACCAACAACGCGTTTACTGCGTGTTACCTGAAAAACGATGGCACGATGAACTTCAACGGAGCAACAACGCTCGGCTCTGCAACAGGCGGGCCTGTGTATCTTCAATCAATTACTGCAGGTACACCCGCATCGAGTAAAGTGTATTTCAACGGTAATGTAACGCTGCAGGCAACTGCTCGCAGTGTCGCTGCAAACACTATTGCAAATTACTACTTCGATGCACCATCAAACGGCGCGCAAACGCTGACGATGAATTCATCGGATGTGAGTTTCAGTAATGTTACCGTCGGTACGGGGACAAATGCTCCCCATCTGACCTTCACCGGCTCTAATAGTATTACTGCTACCGGCAATGTAACGATCAACAGCGCGGCGGTACTCACCGCTGCAGCTGCAACGAACAACCTGTCCGTTGCAGGTAACTGGACAAACGCCAACCCATCGGGGAATGGCTATGTTGCAAATGGAAACACGGTGACACTCAACGGTACGACTGCAGGTGGCACACAAGTGCTAAGTGGTATAACGACGTTCTACAATCTGACGTTGAACAATGCAAATGAGACATCAGATTTTGGCACGACGACGACTACCATCGCGCACAACCTGACCACCGCAGCCGGAACGATGAACGGAGATGCATCAACGGTTATTTTTACTGGAGCTTCGGGGGCAATGCTTGGTATCAATGCCAAGAATTTCTACAACCTCCAGATAAATGCAGGCGCACATATTACGTATTCAGTAACCGGAGCAAGCGGCATGCATATAGCGAACAGTTATGTAAATAACGGAACGTTTGTGCAGCTAAATTCGCTGACCACCTATTTCGATCAAGCAGGTGCAACTGAGACCATGTCGGGAAGTGGTACAACCACCTTCGGTAGTCTTGGTATAGGGTCAAGCGCCATCGGTGCAGCAGCTACTACGGTAAATGAAGGAACACACAATTTCACTGTGAGTGGAACTGACTTTAAGTTTTACTCTACGGCCTCCACTTTTGACGGAGGAACGGGAATAGTGACGTTTTCTGGAACTGCCAATTGTGTACTGAGCAATGCGCTCGGTGTAACAGGTACAAGCGCGTCATTTTTTGGAGCAACCGTCCAAAACACACTCACACTTTCTGCGACCACTAATATCAAAGCTGGTACATATGCAAATCCGGGAACGCTAACGGTAAATGGAACTCTCAACGCTAATGGGTTTCTCACCCTCAAAAGCGATGCCAATGGCACCGCTCGTGTCGGAGTGAGTGCGGGGACGGTGAGCGGCAATGCCACCGTCGAGCGCTACATTCCTGCGCGGAAATGTTGGAGATTGCTTTCTTCGGGTCCATTTTCAGACGTGGTGCAATCAATCAATGCTGCATGGCAGGATGGTTTTTCAAACTCCACGTCAAACTGCATCTCCAACGGAGGTACTTCAGGGTACGCTACGATATTGTTCAATGGCACTACGCCGCCGTGGCCCGGGTACGATTACGCTCCAGCAGCGTCATCCAACATAAAGACGTTTACGTCTGGAGGAGCTGCGTTTGTGGTGCCACCGTCAACGACCGGTGTGGCACTGGGGAGCAACCAGGGTTACTTTGTCTTCGTCTATGGAGATAGGCAAATATGCACATCAGGGCCGGTAACTGCGACAGCAACCACGCTCCGACCAAAAGGTATGCTCACTATCGGGGCAATCACCATAACGCTCACCGGACTCACTCCGGGAGGTTATTACTTGGTGAAGAACCCGTATGCATCATCGGTTGACGTCACCAATGTTATTGGCCGATCAACAGGGATTGCAAATATGGTGGAGGTGTGGGACGCAGAAGCGTATGGTACTTACGGATATGGTGAATATGTTACTGCCTCGGGGACTACGCTTATCCCGGCTGGTGGCACTACCAATTTTCCTAACGCGGCGACGGTGCGCATTGTGCAAAGCGGTCAGGCATTCATTGTCCAAGCAACAGCTACAACAGCTACTATAAAGTTCACCGAAAATGATAAAACGACTGTCGAGTCTTCGGGAGTTTTTGCTCTCAATGTGCCATCAATGAATATCAATTTGTTGCCAGCAAGTACGATTACACCAACTTCTGTGCAAAGCTATGCAGCAGTTTCGACTGCCGCAGAAAACAACGCATTCGGAGACCCGCTGGGTACTCAACCAAGCGAGATGGCAACGGCGGCGCAGGAGACAACCTCAACCGTCCTTAGTGCAACGCCTATTGATGGTGTTGCGATCAGGCTTAGCAGTGACAGCAACATCGTGAAGCTCGCGAACACGAGCAACGCGAACTATCTGTCGTTGCAAGAATCAGGAAGGAATTTCTTGATTCAATCCAAGACGTTGGCGCCCGGTGTCTCTGACACCTTTGACATCGAACTCAGTGGTATTGCCGCCAAAGCCTATACACTCTCATTCGATCATCAGCAGTTTTTCAACGGAAAGACTGCGACATTGATCGACAAATATATGGGTGTAGACACAGCAGTTACTGATAGCACCGGCTACACGTTCACTGTTACCAGTGATTCCGCTACGTATAAACACCGGTTCCTTGTTGTCGTGAATGGACAAACACCTTTTCCAAGGAAAGGTCCAAGGTCGTTCTTTGGTGCTTCGATTAGGATTTATCCAAATCCGGTAGGAAACACGCTCAACATCATCGGGCTTTCTAGTCCGGAACCTGCCATCATTACAGATGTGATGGGAAGAGCTCTTATAAGAGTACCTCTTGTCACCTCAGGCAGGATAGACGTCTCTCAGTTGAGACGAGGGGTGTACACGCTTACTCTCATCGGTAGAGAGAAAATATCCATTAAATTTATAAAATGGTAAAGTTCTTTTCTTAAATTATGCCCGGGCACAGTGCCCGGGTTTTTATTTTTTTGCACGCGCTGCTATACTCACCACTATGGTTACCCCCGAAATGTTCTCCTACATTGATCGTGAACTCAAAAGCGGCAAGAATCGGGATCAGATTAAGCTCTCGCTCATCCAAGGCGGTGGGTGGAAGGGAAGCGATGTCGATGAAGCGTTTGCGCGACTCGATCATCCTCACGCAACGAAGCCGCCACGCACCCACTCCAGTGGCATCACGTTTATCTTTTTACTCGTGCTCATCGTTGCCGCGGCGTATTTCATCATGCAGCGCTATAATATTCATTCATTGCAAGATGTAAAAACATTCGCGCTTGCGCTCGTCGCTCGGCTCAAAGGCCTCCAAGGAATGTAAAATATACTTGACATACATGTTATACTGCGTGTATGGAAAATAATACGAACAAACAATCAATCGCGGTATTTGGTGGTGGATGCTTTTGGTGCACTGAAGCGGTATTCAAGATGATGAAAGGAGTACAGAGCGTCGTGCCCGGCTACGCGGGTGGTACGACACCGCATCCGACCTACGAACAGGTGTGTGGCGGAAATACCGGACATGTGGAAGTAGTGCGCGTCGAATACGATCCGGCCCTTGTGAAATACGAAGACTTACTTACGGTATTTTTTGGCAGTCACGATCCAACCACGCCGAACCGTCAGGGCAACGATATCGGTACACAGTATCGTTCGGTCGTCTTTTATACGTCGCCCGAGCAAAGGGAAGCAGCAGAGAAATTCATCAAAGAGGCGAATATGTCAAACAAAATGGGTGCACCGATCGTGACGACGGTCGAACCACTCACCACTTTTTACGAAGCGGAAGACTATCACAAGGACTATTACGCCCAGCACAAAAATGCTGGCTACTGCGTCGCGGTGATCAATCCCAAACTTGAGAAAGTGCAGCACAAATATGCTGAGTTGTTGCAGGATATCTATAGGAAATAAGGAGAAAGAACCTTTAAAACAAAGGTATTTTACTCACACTATACTTTATTGACAAAATAGCTTCTATATGCTATCATATAAACAAAAAACACATTTACATCACAATAAAATAAATACTAATGAACTTTACTCTTGCAATTCAGACGTTGCAGGCGCTCATGATAGCCGCCAGCGACGAAGCAAAAAAATCATTCCAAAACGCAATCGAATTTTTGCAAAGCAACGGAAAGAAAGTAATTTTCCGGGCATTGAATAAATTGAAATTGATTGGTACACACAAACTTACCACGGTTGAAGAATTTACCGTTACGGATTTCTTCAAAGAAGGCAAGAACGGTACGACGAAGGTATGGCTTTCGGATAATTTCAAAAGCATCATCCTCGGTGCAGCGCCTAAGAAGGTGAGTGCGGCGGCAGAAACGCTCGATGCACTGCAATTAACCGAAAGCATGTGGGATTCACAGATCGTGAACGAGTTGGGTAATCCAACGTCATATGATATTCCAACATTGCTTGCCAGGTTGAAACAACTCGTTTCGGCACAGTCAAACGGAGAAGCTGGAACACTGCTCACAAACGGGTATGCTAACATCTTCTATGCAAAAGCTGCTGATGGACGCGCCGTTGTGGTGGGTGCGCTCTGGGACGTTGGGCAGTGGGAGTTCTACTGCTACGAGTTCGATGAGGACAGCGAGTGGCTCGATGGCCGACTGGTGTTCTCTCCAGCAATTGTTGAAGCTTAGTACCTTTATCTTATTTTAAAATCCTTGGTATCTTTGTTACTTAGATACTTGGGATTTTTTTATTCTCTACATATTTTTTGAAACGAGTGTATACTTCCCGCATTCTTTTATGCTTCCACGGTCACGGCTTTGGAAAAAGGATGAGTGCGTTTGTTTTTGAGAATTATTCCGAATACGTTTTGAATAAGCGGAAAACATTTTCGCACTTGTAATTAAAACAAAAAGAAACAATTGGTAGCGATTGCTCGTGAGCTTTGAGGCTCCATAGACGATACAGAAATAGCACGCAGGTGCATTTCGGTGGAATGGATGGCAATGGCTACAAACGCACCGTTGTGGTGAATGCGAACTGGAACGATGGGCAGTGGAAGTTCAACTGCAACGAGTTCGATGAGAACAGCAAGTGGAACGATGGCCAACAGGTGTTCTCTCCAGAAACTTTTTCTTCTCCCATTCAGAATAATTTTTGAGCGGGAGTTTTCTTTTCGGAGAGCTTCGATTCAAGTCCTTTTTTCCAGCCGCCGATCATTTTGCCGAGTTCTAGGAGTTTTTCCGACAAATCCGCGTACGCTTTATTGGACATGCATTTGTTTTCCCAACAGAGCTGTGCGAAAAATTTCACGCCGTCGAGCTTGCTGATTGCGCTTTCAAGCCGTCCGGTCTTCTTTTCCGGCGAAAGATAGAGTGCGGTAAAAATGCACTCAAGCAATTCGAGAAAATACTGTTCGACCTTGCCGCCGAGCGTGTAGCGGTGACTTTTCGGAATGTTTTCAACGATGGCAAACCATGAAGTATATGCAGCTTTTGCTTTTTGCAGCACCGAAGGTGATGCAGGGGGGGGGGGCAATCATAATTTAGCTATGAAAGTATATACGAAATCGTATCAAGAAAGCATTACCATCGAGCGTATACTCGATGCGTGGCAAGAATTTCTGCGCGGAAAAAGCAAACGCAATGATGTCATACGCTTTAATGCAAAACTCATGGACAATATCTATGCGCTGCACCGAGATTTAGCCCAAAAAAGCTATACGCACGGCGGCTATCATGCATTCAATATCTCTGATCCAAAACCGAGGAACATTCACAAGGCTACCGTGCGCGATCGACTCTTGCATCATGTGCTCTACAGCGAGCTCTATCCGTATTTTGATACAAAGTTTATCTATGATTCCTACTCGTGCAGAATAGGCAAGGGAACACACAAGGCGCTGTATCGTTTTGAAGCATTTTCGAGAATTGTCTCAAAAAATAATACGCGCACGTGCTGGGTGCTCAAATGTGATATTAAGAAATTCTTTGCAAGCATTGATCATACGATACTCAAAACAATACTGAGGAAACATTTGGCAGGTAATGATACGAATTGGCTACTTGGGGTTGTCATCGATAGTTTTCATACCGAAGGAAATCCCGATGTTGGACTCCCGCTCGGCAATCTCACGTCGCAACTCTTGGTGAATGTGTATATGAATGAGTTTGATCAATTCGTGAAGCATCACCTAAAGGCGAGATATTATATTCGGTACGCCGATGATTTTGTCTTTCTCTCTGACAACAAAAGCTCTCTCACAGAGTTGCTACCGCTGCTCTCACGATTCCTCAAAGAGAGACTCCACCTTTCGCTCCATCCGAACAAAGTCTTTGTCAAAACACTTGCTTCGGGCGTGGATTTCTTGGGCTGGGTGCACTTTCCAACGCATCGAGTGTTGCGCACGGCGACGAAGCGGCGCATGTTTAAGCGAGTACGAGAAACTGAGTGCAAGAAGGAAACAGTGCAGTCCTACCTCGGACTTCTGGGGCATGGCAACACCGAAAAATTGCAACAAAAACTCTTGACGGATGTGGTAAAGTAGCAATATGACAGATAAAATCATCAAAACCGAAGAGGAGTGGAAGCAAGAGCTTACCCCCGAGCAATATGCGATATTGCGGGAGAAGGGGACCGAGGCGCGCATGAGCAGCGCGCTTGTGCATGAGAAAGCAGATGGCACCTACACGTGTGCAGCGTGTGGCAATCCACTCTTTGCGAGCACGGCGAAGTTTGACAGTGGCACGGGCTGGCCGAGTTTTGACGAAGCATTGCCCGGAGCGGTTGAGCGCAGAGCTGACGATAGTCATGGCATGCACCGCACCGAGATCGTCTGCGCGAAGTGCGGGTCGCATCTGGGTCACGTCTTCAACGACGGACCGACCGCGACCGGCGAGCGGTACTGCATGAATGGTATCTGCCTCGATCTCAAACCCGATAGCACAAACTAGCTTTTTTTGGTAAGCTCGTGTGCATGACAAAAGAAGCTAGCTGGCAAATACTTCTCTTCTACAAATATGTTTATATTGCAGACCCCGAAGTGGTGCGCGATTGGTTGCGTGCACTATGCGAAAAGTTCGACCTCAAGGGGCGCCTCATCGTTGCTTCTGAAGGGATCAACTGCACACTCGAGGGGACGAAAGAACATACTGAAGCCTTTATCAAAGAACTCGAAACTGATGCACGATTTTCAAACATTCACTTCAAGCGAAGTGTGGGCACGGGGAATGCATTCCCACGATTGTCCGTAAAGACGCGAAGCGAGATCGTAACGCTCGGGCTTGGCGTGTGCGATATCGATCCCAACCAACTTACCGGCATTCATTTGAAACCAGAAGAACTACATCGGTGGATTGCAGATGGGAAGGAGTTTTATATCGTCGATATGCGCAATGCCTACGAGCATGGGATTGGGAGATTCAAAGGGTCTGAGTGCCCGCCGATGAATCATTTCCGCGATCTGCCGAAATTCATCAAAAGTCTCGCACACCTCAAAGACAAAACAGTGCTCACAGTGTGCACTGGTGGCGTGCGTTGCGAAAAGGCGAGTGGATATCTGCTTTTGCAAGGATTCAAAGACGTGTATCAGCTCGATGGAGGCATCGTCTCCTATATGGAGAAATATCCGAATGAAGACTTTGAAGGCAAGCTCTATGTATTCGACCGACGAGTCGCGATGGGATTCTACACGGATGATCCGAAGCGTGTGATCGTCGGGCGCTGCGCGCAGTGCAACGTCCCCTCGGAGCGTATGGTAGATTGCCGGAGCGGCACCTGCAACGGTCAGTTCATTATTTGTGATTCTTGCGAAAAGACACAAATACAAAAGAAGGGAATGACGTATTGCCCGAAGGGGTGTACACAAAAGCAACAATCTTCATTTGTTGGCCTATTTGCTACACTAAAGTCATTATTTCGATAATGCGTATGGAAATCCCCAAAGGTGCATTGCATCCACTCACTCTCGTGACCCAGCAAGCGATCGCCATCCTTGCAGGGCAAGGCTTTTCGGTGGCGCTTGGACCGGAGCTTGAGGATGAGTGGCACAACTTCGATGCGCTCAATGTCCCAGAAAGTCATCCGGCACGCGATATGCAAGACACTTTTTGGATCAAGGAAAAACCCGGGTATGTATTGCGCACGCATACAAGCCCAGTGCAGATTCGCTATATGGAAAGTCACCAGCCACCCTTTGCGATTATCGCCCCGGGCAAAGTGTTCAGAAATGAAGCGACCGACGCGACGCACGAAATGCAGTTTTACCAACTCGAGGGGTTGGTGGTGGCAGAGGGAATCACCGTTGCTCATCTCAAGGGTACCCTCCTCGCTTTTTTCAAAGAGTTCTTTGGCGAGCGTACCGAGATACGCCTGCGCCCGAGCTTCTTTCCTTTTGTCGAGCCCGGGTTTGAAGT
>DASZOX010000014.1:0-24081 GCA_035550535.1 Minisyncoccota bacterium
AAGGTGGTTATTTGTTTGCTATACTTGGGGATATGAATACTGGCATGGAAGGGTGGGACAATGTCCCCTCAAATCCGCAAGAGGTGTCCAACAAAAAGAGTATAAACCAAGAGGAAGCGGAGGAGTTCTCTTACAAAGATATGCGTGAAGTGCGGGAAGCGATACATAGTCTTGAGTTGCAGATAGAGGAAGAAGAAAAATTGCAAGCGAAAAAAAATTCAGAAGCTGCCTACGGCGAGCAGAGTTTTGTCGTGTCACTAGACGGTGTCGAGATCAGCGCCGAGCTCATCGAAAAACAAAAAATGAAATTGCAGGCACTGAAAAAACAAGAAGAAACATTGCGAGAACGACAAGGTATGCGTCGTCGCGAAGGGCTGAAAAAACTTCGAGGCTTCTTTTGGGTGCTGTGATCAGCGCGCGTAATCGGTGACGCGTGTTTCGCGAATGACGGTGACCTTTATTTCGCCCGGGTAGCGGAGTTCTGTTTCGATGGTTATCGCGATCGCGCGTGCCATAGCGTGGGCTTCGGTATCAGAAATGTGTTCGGGGTGAACGAAAATACGGATTTCGCGTCCTGCTTGCAGGGCGTATGCTTTTTCGACACCGGTAAATTGGGCAGCGAGGCGTTCGAGATCAGTGAGCCGTTTGATATAGAGCTCGGTCGTATCACGACGCGCACCCGGACGCGCACCCGAGATCATATCCGCTGTTTGCACGATCACTGCTTCAAGAGATTCGTGCGGTGTGTCGTCGTGGTGGCTTTTCATAGCGGTGATGATGCGTTCGTCCGTACCAAATCGTCGGAGCACTTTTATACCGATAGCAACATGGGTACCTTCAAATTCGTGATCGAGCGCTTTGCCGATATCGTGAACCAATGCACCTGCTTTAGCGATATAGGCGTCAGCACCGACTTCACTTGCGATCATTTCCGCGATATGTGCCATCTCGATCGAGTGCTGGAGCACGTTTTGCCCATAGCTTGTGCGAAAGTGGAGCCGCCCAAGAATCGCAATAAGACGAGGATCAAAGTTGTAAATGCCACATTCATATACCGCCGCGGCACCCTTTTCTTTAATCTGGTCGTGAATGGCTGCCCGACTTTTTTCGAGTTCCTCTTCGATGCGAGCGGGCTGAATGCGACCGTCTTTGAGAAGTGTTGTAAGTGCTTGTACTGCTATCGCCCTGCGGACTGGATCAAAACAGGAGACAACAATGGTACCGGGGGACTCATCCACCAATAGTTCGGTTCCAGATATACGTTCAAACGTACGGATGTTGCGTCCTTCTTTTCCGATGATTTTACCCTTCAACTCGTCATTGTCTATCGCGATGGTGGAGGTGGTGAGTTCGCTCGTGGCGGGGATCGCGAGACGTTGAATAGTAGTTACCAAAATATTCCGTGCACGCTCATTGAGTGCGTCGCGCAGTCCCTGATCGAGCTTGCGCGCTCGCGTCTGGAGGTCTTCAGTAGAGTGCTCCTCCATTGTTTTGATGAGCGCTGCTCGTGCTTGGTCGGCGGAAAATCCTGCGATAGCCTCCAGTCGTTCTTGTTGCAACTGTGCGATCGTCTCTATCTCTTTTTCTTGATCGATGAGCCGCGCGGCTCGTTCCTCGATGCCGTTCGCGCGACTATCAAGCTCACTCTGTCGAGCATCAAGGAGCGCTTCTTTTTTTATGAGGCGCTCCTCGCCTGTCTTGAGGTCGTCCTCTTTTTCTTTTTCAATTGTACGCACCTCGGCGAGCAAGGCTTCGGCACGTGCGTGTGCTTCGTCGACTATTTTTTGAGCGGACTCTTTTGCGTGGATGAGTCGCTCCGCTATCGAAAATTCGAGGTTGTTCTTGCGGATGATGAATATAACTGCTCGGATACTATATCCGAGCAATCCGCCGGCGAGCAGCATCCCCAGTGCCAGCAGTGTTTCATTCATAGCTTATTTTTGCACTACAGGTTTGGTAATGATTTCGTCGATGATGCCGTATATTTTTGCTTCCTGTGCTTCCATATAGCGATCTCGCTCAACGTCTTCGGCAATCTTTGCTACTTTTTGACCGGTATTTTTGGCGAGGATTTCATTGAGGTTTTCTCGAACCTTGAGAATGCGCTTCGCGGAGATTTCGATGTCGGTTGCCTGTCCCTCAGCTCCTCCTGAAGGTTGGTGAATCATAATCTCTGTATTGGGGAGTGCGTAGCGCTTTCCTTTCTTGCCACCCGCGAGTAAAAAGGCACCCATAGATGCTGCCATACCAACGCAGATAGTGGAGACGTCGGGTTTGACGAACTGCATTGTGTCATATATCGCGAGTCCCGCGGTCACCGATCCTCCCGGTGAATTGATATAGAGACTAATATCCTTCTTCGAATCTTCGTTGGCGAGAAAGAGGAGTTGGGCGATAACGACGTTGGCGACGATGTCATCAATCGCCCCCCCGAGAAATATAATGCGGTCTTTGAGAAGGCGCGAGTAGATATCATACGCACGTTCTCCCATGTTCGTTTTTTCAATAACGGTGGGGATTAGCATAATTGTGGTTTCAAAGTTAAAAGTTATAAAGTCGAAAGGAAATACAGCAAAGGCAGCACATCAGACTTCATCACTATATGATGGTTTGACAATTTTTGCAAACGTACTAAAGTGTATGAAAACGAACCATGCAAAATGTAATTGATTTACACATAGATTCGGATGCCGCTAGGCGTTGTATCCCAGATCAAATTATTACTCTGTTAAAAAACAATCATCGAAACTTCTTGCGTCTTATAGCCGAAAGATTTTCTCAGGGGAGATACCGAGTAAAGAAGAAAACCATATACTTAATGCTCGTAGAACGCTTTCCTGATTTGAGAAAAATTATACAGGAAAAATTGAAAGCCTATGGCGAGAACTCATGCGTAACCGTCCCATTAAAAGAATGTGATGACGTTGTCGATTTCCTTTGATTATTAAAGACATTAAAACCTAACTCTAAAAGTTGGGTTTTTTATTTCTTCTCCTCAATGTGTGCTAACACTTTTTCATTGGTGAGTATCATGTCGGCGTAGGCGCGGGTTCGCTCGGGGTCTGCCGAAGGGTACATCGCCATATATTTCTGTGTCTCTGCTTCAACCTCAGCATCAGTTGGTCGAATGCCCGCTGCTTTTGCGATTGCATGGAGGAGGAGTTGCACGCGCGCATGTTTCTCGGCATCAGGACGAAATTCTTTGAGGAGTTCTTCACGCGACTTTTTGATATGAGAGAGATAGTCCTCGATCGAGAGACCGCTCTTGGCAACATCGGCTTCGACTTGTGCAAATAATTTTTGTGTTTCGGAATCGATGAGCACTTCGGGGACTTCAAAAGAAGTTTCCGCAAGTATCGCTTCCAGTAGGGCAACACGGCGCTTGTCGCGGGCTGCCTGTGCAGCTTCGAGCGTTAGATTTTCCCTAATTTTACCCCGAAGCTCTTCCATAGTTTTGAAATTTCCAAACGACTGTGCAAACGTATCATCTGCTTCGGGGAGTGGCTGGTCGTGCGTATGTGTGTCACCTTGTCCGTGGACGTGCCCGTACGCGCGCATTTCTTGTAAATCGTGTACCACTTTTTCGATAGCGGCCTCAGTTACTTCTTGTGCTGGTTCTAGCGGCACGTGTACTGCGTTTTTGTAGTCGGGAAGGGTAATCGCGGGCACCACTGCGGTGGTGATGGTAACTTCAAGCGGGTTGTTGCGAGCGAGTTTCGTTACTTGTATCTGTGGACGGCCGATAGCGTCGACGCTTTTTTCTTCGAGAAGTTTCGGATAGATGGATTGGATTGCGGCTTCTGCCATCTCGGTGAGGAGTGTGGCTTCGGGGATATGTGTGCGTGCGACTGATTCAGGGACTTTGCCCTTGCGGAATCCTGCCATTTCCATGTTTGTAGCGAGTCGAGTTATGATAGGCGCTTCAAATGTCGCCACTGCTTCCCACGGGATGGTGACGATAAGTTCGGTAGTGCTCTGTGGGAGCGTGCGGACATCTGCGCTGTATGCGATGGTGGTGCTTTTTGTCATGACGCGGATTCTAGCACAGCTTCATCGCTCGTAAAAGAGCAGTGCGTTATTGGTTTTGGCTGGTCGAAGTCGTCGTGAGGCTTGTGGCGATTGAAGCTTTGAGTGCGGCGAGACTCTCCACGAGATGGGCGCGGGCGTCTGCAAAATTGCCTTTGATGGTAGCGAGCGCAGTTTTCAGAGGGGTGGCGTCGTAGTGCGTTGTATCATCAGGCACAGTGATAGCGGTAAAGATATCTACGTTGCTTTTTGCAAGTGCAAGCGCAGTGCGCGCAGCATCGAGGTCTATTTGCGCATCGGTGGTATCGATATTTTTTGCAGCGAGAAGGGTAATGCTGGTTTGGGTTCGGTCGATCAGGTTTTCAAAATTGCTATCAAGCGCTTCCAGTTGTGTTCCTATATTTGCCGTGCGGTCTTTCAGGGCCAGTGGCGTCGAAGGAGCGCCCGCAGTGGTGTCGGCGGGCGTGGCTTGGACATCCGAAGAGGATGCTCCAGAAGCGGTAGCGGTCATATCACTACTCGATGATTGGAGCACGGTGCCGGCATCGGAGAGTGCGGTCGCTAGTGGTGATGATTTTGCTGCAGCCGATAGCGCAGTTTGTGCATGGACAGCGCCGCGCCCTGCTGCAAGCGCGCCGATGATAAAAAGGCTAGAGATAAGCGATTTCTTCATATTTCCTATAGATACCTACTCATAATGACGACGCACTTGTCGGATGATTACATTATACAAAGTGGAACGGATATGTCTTATTTCTTAAACTTTTCCTTATAGAGAGCCTGTGCGTGCTCGATCGCCTTTGCGGCCACTTCTTTGCCCTCGATGCCTTCGATGCGCACCTCTTTCTTTTGGAGCTGTTTGTAGGTGAGAAAGAAGTGCTCGATTTCCTTGAGGGTGTGCTTATTTATATCAGCAACATCGAGTATATGGTCAAACCGCGGGTCTTTGTCGGGTACTCCCACGATTTTGGCATCGCCTTGACCGTCATCGATCATGTGAATAATGGCGACTGGGCGTACCTTGACGAGGACACCGGGGGCCAGTGGGTAGGTAGTGAGCACGACCACATCGAGCGGGTCTCCGTCTTCCCAGTGACTTTGCGGCATGAATCCGTAGTCGAATGGGTAATCTTGGGCAGTATGTAATGCGCGGTCGAGGGTGATAAGCCCTGTCTCTTTGTCGAGTTCGTATTTATTTTTTGACCCTTTCGGGATTTCGATGATGACATTGATAATGCGCGGCGTATCTTTTCCTGCGCTGATATCGTGGAGTAGGTTCATAAGTATAAAGTTAAAAGTTTATAAGTTAATAGAGAAGTGTTTTTGAGAAATGCCTTGCGGCTGATTGAGACAAGCGGAGCAATTTTCCACTAGAAAAATATGCATGCATTTCGAGGAAATATTTCTCTTTATAATACTACCCCCGAATCGTTTTCTGGTGGTGCGATATCACCTTCGGGTGCTGCTACGACTTCTGCTGGTTCGTTGGAGAGCGCAGTGAGCGGGACAAAATCATCGCCCTCGATTGGGGCTTCGTCGCTTTCGAGGACTGCCCCACTTCCTTTGATATCAATCTTCCACCCAGTAAGTTTTGCCGCGAGGCGAACGTTTTGTCCTCCCTTACCGATCGCAAGCGAGAGCTGGTCGGGGGTAACTTCAATGGTCGCCTTGTGTTCGTTTTCGTTGAGCTCTATTCCCAGCACTTTTGCAGGAGAGAGCGACTTGCGTACAAATTCTTCGGGATTGGGCGACCATTCAATAATATCAATTTTTTCACCACTGAGCTCGTTCATTACTGTTGAAACGCGCACCCCCTTTTGTCCGACACAGCTTCCCACCGGATCGATGTTTGGGTCGTCGGTCCACACGGCGATCTTTGATCGGCTGCCCGGTTCTCGGGCAATTGATTTGATCTCGACAACACCGGAAGCGACTTCGGGAGATTCATAGGCAAATAACTTCTCCAGAAATTTTGGGTGCGTGCGAGAGATGCGCAACGTGATGCCGCGCGGACTTTCTTCGACGTGGTAGAGGTATCCGCGGACGCGGTTGCCGCGAACATAGTGTTCGCCCGGGATTTGTTCGTTGGGAGGAATGATACCCACTGCACGGTTGAAGTCGACATAGACGGTGCCGTGCTCAAACTTCTGAATGTGTCCCGAAATGATAGTGCCTTCTTTGGTGCCAAACTCGTCGAGAATAGAAGTGCGCTCTGCCTCTCGGATGCGCTGCATGATGACCTGCTTTGCGGTTTGGGCTGCGATGCGCCCAAAATCATCTTTTGGTTCGAGTGAAAATACGATCTCGTCCCCGACCTGAGCATCGGTCTTGATAATGCGGGCATCCTCAAGAAGGATATGCTTTTCTTCATTATAATGTTCGCGTTCATCGAGCTCTGTGGAGGGCGCTTCTGCATCGTCAAAGCGCATCGAGTCTTTGTCGACGACGGTTTTGATTTGTTCAAATGACACGGTGCCGGCATCGAAATCAATGCGTGCGCGGATCACTTGTCCTTTGCGGCCGTATTCTTTCTTGTACGCGGCAGCAAGCGATTGTTCGATTGCGTCCACGAGTTTGTTTCGCGCGATGCGCCGTTCGGCTTCCAATTGTTCTATGGCGAGTTTGAGTGCTTTTATATCCAACATACTTATTTTCTTGTTATTGAGTTTTTGTAATGGAGCGTGGTGTCAGTTATCAACAGAAATGTCCACCTTGCGGCGGACGTCTCTTGCTCTAGCACTCTAGCATGTTTTATACTTAAAAGCAATATGCGTATTCGAGCCACTGCGCGCACAAAGAAACTTCTTGTGATTGTCGGGAGTATCGTTGTTGCACTAGCCGCTGTGGTGACTGTGACGAAGGCGAGTGCGGGCGATCTTTTTTCTGGATATATATGGTCGTCAAACATTGGGTTCATCAAAGTAAACAATTGTGATACTCCCACCTCGTGCAGCGGCCCTGGCTACGGTCTTACTATGGATTCCTCTGGCAACCTCTCCGGTTATGCGTGGTCGTCAAACATTGGGTGGATCAGCTTCAACTCTGATGCAACAGCCAACTGCCCTTTTGCCAATAAACAGTGTCAGGCACATGTCGATGTGAAGACTGGCGTTGTCACAGGGGCGGCGCGGGCGTGCTCAGTATTTGCCTCTGGTTGTTCGGGGGCGCTAGCGGCTAAAGCTTCTCTCGGAAATTGGGATGGGTGGATATCTCTCGGAGATGACAACAAGAATGACGCTACTTCATTTGGCGTAACCATTGATATGACCAGCGGTGCTGCGAGTGGCTACGCATGGGGATCCGATGTGATCGGATGGCTTGATTTTAGCGGAGTGAAGCTCAATACAGATAGTTGTGCTCCTGGTACTCCTTGTTATTGTCAGAATAATCCAACCGACATCACAAACTGTCCCGACAATTGTTCATTACCAGACAATGCAAGTAATCCGCAGTGTACAAGTTGTGCTCCTGGTACTCCTTGTTATTGTCAGAATAATCCAACTGATACAACCAACTGTCCTGACAACTGCCCTGTTGGGAGTACTTGTTGGTGTGCGATGCCAGCGAACCAAAATGATTCTCGATGTGCGGGCGGGGGTGGCGGAGGTGCGGAATGTTCTAATATTCCTGCCGATATACTCTCCTCTCTTGAAAAAGCAAACAAAGTTCCTCCGCGCAAAGTCCCCGATGCCAACGGTGATGGAGGTACCACCTGCTTGTGCAATCCGGGGTACGTGTTGAACTCACAATATATATGTGTGCAACCGAAATACACTGAGCAGTAATGATTTATTATATGACACCAATCACAACAACCACTCATCAACAACACAAGCACCGCACGCTCCTCCTTGTACTCCTGGCATTTGCCATCATGGCGGCGATGTTTTTGATACTGTACTGGCACTTTCACCGAAAACATACTGCTCCTTCGCCTACGCCCGAACAATCACTTCAGGCACTCGACAGCACATCGCTTCCCATCACCAAGTCGCTTGATGAACGCGCCCAAGACCTCACCGCACTCGAAAAATCTTCCGCGAAGACGCCAACAAAATCGACAGCACAACGGATCAATGATTTAAATATGTTACACTAACACTTGTATTTTCTTATGAAAAGAACCCTTCGACAGCTTGTCATACTCATACCACTTCTTTTTCTCGCTGGTGGAGTAGCTGCCTATACTTCTCCGACAAGTGCTCCCACAGGAAATAACACCAATGAGCCGATAGAGGTAAGTGCTGCCTCTCAGGTAAAACCTGCAGGGCTTGGTGTGAACGCCTTTCTTGACCAAGGCGATGGATGGTTTCAGGGGCAAACGTTCGTCAACGGTATTATCCGCGGTGGTAGCGCAATTGATGCAAATCCGGATTCGCAAGTCTATGTTGGTACCGATGATAACAAGGCATCGCTCTCACTTAACAACACACTTACCAATACCGGCACGGTACAGAGCAATAGCCTCGTTTCTACCAGTGGTAGCACGAGCGAAGTGTGTGCTGATGCGAGCGGTACTCTTGTGCTGTGTTCGGGTGTCGTGTCCCAACCGACCGTCACCATCAGTGCCTCTTATGGTCAAACACTTTTTGCAACAGGTATTGCTGGATTCACTCAATCCGCTCCAACCAACACCACCTATACCGGTACCCACACTGCCTTCACTGCACCAATACAAGTGCAAGTAACCCTTGGTCCATCAGCTCCTCCTCAAGCAGGATTGGTGCTTGAGGTGAATAATGTGCGTCGCTATTGTGATGTTGTCACCAAAACGACTACGGCAAATTTCCCCTCGACAGCCTTTCGTCAGGACGACAGTATAACTATTGCTTCAGTCTCCTCGGGGTGCTGAGTGAGAGAAGGTATATGAAAAACGTATTCAATAATCTCAAACTTATTACTGTCGGCCTCGTGCTTGTTGTGGGAGTGAACTATGTGTACGCCAGTACGTGGACTCCTCGTCCTTCGACGCCCCCTGATGGCAACACCGATTTTCCTGTCAATGTCGGTACCGATCCCCAACTAAAACCCGGAGCGCTCTCTGTTGATGCATTTACTGCAGCGCTCAACGGTGAACTTGATGGCACCACTTATTTCCAAGGGCTGCTTCGTGGCGGTACTCCAACTACAAATGATTCAAATATAGCCTTTGGTGGAGATGACCCGCTCGACGTTTCGAAACAACATGCAGTTGACCTTGTGGTGAATGGGGGTATTGGGGCGCAACAAACTATCACGACCGGTTCGCTTACATCATCAGCGCTAAGCAAAGTCTGTGCGACTCCGGATGGTGTTCTTGTGCTTTGTACTGCAGTGCACGTAGGGCTTACCGCAAACCCGACGACGGTCAACAAAGGAGGATCGTCAGTACTCACCGTAAGTGCTACCGGATTTCAAGGTTCAGTAAGCTGCTCTATCGACAAGGGCGTGGGGACCGTTGCAATGAGTAACGCTGGTGGGAACAGTTGGACAGGTACGACAACGGCAACCAATATCACTGCTACGACCACTTATACTGCTACTTGTACGGGGCCATCAGGGACAGGCACTGGCCAGGCAACTGTCACTCCGCAAGTGATATCGGGAACCATTTCCGCGAGCTGTCTCAACTACAAGACAGGTAATGATTATCACCAAGGCGATTTCTCAATTACTATTACATTGGACAAAGCACTGCAACAGGCTACTACCTTTACATGGGCTCAATGTGATGAGAATGCTCATTTGGGAAGAGGGTACCGTAACACATGCGAGGGGGCGAGTATCATTCCTACCATCCCTTCGGGGTACGTTGTAGATAACACAACGGGTCCGTGGACATTTACTATCCCTGCAGGAACCACCACATGGTCATCTCCGGTGCCGTGGATGGACAATCACACTCCCGCACTTCCAGATATTTGTGACAATAATGGTAACAAAAATACAGGAGTAACCTACATTCCTTTTGGATATTTGCGGCTGGTGAATCCTTCTGGAGGAACGCTCCAGTTTAATGGGAGTTCGTACCAACCAGATGGTTCATCGACACCTATTACGGTCTACCAAGTGCCCTAATCATATTTTCATCATGCAACAAAAAAAAGTATTGCCCGTTGTCATAAGTCTCGCTTTCGGAATCCTCCTTTCGGTGGGGCTGAGTTACGCTACGTCGACGTGGACAGCACCTAGTCAAACTCCTCCTTCAGGAAATCTTCCTCCTCCCGTAAACGAAATCGTCAACGGAGACCAGATAAAAAATGGTGATCTCTCAGTCGATGGTTTCATCGCAGCTAAGGATGCGCAATTTGACCAAGAGCTTTTTCTCAACGGTATCGTTCGAGGAGGTGTACCAGGAGATACGAGTTCGACGGTGCATATCGGTGGGAAAGATACCTCTGGAGTAGTGCATAACGTCACTGTCAACGTGGAGGGAAATGTTTCAGCAACTGATTATATCCGTTCATCGCCATTGAGTAACACGCAGACAGACAACGTTTGTGCAACTGCGAGCGGTACCCTTGTCCTGTGTTCCCCTTCGTCTGGTGGTGGGGGCAGCAGTGGCGGTGCACAACAGTATTACGCATCCTGTTTCGTTGCAGGTACGCAAGTTACCCTCGCCAATGGCACTAAGGAGAACATTGAAGATGTAAAAGTGGGTGATGTCTTGAAAGGGGATACTACAAACAATGTGGTCGTCGGATTTCATCGCCCGCTGCTCAATGATGACAAACTTTATGCATTCAATGGGGGGTCGTACTTTGTGACTGCAGAACATCCCTTTATGACAACAGAGGGATGGAAATCAATCGATCCTACCAAGACACGAGATGAAAATATTGGCATCACCGTTACCCCGCTTCACGTCGGTGACAGACTTGTCACCGATCACGGATTGGTAACGATTACTACTATTGAGAGCAAGAGCGCTCCCGCGAATACCCAATTGTATAACTTCTTTCTCACGGGAGACCACACCTACTATGCAGATGGATATTTGGTACACAACAAAGCTCAGTGTAATCAAACGAGCTTACAGTGTAGTTATAATACACCATGTATTGATATCAATGGCTACCCCATCACAGATTCGAGTGATAATGGTACCTGCGCGGTAGGTTGCGTGGTAAATGGTAAACAATATCCTTTCTGTAAAGAGAGCAGCGGAGATGTCTACTGCCCAAACAGCTCGGGGCAGTGTTAAAATTCTGTAACGAAAAAGAACTCCAGCGCCGGAGTTCTTTTTATTTTGGTGCAGACCATATACACTTACGATAGCTATGATTGTTGATGAGACAAAACTTCGCAACATGCTGCTCGATACCAACATCTTAACGGTGGAAGATATGCAGCGCTTTGCTACCGAGCGCATCGAGCACCCGCAATCGCTCTCCGCGTTTGTGCTTAGTACCGGCAAAGTGAAAGAAAGCGAGTTGAAACGCCTCGAGGCGTACGTCCTCGGCATTCCTTTTATCGGCCTTACCAAAGAACATATCCCTCGAGACGTACTGTCACTTATCCCCGAACCCATTGCCCGCAAATACAATGTCGTTGCGTATCGCAAACAAGAAAACGACCTCGAGATTGCACTCCTCGATATCGACAATCTCCCTGCGATTGATTTTATTAGAAAGAAAACGGGACTCCATATCAAGCCGCGCATGACCGATTCGGAGTCCATCAAGGCGGTACTCCAGCAATATCGCAAGAGTCTTCAGGCTGAATTCGATGCCATCATCAAAAAAGAGGTGCAGAGCATTGCAAAGATCGATGAATCAAAAGAAGGGGGGGCAACCGAAGCGGACCTCAAACACCTCGCGGAAGATTTACCCGTGGTCAAGATTGTGGATTCTCTTATTTCGCACGCCATCACACAAGGTGCATCCGATGTACATATTGAACCAGGAGAGCGCGAGCTGGTCATCCGCTACCGTATTGATGGGTTGTTGCACGATGCGATGACACTCCCCAAAGAAGCGGCAGCAGCGGTGACGGCGCGCATCAAGGTGCTCTCCAACCTCAAACTCGATGAAAAACGCTTACCGCAAGATGGTCGCTTCAAAATTATGCTCGATGGACAGCCGGTTTCTTTCCGTATCTCCACGCTCCCCACCTATTATGGGGAAAAGACCGTGATCCGTATCCTTCGAGAGTCTTCGCACGGCTTTACGCTCGAGGGGCTTGGGTTTCATGGACAAGCGCTGGAAGAAATTCATAGCGGCTTGCAGCAGCACTCGGGTATTCTACTTGCCTCCGGGCCTACCGGAAGTGGCAAGACCACGACGCTCTACACGCTCTTGGATATTTTAAACACCCCCGAAGTCAATATTTCCACCGTCGAAGATCCCATTGAGTACCAGATGCCGCGCATCAACCAGACGCAGGTGAAGAGCGATATCGGCATGACCTTCGCCAACGGTTTGCGCGCACTCTTGCGTCAGGACCCCAACATCATCATGGTGGGAGAGATTCGCGACAACGAAACGGCGTCGCTTGCAGTGAACGCTGCGCTCACCGGTCACTTGGTGCTCTCCACTATCCACACCAACTCGGCAGCAGGGGCGATACCGCGACTGATCGATATGGGCGTGGAGCCGTTTCTCATTGTCTCTACGGCAAAGACCATCATCGCCCAGCGTCTCGTTCGCCGGTTGACCATGACCAAGGAGGCGTACCATCTCTCCGAGGGAGAATATCAGTCCATCGCGCGTCTAGTGGATATGGAGCGACTTCTCGAGCTCCTCAAGACAGAACAGGTGGTGTCGAAGGAAGCGAAATGGACAGATATCGAATTGTATAAAGGAAAGAAAAGTGACGAGAGTGAAGATGGATTTAAGGGGCGTATCGGCATTCACGAGGTGCTCAAGGTGAGTGCCGCCATTAAGGAAATCATCTTGCGAGGCGGGTCCTCCGATGAAATCGAAGCACAAGCAAAAAAAGAAGGCATGATGACTATGCTCGAAGATGGTATTTTCCAAGCGGTGCAAGGAAAGACCACGCTCGAAGAAGTCCTCCGTGTGGTAAGCGAATAATTTGTTACACTTACAGTATGAAATTTACGTACAAGGGGCGAACGACCGCTGGCGCATTGGTTGATGGCACGCTCGTTGCTGAGACGAAGGGTGATGCACTTCTTGCGATAAGGGATAGCGGGATCAAGCCGATACTCATCGCCCAGAAAAAAGGTTTTTCATTCAAAACCAACATTGTACTTTTCAAACGGGTAAAATTGTCGGAGAAAATCATGTTCACTAAGAACATTGCGGGTATGCTTAAAGCGGGACTCCCCCTCTCTCGAGCACTCGAAGTGCTCCGCAAGCAGACTACGCAGGTGTATTTCCAGTCGATCATCGCAGCATTGCTCGATACAGTCGACAGAGGAGAAACCTTTTCAGACGGACTTGCCAAATTCCCAAAGGTGTTTTCTCCACTCTTTGTCTCAATGGTGCGGGCGGGGGAAGAGTCGGGGTCACTCCCTGAATCACTCAATCAAGTGGGGGTTGCTTTGGAAAAAACTTACACACTCAACCGGAAAATAAAGAGTGCGCTCATGTACCCTGCCATTATCGTCAGTGCGATTTTTCTGATAGGTATTTTGATGTTTATTTATGTTGTGCCGACGCTCACCAAGACCTTCAAAGAGCTCGGCGCGCAGTTGCCACTTTCAACGCGGATAGTGGTGGGTATCAGTGATGCATTTTCCCAGCACCTTCCGCTCATTATTCTCGGTATCGCCGTTGTGGTGGCGATGGTCATGCTTGCTTTCAGACTGCCCAAGACAAAACGCGCAATCGACTTTCTCAGCGTGCGACTGCCAGTGCTCGGTACGCTCGTCAAGGAAATCAATGCCGCCCGCACCACGCGAACGCTTGCGTCGCTGCTTGTCTCTGGGGTAAACATTGACCGAGCGATCATCATTACCAAAGACGTACTCCAGAACACGTATTACAAAGACGTACTCGGAAAAGTGGTGGGAGCGATCGAAAAGGGTGCACCCATGTCGAGCATATTCAAAGCGTACCCCAAGCTCTACCCCACCATGGTGGGGGAGATGATGGAAGTGGGGGAAGAAACCGGCAAACTCTCCGGCATGTTGAGTGATATTGCTTCTTTTTATGAAGGAGAAGTTGATGCAAAGACGAAAGACCTCTCCACTATCATCGAGCCGGTGCTCATGATACTTATCGGTGCCGCGGTGGGATTTTTTGCGATCTCGATGCTCTCACCGATGTATAGCATTATGGATGCAATCAAATAAACGTATGCATACTTTTCACTCCGCACACTCGCACGGGTTTTCACTTCTGGAGGTGGTGATTGCACTTGCTATCATCGGCCTTTTGGTCTCCGTGGTCAGCGTCCCGTTTGCAAAATTTCGGCGCACACAGGCGCTTGAAAATTCGACAAATGCTGTAGTGGCGGTGCTCAACGACGCACGCACAAAAACATTTGGCGCTTATGATGACAGTGCGTATAGTGTGCATCTCGACACGACTGTCGCCACGCTCTTTAGTGGCACCACTTATGCGCAGGGTGCAGCGGGGAATGAAAGCGCCCCCTATGAATACCCCGTAACGGCAACGTGGAGCATACAAGGAGGGGGAAGTATCATTTCGTTCAATCGACTCACCGGCACCACTGCATCGTATGGTACAATTACTTTGGGATTGCCTGATGGAACGACTCGGACGGTGACGATCGGCGCACTCGGCACTATTACTCGAAATTAACTATGAAGCAGCATTCATCTGAGGGTTTCTTTCTCATCGAGGTCGTGGTTGCAGCATCAATTATTGCAACCGTCCTCATCTTTTTGTTGGGAGCCATACAAGATAGTGTTGATGCATCGCGCACTTCTCTGGAGCGCACGCAAGCAAGCTACCTCCTCGAAGAGGGTGCCGAGGCGGTAAAAGCAATCCGCGACGGAGGGTGGAGTACAATCAGCGCGCTTGACAATGCTACCCCCTACGCGCTCTCGTGGAGTGGAAGCGCATGGTCGCTTACCACTTCTTCCCCCGAGACGATTGATGCGTTTACCCGCACGGTCACCTTCGATGCGGTGTCCCGAGACAGTAGCGACACTATTGTTGCAAGCGGAGGAACCCTTGATGCTGGTACTCGGAAAGTCACCATTACTGTGTCATGGAATGCCGCTGGCGGTTCGACATCGGTAATCCTTCCTTTTTATATTGCCAACATCCGATGACTGCTTCACGACGCCATAATGGATATTCGCTCATTGAACTTGTTGTTTACATCGCGCTTTTTATACTTTTGTCTCTCGTGCTCATACAGGCGCTCGTAAGTGTTATGCGCACCTATGCCACAGGGGCGCGGTATCGTGCCCTCGAGGACAATGGTGAACTGGTCATGGAACGTATTACTCGCGAGCTTAGAAACGGAAGTACGGCGACTACCAGCACCTGTCCCACCACTGCAACTACCATCACTCTTGCAAGTACCGATGCAAGCGGAGGGACTCACACCACCATCTTTGGGCTCTCAGGCGGAAATGTGACGCTTGCGACCGATGGCGGGTCCGCACAAGCTATCTCAACGAGCGACGTTACCGCTTCGACGCTCACCTTTTGTTCCTTTACTACGGCAGTGGGGACTGGGGTACGTGTGCACCTCGTGCTCGCCACCACGCGAGGCACGAGTACTACAAGCGCTGCTTTCTCTTCGACTATTCTCTTGCGTGGAACATGATTACATCACTCTACACTATGTCCCCATCATCTCGACAAAAGGGCACGGCGCTCCTCGTAGTCATGGTGCTCTTTGTCGCTCTCTCGCTTTCGATTGCGGCAGGACTTGTTACCCCTGTTATTCGCGCCCATAGAGTGGCGACCGACGTACTTGATTCAAAGCAAGCATATTTTTTGGCGGAGTCGGGGGATGAAGACGTACTCTACCGGCTACTGAATGCAAAACAGGTTGGTGCAAGCAACACACTCGTCCTCGGCACCGAAACCGCGACGACGACCGTGACTGATATGGACAACGGCGACAAAGAAATCCAATCTCTCGGAGATGCAGAGGACCGCGATCGCACGGTTGCCCTTACAGTCAGTCAAGGAGCGGGAGTGTCGTTTAATTATGGTGTTCAGGTAGGACAAGGAGGACTGGTATTGACCGGAAGTTCTGGCATAAACGGTAATGTGTACGCCAACGGGAGTATCCAGGGTACCAGCAGCTCGTTCATTACAGGATCCGCTGTTGCCGCCAACAGTGCGCCGCTCGCTGCTGATCAATCAAACAGCACAGGCGCCATAACCGATATCCCCTTCGGCAATGCAAATGCCACGCAAGACATTGCAGAAAGTTTTACGGTTTCAACTGCATCTCCGCTGAACAAGGTGCAGTTATATTTAAAAAAAGTAGGGTCTCCCTCAAATGCCACCGTCTATATTGTCGCTGATAGCGGCGGTGTCCCGGGAACTACGACACTCGCACAGGCGACCCTCTCCGCGTCACTTGTCGGAACGAGTTATGGATGGGTAGATGCATTGTTCACGACCACCCCGACGCTTCAGACAGGAGTGACCTATTGGTTAGTGGTGGATGCTTCGACAGCTTCGAGCAAATATTATGTCATCGGAGCAAATACCGGCGGCTATGCTACGGGAACAGGGAAGATAGGTCAGTATAAAGGGACATGGAATGGTATGAACCCGTCGAATCTCGATATCTATTTCAACCTCTATACCGGAGGGCAAATAGGACAAATATTCGGCAGCAGTGGTAGTCAGTGGAATCAGTTTCGCGTAGGCACGGGGGGCACCGGGAGCGCTGACGCTCAAGTAGTCAACTACACCAATGCCACAGGGACCATTTATTGCCAGACCGGTACTGGTAATAATAAGGCGTGCACCACTTCCCAGTCGGTGCCCACAGCTCAACCGTGGCCTATTTCAGAGAGTAATGTTGCGAGTTGGGAAGATGAAGCTGCTGCCGGCACCGTGGTGAATGGCAACGTGAGTCTCACTGGCGTGTCGCATCAAAGTATTGGTCCGGAAAAAATCGTTGGGAATCTTTCGGTGGGAAATAGTGCGGTGCTTACCGTTACCGGTACGCTGTGGGTGACAGGCAATCTCACTGTCGACGGCGCGGGAGCGGTGCACCTTTCGAGCGCGTACGGGGGCACGAGCGGTGTCATTGTAGTAGATGGTACCGTCACCATCGCAGGGAGTTCACCAGTTACCGGATCGGGGACAAATGGCAGTTACATCATGATCGTTTCACTTTCGGATTGCCCAACGAGTTCGAGTTGCAGTGGCAGCGACGCTATCAACATTAGCGGTGCGGCAGGAGCGGTGGTGTTGGTGGCACAAAACGGGACGATCGCCTTTAGCGGGAGTGCTTCCGCAAGACAAGCGACCGGCTACAGCATCAGTCTCTCTGGATCCACTACCGTCACCTATGACAGCGGCCTCGCCAATATGAATTTCTCGAGCGGTCCTTCGGGGTCGTGGAACATCGAATCATGGCGGGAGACGCAATAGTAGGGTGTGTTATACTCTAGGCCATGCAATGGCTCATCGGTAATTGGAAAATGGCACCCGATACAGTTTCTCAAGCGCATCTCCTCGCAAAAGCAACCGCAGCGATCGCCCGACGCAACAAAAAGAAGCTTACGGTTATCGTTTGTGCCCCCTTTGTATACTTTACACCGCTGCACAGTGCTGCGCGGACACTTCCTTTGGGCGCACAAGATGTCAGTGCGTCAACCAAAACGGCAAGTACGGGAGAAATAAGCGGTGCAATGCTCAAATCGCAAAAAGTCGGCTATTGCATTGTGGGGCACTCTGAACGTCGCGCCATGGGAGAGACCGATGCGCATGTCAAAGAAAAAATCAACCGACTCTTGGAAAAAAATATCCGTCCTATCCTCTGTGTCGGTGAAAAATCTCGCGACAGCCAGGGGTGGTATCTCAGCGTTATCAAAGATCAAATAGAAAGCGCTTTCAGCGGCGTAGCGAAAGCTACCATCAAACGTTTCATCATCGCGTACGAGCCGGTGTGGGCGGTGGGAGCAGCTGCCAATCGTGTTGCTTCTCCTTCCGAATGCCGAGAAATGGTGATATTTATCCGCAAGCTGGTCGCTGATCTCTACGATGAAAAAACCGCGCGCGCTGTGCCCATCCTCTACGGCGGGTCAATCAACGAAGAAAATGCGGCGTCATTTCTTACAAGCGGCGAAGCGCAAGGGTTGTTGGTCGGGAGAGTAAGTCTTGTACCAAAACAGCTGACGCTTCTCGCCGCACATATCGCAAACGCCTAATATATTATGCGTACCCTTTCATCTTTTAGACCATCTTCTGGAACTCATGTCGTGGTGCGTGTCGATTTTAATGTCCCACTGAAGGGGGGTGTGATCGTTGATGACCGTCGGATCAAAAATGCATTTCCGACGATTGACCTACTTCTCAAAAAAAAGACCGTTCCTATTCTGGTTGCCCACCTAGAGGATGGGACAAAAAGCTTACGCCCGATCGCCCGCTTTCTTTCCAGAAGCTATCGAGTCGATTTTATTACCGGCGATATTTTTGACGTGCACACCACTGGGCGTATTGCGGCGACTCGTCCGGGACGAGTGGTGCTCTTGGAAAACATCCGCCGCTATGAGGGAGAGAAAAAAAACGATCCCAAGTTTGCCAAACAACTCGCCTCCCTCGGGGACGCCTATGTTGATGAAGCTTTTTCGGTAGCACATCGCGCACACGCATCCATAGTCGGTGTACCGAAATTATTGCCGCACTATGCGGGGCTCGCGTTTGCAAAGGAAGTAAAAGCGCTCACCTTTACTCTGCGGCGTCCATTCTTTTTTATCCTCGGTGGCGCAAAATTTGAAACCAAGGTACCACTCATCGAGAAATTTTTGAAAATGGCGGATCATGTATTCATTGCGGGGGCGATCGCAAACTCGTTTTTTAAGGCGTCAGGGTTTCCCGTAGGAAAAAGTGTAGTGGATGACGGACAAGATAAATCAATCAAGAAGTTTGCGAATAATGCAAAGCTGCTTTTGCCGATTGACGTCGTTGTGGTGCATGGAAAGAAGTCACGGACATGCACACTCGAAGAAGTTAAGAAAGATGATATCATCGTCGACATCGGGCCAAAAACGGTTGCGCTTGTCATTGAAAAAGTAAAAAAGGCAAAGCTTATTGTCTGGAACGGCCCGACGGGCTGGTATGAAAAAGGATTCACAGGGGCCACGAAGAAAATCGCCCGCGCAATCGAGTCCTCAAAAGCGCACGCAATCATCGGCGGCGGTGATACGGGAGCCGTGATCGAAAAGACGCTCAGAAAACATTCAAAGCACATCTTCATCTCAACCGCCGGCGGCGCGGCGATTGATTTTCTTGCGAAGGGAACGCTTCCGGGGATCGAAGCACTCAATGATTGATTTTATATAAGGCACTTCTTAGATCGGCTTTTTATTTCCCAATTTGCTCCGAAATCTTTTTCGCGAATGCTTCCATTTCTTCCGGCGAATCGTAGGCGGTGAGAGGTGCATGAAGATCGTCGTGCAGTTTTCGAGGTATAAGGTGAATATGAAAATGAGGAACATCTTTTCCAACGACTGAAACCTGCACGTACTCACACGGAATTCCCATGACCATCGCTCTCATCAGACCCTTCGCTTTAATAAAAAGGTGTGACAGCAGTTCGTCTGGCACGTCTTGCATCCACTCATACTGGTCTTTCGGAATCAGCAGTATATGTCCTTTTGCAACAGGATTGATATCTAAAAATGCTAAAGATTTCTCGTCCTCATACACTTTTGTCGCTGGAATTTCTTCGCGAATAATTTTCCCAAAAATTGTGTCATCGTCCATGCCGGGCAGTATAACAAAAAAGGGGAGTAAAATGAGCTTGTGAAAAAACAAAGTGCGGGAATTCTTTTATATAAGAAAGATCCGGAATTAAAAGTATTTCTTGTGCATCCAGGCGGGCCGTTCTTTGCGAAGAAGGATTTGGGCGTGTGGAGCATTCCGAAGGGGGAATATGAAGACGGTGAAGACCCATGTGTTGCGGCAAAGCGCGAATTTAAAGAAGAAACGGGACAAGAAGTTTCTGGAGAGATGAAAGCATTGTCGCCAATAAAAATGAAAAGCGGCAAAGTCGTTCGCGCATGGGCCGTTGAAGGCGATATCGATCCGGGATCGCTCATAAGCAACACCTTTTCTCTCGAATGGCCGCCACACTCCGACAAGCAGCAAAAATTTCCCGAAATCGACCGTGGCGATTGGTTCGACCTCGAAACGGCGAAAACAAAAATCAATCCAGCACAAGTCCCATTGCTCGAAGAATTGACAAAAGTTAAGTAAAGGTAATTTTTTGGAAATAAAAATTAGTGCAAAGAGCTTCGAAAGGGGCTCTTTTTTGTATGGTACAATTTGGCGCATGCAAACTACTATTCCGACACCGGAAGAGCTGGAAAAGGAGCTCTTAAAGGCCTGCGGCATTTCAGAGAAAGAAAAAGAGGCGTTTTTGCACCCCGAATATTCGATCGGGGATCTTTTCAAATTCAAGGACATGAAAAAAGCAGTCGAACGGATATACATGGCGGTAAAAAATAAGGAAACGATTGGGATTTACGCGGATTATGATTGCGACGGCATTCCGGGTGCGGTAGTGCTGTGCGATTTTTTTGAAAAAGTCGGCGTTGTGCCGGTTGTATACATTCCCGATCGGCATGACGAAGGGTACGGCCTTTCCGCGCGCGGGATTGAGAGCCTTGCGCAAAGCGGCGTGACACTTATGATCACGGTTGATCTCGGTATCACCGGCATTGCAGAAGTCGCTGATGCGAATGCGCGTGGTATTGATGTGATCGTCACCGACCACCACGCGCCCATCGGTACTGATACAGCAGAGTTTCCCGCTGCACATGCAATTATTCATCCGGCAAAAAGTGTGTATCGCAATGCTGAACCGTGTGGTGCTGCGGTCGCGTTTTATCTCGTATGCGCGTTTTTGCAAACATACGGTGCGGCATGTGGTGTACCAACAGGGTGGGAGAAATGGCTGTTGGATTTGGTTGGATTTGCAACACTCTCGGATATGGTGCCGCTTGCAGGAGAGAACCGCATGCTCGCCTCCTACGGACTTTCAGTCATGCGAAAGACGCGGCGTGTCGGACTTCAATCGCTTTTCTTACATAACAAACTTTTTGCATCCGCGATCACCGAACAAGATCTCACCTTCACTGTTGCGCCGCGTCTCAATGCTGCGTCTCGGATGGATACACCAATGCTTGCATTCAATCTTTTGCGTGCGACTGATTTTGCAGAAGCCGAAGCGCTCGTGCAAAAACTTGAATCCATAAATTCCGAGCGGAAGACACTTGTCGCGCGCATTGTGAAAGAGGCGAATAAACATCTTGAAGGGAGAAACGTATTGCCAGAGATTGTGGTGATCGGAAATCCTGATTGGCGACCGGCGGTGCTTGGGCTCGTCGCGACGAAGCTTTCAGAAAGTTATGCTCGCAGTTTTTTCGTGTGGGGAAACGGCGGCGATGACATGATTAAAGGTTCATGTCGCATGATCGAAACGCATCACGCAGCGTACCTCATGCAGGCGCTTCCCGAAGGCATGCTTTTGCATGCCGGCGGCCATCAAGCTGCAGGAGGATTTGCGGTCGCCAAAGAGCAGATTCATTTTTTGGAAGAAGCGCTCAATGGTGCTCTGGGAGCGCAGCATAACGAAAAAGAGTCGGAGGAAACGGCGGAAGCTTCTGTCCCGCCGCTTCCATTGCCGCTTGTCTGCGTTACCGAGCGACACTTGAGAACAGTTCGATTGTTTGCCCCCTTTGGCGCCAGCAATCCGCAGCCCGAGTTTCTTTTTGAAAATGTGACCATTGCCTCTACAAAAATGTTCGGCAAAAACAAAGAACATCTCGAACTTACACTTCGAGATGCAACCGGCTCCGCAACCGCGTTCACTTTTTTTGCTTCGGCAGATATGTGCGAAACGTGCATTACCGGTGCAACCATTTCCTTTATTGGTACTCTTGAACCCGGCTTCCGCGGCGGCGCAAGAATCCGCATTCAAGAGATTTTGTAAAGCGCAATACTCTTTGCCGCGCTATACTGCATGCATGCACAAAGATAGATTGGAGGAATTGGTGGAAAAGCCAGCGGAGCTTTTGGATGCAGGGGTGACGGAGGCGGAACGGTTTGAGAAAGAGCTCATCAGTAAAAAACCGTTTGCAATCGCGAAGGAATACTGGAACAATCTTGGGCCGGGACTCACGACCGGTGCGTCCGACGACGATCCGTCAGGAATCACGGTGTACTCGCAGACTGGCGCGCAGTACGGGTTTCGCTTCCTCTGGCTCGCGGTGTTCACCTTTCCGCTTATGGCGGTGGTGCAGGAGATGTGTGCGCGCATTGGACTCGTCACGAGGAAAGGGCTTGCGGCGAATATCAAGGGAGCGTATTCAAAAAGAGTGCTCGCCGTCACGACGTTGCTCCTCGTTGCAGCAAACGTGTTTAATATCGGTGCCGACTTTGGTGCGATGGCACAAGGGACACAGCTGCTCTTTCCAAGAGCATCGTTTCTATGGTTGGTGCTCTTTTTTGGAAGCGTGAGTTTGCTGCTTCAAGTGTTTACCACCTACGCGCGCTATGCCACCTATCTCAAGTATCTCGCGCTTGTGCTCCTCTCGTATGTTGCTTCCGCACTTTTCATTCATTTTGATTGGCACGCGCTTCTGCGCCATGCTGTGATTCCGCACATGCAGTTTTCAAAAAACGAGCTTCTCCTTGTCTGCGGCATTTTGGGAACGACGATCTCACCGTACCTCTTTTTCTGGCAGACATCGCAGGAAGTGGAAGAGGGAATTTTGAAAGGGGAGAAAACAATCCATGCGCGCCATGCTGCTGCCCGCCCGCGGGTGATCCGCAAAATGCGCACCGATGTGTGGGTCGGTATGTTTCTTTCAAATCTCGTTATGTTTTTCATCATTGCGGCGTGCGCGGCGACGTTCTCTGCACATGGGATTACCACCGTTGCTTCCGCTGCGGACGCAGCGCTCGCACTTCGCCCCTTTGCGGGCAATTTCGCCTATGGACTTTTTGCGATCGGTATCATCGGTACTGGTATGCTTGCAATTCCGGTGCTTGCGGGGTCGGCATCATACGCTGTCTCCGAGAGTATGGGGTGGAAGTTTGGGCTCTATCGTAAACTGAAGTCAGCCTATGCGTTCTACGGTGTCATCATTATCGCGATGGTGCTTGGCATGGTGTTCAATTTCCTTGGACTTGACCCGATCAAGGCACTCATTTATTCGGCGGTTGCAAATGGCGTTATCGCGCCGGTAATTTTGTTTTTCATCGTGCGGCTGAGTGGAGATAAAAAGCTCATGGGCAAACACGCCAATCGTCCGATCGTCGCCGCGATCGGCTGGGTCGTGACCGCACTCATGACGCTTGCTGGCATCGCCGCGGTTGTTTCAATTTTTGTATAATACTGTTTTATGACGAAAAAGGATTTGATTATCTATACCGATGGAGCATCGCGCGGTAATCCTGGACCGGGCGGATGGGCGGCGATCATTTTTGCCGATGGGCAGGTGATGGAGATCGCGGGCGCCGCGACCAAAGCGACAAACAATCAAATGGAGCTTGCAGCGGTGGAAGCGGTGCTCTCCGACGGTGGTGCCCTTTCGTGGAAGGGGCCGGTGGTCGTGCATTCTGACTCCGCGTATGTGATCAATGGACTTACCCAATGGGTGAAGGGATGGGAGCACAATGGTTGGATGACGCGGGCAAAGACTCCGGTCGAAAATAAAGCGCTGTGGCAGCGGCTTTCGGGGTGTGCGAAAGAGTATGGTACGCGGCTTAGGTTTGAAAAAGTGAAAGGCCATGCGGGCGAAATGTACAATGAACGTTGTGATGCACTCGCGGTCGCGTACGCCCTTGGTGAAAAGCCGCACCTGTTTTCGGGGAAAGAAAAAGACTATGAGACGTTTTTGAAAGACAGTGGAGCGACGGTGAAAAGAACGGTGTCGAAAAAAGTGAAACCAAAAAAAGATAGCCGCACGCCGTATGCCTACGTCTCGTGTGC
>DASZOX010000015.1:0-47459 GCA_035550535.1 Minisyncoccota bacterium
GTTTGTAGAGTGCAAACGTTTCTTTCGCCTCTTCTTCTTTGGAGAGCCCTTTACTTTTTATAGCGGCAATTTTCGGTTCGAGAAGCCGCATTTTGTATTGCCCAATGATGCTTCTTTTGGAAAGCGGCATAATCAAAAACCGTATGAGCACCGTGAGCACAATGACTGCAAGTCCTACATCATGAAAGGTGAGATACTGCGCGAGAGCAACCAGCGCGTTGTAAATGGGGTTGTAAATAAGCGTATTCCAAAGGGTATGCATATGACTTCCTATTGTACTTGTGAGCACAAAAATAGCAATGAATCAGTTTGTTTTTAGGGAAGGTCTACCGAAGGGGTGTGGTGTGGGGTACACCTGCTGAGGCGGCCGATGAGCTTTTTGCTCGCGGTAAAAAAGGGGTAGGTATTAAAACATATTTTTCCATATTCGGAACAGGTGGGATAAAACACGCAGCTCGGGGCGGGATAGAAGGGGAGGTAGCGCAATATTCCCACCGACGGAGAAAATACGAGGCGGTATACTTCTATAAGTAACACTGCTGCAGTGTTAGGGATTCTGAGGAATATTTTTTTTGACCTTCTCCAACAGCTCGCAAAAGGATTGCTTGAAGGTTTGGTAGGGAAGTGTATAGCTTGTCTTTGAGGGATAGAAGATGCCTGAAACAACGATCCCTGATTGACCGAAGAGTGCGTACGCTCTTCGGCGAAGGGTGTTGCGCGCGGTTGCTCTTTTTTCATGTTTTTTATTTGTTACCACCGAAAATTTTATTTCCGCAGAGGGAGTAGAGAGAAGTGTTCCGCTACGATTATAGAGAGTGCTTTTATGGGGGTGCTCCGAAAATTTTTTAAACTCGGCGCGATTCATCCGCTCACGTGCGGGTAGCATAGGAGGTATTATACACTTATTCTAGCCCTTCCTTTTCTGCGTCGCGCTTTGAGCACTTTTCTTCCTCCCACACGTGCACCTCTCACCAAAAAGCCGTGTGTTTTTGATCGTTTTCTTTTGTTTGGTTGATAGGTTTGGGACATAGACGAGGCATGTACTATACACAATGTTGAGCGAGTAATCAAGTGTTATATTTTTTGATATAGTGCACCCTATCCACAGTTTATACACATTTTTAATAAACTGCTAGTTATGCGCTATGATGGAGATAATGAATATGGAGCAAGGGGAGCTTTGGAACACCTGCTTAAAGGAAATAGAGCCGCAAGTTACTAGTGCCAATTTCACTACTTGGTTCAAATATACGTCCGTGGTAAAGGAAGAGGAGGGAATCATTTCAATCGCTGTACCAAACGAGTTTGTAAGGGAGTGGATGATAACCAAATACCAAAAGCTCATTTTGAAGACCATTGTCAACCATCTCGACCACATCCGAGGCGTCGAATTTGTGATCGGAGCACCTATTACTCCCCCGCCTTCGTATAAAAAAGCGCCCCCTACTCCACAAAAGAATGAGCTTCCGCTCCAATCCGAATACATCAATAGAGACGACAACCTCAACCCGCGTTACACATTCGAAAACTTCATTGTAGGCCCCTTTAACGAGCTTGCCTACGCCGCCGCACAAGGGGTGGTAAAAAATCCAGGGCATGCGTACAACCCACTGTTCTTTTACGGTGCGAGCGGGTTGGGGAAAACCCACCTGATTCAAGCTATCGGCAATCAGTTGAAAAAAGTTTTTCCCGAAAAACGTATTCTTTACACTACCGCAGAAAAATTTAGCAATGACTATGTAAGTTCGGTGCAGAACAACCGCTCACTTTCTTTTCGGGAAAAATATCGGAAGTTTGATGTGCTTATCCTTGATGACATTCAATTTATTTCCGGAAAAGAGGGAACGCAGACGGAGCTATTTCACCTCTTCAATACGCTTTATGAACAAAACAAGAATATTGTTTTTTCTTCGGATAAACACCCCAACCATATCATCGGTCTCGAAGACCGGCTCAAAACCCGCTTTAACGCGGGGATGACCGTCGATATCCAAGAACCCGATCTCGAAAGCCGCCTTGCTATTATCCGAGAGAAGAGTGCTGCCCTTTCGTATCACCTCAACGAAGAAGTGCTTGTGTACATCGCTTCGGTGGTGACGGGAAGTATTCGCGAACTCGAAGGAGTGCTCAATATCATATCGATGCATGCGGAGGTAAAACAACGACCAATCTCGCTTGCTGAGGTGAAATTGCTCATCAAAAATAGTGTAAAACCAAAAAAAGTAGTATCTATCGACACAGTAGTAAAAAGAGTATCTGAATATTACAATCTCGATGAACGAGTAATATATGAAAAAACCCGCCGAAAAGAAATAGTGCGTGCACGACAAATCATCATGTTTATGCTGCGAGAAGATTTCAACGAGTCCTACCCTTCGATAGGAGCAAAACTGGGGGGGAAAGATCACACGACCGTGATCCATTCATATGAAAAAATAAAACACGAACTCGAAAATGATCCCCAGCTCATGAAACAACTCGAAGACATTCGCATCTTGTTTAAATGATGTGTATAACAATGAGGAAATGATCTGCTTATGCTTATAAACAACTACCACAACAGAAAACGTACGGTGATTATCCAGTACCTATCCCCATCACCGAAGTGGGAAATAGTATTTATGAAACAACGGTTTTTTGATGATTCTCCACAATTAACAGCCTATACTAAGTTAAACGAAATTTAAGCTATGAAAGCACAATGTTCAGTAGAAAAATTGAAAAATGCCATCGCGCTTGCGGACCGCATGAGCGGAAGAAATCTCACCCTCCCGCTACTGCAAGCGGTACTCATCAGTGCGAAAGGAAAAAGCATCTGTGTACGGGCGACGAACTTAAATGTCGGCATTGAAATAGAGATTCCTGCAACGGTAACCCAAGAAGGTTCGGTTGTAGTGAAAGGTGATGTGGTCGCAAGTGTGTGCAGCAACCTTCCTCCTACAAACGAGGTGTTGCTTACCCTTGAAAATGACAACCTCACCTTGCAATCAGACAAAACGACCACGGTGATAAAATCGCTTCCCGCTGAAGAATTCCCCGCACTTCCTGTGGTCGAAGGGGATACCTTTGAGATAAAAACCACTCTCTTTGAGGAAGGGGTTCGGTCGGTGGCTTTCGCTGCGGCGACGAGTGAAATAAAACCGGAAATTTCGAGCGTGTATGTGTACGCAGAAGAGGGAGTAATGACCTTTGTTGCGACGGATTCATTTCGTCTCGCCGAGAAGAAGCTCCCTATAAAAAATATTCCCGATATTTCAAAAATACTTATCCCCTATAAAAACATTGCCGACCTTTTGCGTGTGGTGGAAGTTATAGGCGACAAACTAACCGTAACCTACAGCCGCAATCAACTCTCGTTTCGTGGGGGTGGGGTGTATTTTACCTCGCGGTTGATTGATGGTGGTTTTCCTCCTTATACCCTCATCATTCCCAAAGAAGAAAACACAAAAGTGGTCGTCTTGAAACAAGACCTACTCCACACTCTCAAACTCTCCACGCTTTTTGTAGATACTTTTTTTCAAATCTCGTTTAAGGTTGATCCGGTGCAGAAACAGATAACCATTAGTTCAAAGAATAGTAATGTAGGTTCCTCGCAATCGTTGGTGGATTCAGTTATCAGCGGAGAGGCTATAGAAGTTGTCTGTAATCTCAAATATTTTCTTGATGTACTTCAGGTAGTGGCGGGAGATAGTGTTGCCCTTTCATTTACTACTCCCACCAAAGCGATCGCTATCCGAAGCGTTCAAGATAAACACTTCCTTTATCTATTGATGCCCGCTAATCGCTAGAAATAGTATGACACTCTTCACGACTTTTCTTGAAACGCTTAAAGGTAAGGTTGAGGCACAGACCGCCTATAAAGCTACGGTCATCGAGGTGGTGGCATCATTAACACACCACCACCTCACCACCGATGAAATTGTTTCTCTTAAGGAAGGTGTGCTCACCCTCCATACTTCCCCGACAGTGAAGAGTATCATTTTTTTGAAACAACCGTTTATCATCGAAGCGATGCAGGAAAAAGGGCTCACCGTCTATCGGATCATATAAGCGTAAAAGTGGTGCTTGTGGTATTTTTTGAATAAATCGTGTTGGTACCTACGGCCTTTAACGTATAGGTTCCCGCAGTGAGCCCGTGCTCTGAAGGGGTGAAGTCAAACTTGAATGGTGAGGTAAGGGTGGTGAGAAAGTTGTCGTTAACAAAAATATCAACAGAGGTGAGTGGGTATTGATTTTGTGTGCTGAAAGTGATGGTTGCAGTGTCGGTACTTTTCATCTGTGAAGGAAGTCCGGTGATCGTGATGTCGGGCTTTGTTGCATCAGTGTGGAGGGTGTCGTAATCACTCGGGAGGGTGTCGGCGGTGGTAACCGGATATTTGGCAGCATTTTCTTCCCACCATTTTTCGACTGGAGGATTCCAGAGGTGGAATTCTGGATCGCTTGAAGGGTCGGCGGGGACGGGACCGCGCGGATTTGATTTGTCCACCCAATACAAAATACTCTGGACGTTGGTGATAACTTTTTCGATGATTGAATCGGGTGGTGTTGCGTCGGTGGCACGCAGCCCCGTCACTTTATCGATTTTTACTACATCATTTCCCATCCATTCCCCACGCAAAACAGGTTTCAAATTGTCGTAATCAGGATCAGGAATGGGTTTTTCAAAGGCGGGAGCCGGATTTTCATCAATCATTTCTTGCATAAACGTCTTCCATATAGGTCCTGATACCGCCGACCCGCCGCTGTGCATAGGAGTGTTGTTGTTGTTCCCTGACCACACCCCCACCGAAAGGCTTGGGGTATAGCCGATAATCCACGCATCACGGTCGTCGTTGGTGGTTCCTGTTTTTACCGCAACTCCCGGAATAGTGATTGTATCCCCGAAAGTAGGGATACGAGCTTTTGCGTCACTTAGGACATCGTCCATGGTAAGTGCAATATTTTTGTCTATCACTTGTGTTGGGTTGGGGGCGTATTGTTCGACAATGTTTCCGCTGTGGTCTTTGATTTGCAAAATACCAACAGGAGGGTTGCGCATGCCCGCGTTGGCAAATACCCCGTACGCGCTTGTCATATCAAGGAGGGTTACCTCACCACCACCGAGCACCAGAGAAAGTCCGTACTCACTTGGATTCTGTAGGGTGGTGATACCCATTGTATGTGCGGTGTTAATAACATTATTGATCCCTGCGAGATAGAGAAGTTTCACTGAGGGTACGTTTCTCGATTCGTCAATGGCACTGCGCAGTGTGATGGGTCCTTTGAATTTGTTATCAAAGTTTGAGGGGTGATAACAATCTTTGCTTGTGTGACCCGGGAGCGGTTGAGAGTCGGCGGTGCAGTTGGTTGAAAATTCGGTGGGGACATCAAAAAGGACAGTGTCAGGGGTGTACCCCTCTTCGAAGGCGGTAGCGTAGACAAAAGGCTTGAACGATGACCCTGGTTGTCGTGGTGCGGTGGCGACATTGAATGCACCGTCGATATCTTTGTTAAAATAATCTTTTGATCCCACCATAGAGAGGATCTGTCCGGTGGTGGGATCAATGACCACCATCGCTTCGTTTGATGCGTTGTAATTTTTGAGATTGCTATCAGCATACTGATCTATGGCTGCCTGTGCCTTCTGCTGCATATCGTAATCGAGGGTGGTGGTGATGGTATAGCCACCATTTTCCATTACGTCTTGACCATATTTTTTTTCGAGATAATCGAGTATATAAAATACAAAATGGGGTGCCTTGATGCTGTTGGTTGCGGCAATGTTGAAGGTCACTGTCTCGTTTTTTGCTTGCTCATACTGGTCGTCAGTGATATAGCCGTATTGCTTCATTTTGCTAAGGACAAGGTCTTTGCGCGCATCGAGCTTGTCTTTGTTAGGACCAAAGGGTGAATAGTAGCTCGGGGCAGGGATCATGGCTGCCAAATAAGCTGATTGGGCAACGTCGAGATTTTTTGAAGGGATACCAAAGAACGCTTGGGACGCCTCTTCGACGCCGTAAATAGTGCTCCCAAACGGTGCGTCATTGAGATAAATTTGCAGTATCTGATCCTTGGTAAAGGCGCGCTCGAGCTTAAGGGCAAGTACCCATTCTTTGAACTTTCGTGCCACTGTCTTGTCGCTATTGAGGAGGGTATTTTTGATGATTTGTTGAGTGAGAGTCGATCCGCCTTGCACAAAGCTTCCATGAAGAATGTTGACAAAGATGGCACGGAGGATCGAGGTGGGGCGAATGCCAATGTGGGTATAAAAATGGGCGTCCTCAATAGAGATAACCGCATTTTTGACATTGTCGTTTATCTGATCGAGTGGTACTTCAGTCCGTCGCACTCCTTGGTTAATATCATAGAGCACTATCTGGCCTGTCCTATCAGTGATCTTGGAAGAGTTGGCGATCTTGCGAGCTTCGAACGTCGAAATATCGGGCAGTTTTATGGTGCTTGCCCAGATGAGCGCTGCCCCACAAAGAATGAAGAAAAGTGAAAAGCAAATGATGACTATTTTTTTCCAAGGAAATCGGCGGCGAGTATGGTCTTTCTTTGACATCACCATATCATAAAAGAAAATACCCAAAAACCCTAGTGTCTCCGCAGCACCACGGCTTTTTTTATTGGTTCAAAATGTTAGAATGCACGTATCTATGGATCAGCATGCAGCTATACAGGAACTTTTGACGAAAGGTGTTTCGGAAATATTGCCGAGTAGAGAGTTTGTAGAAAGCAGACTCAAAAGCGGGCAAAAACTCACGATTTACTGTGGTTTTGACCCGACGGCGCCAACGCTCCATATCGGGCACGCGATCACACTTCGCAAGCTCAGGCAATTTCAAGATCTTGGGCACAAGATCATTTTCCTTATCGGGGATTTTACGGCGCGTATTGGGGATCCGACGGACAAACTTGTTGCAAGAAAGCAGTTGACCGAAAAGGAAATCAAGTCTAATTTGAAGCTGTACAAAAAGCAGGCGAGTGCGCTTATTCGCTTCTCTGGAAACAATGCAGCTGAAGTGAAATTCAACAGCAAGTGGCTCGGAGAAATGGAATTTGCCGATATAGTATCTCTCGCTTCAAACTTCACCCTCGGACAAATGAAAAGAAGAGATATGTTTGAAAAGCGCGAACAATGGCTAGTTCGATGCGAACATTGTAATTTCGAAACAGCATCACCAATACAATTCGGATCAGAAGAAAGTTTGGAAAATGTTCAATTGGAAGGGAATACATACAAGTGTCCCAACTGTGGAAATACCAGTCCGCTTGATAAGGCACATTTAATTCCGCCTCAGCAACCAGTTTTTCTTAGTGAGTTTATGTACCCACTGATGCAGGGGTACGATAGTGTTGCGATGGACGTTGACGGTGAAGTCGGCGGCAATGATCAACTTTTTAATATGCTTGTTGGAAGAACATTGCTTAAAAAACTTAAAAACAAAGAAAAATTCGTGATCACGATGAAGCTGCTTGCAGATGCAAATGGAAAGAAAATGGGCAAAAGCGAAGGGAACATGATCGCGCTTTCTGATACGCCGAATGATATGTACGGCAAAGTGATGAGTTGGACTGATGGAATGATTGTGCCGGGGTTTGAATTGTGCACGGATTATTCGCTCGCTGATGTTGCTCGAGTCGAGAAAGAGCTTTCGGATGGTGTGAATCCTCGGGACCTCAAAATGAAGCTTGCGTATGAAATCGTAAGAAGTTGTTTGGGGGGAAATGCTGCGCGAAAAGCACAAGCGGCATTCGTTGAAAGATTTCAAAAAAAGGAAGGAGTGAGTGATGCGATGGAAGTGAGCGCAAATGGACGAACATTGGAAGCGATTTTGATCGAAGAAAGTATTGTTCCGTCAAAAAGCGAGTTGCGACGACTCATTCAAGGAGGTGCGATTATGCATTTTGATACCAAAGAAAAAGTAACAGAGGCCCAGTGCAAACAGGCACCACTGTCGGGGGTTTACAAAATCGGGAAAAATAGGTTTATTGCTCTCCGCTCCTAAATTAAAGTCCGAACACATCTTTCATTTTGCCGGACCACGTATCTTGTAGGGCGGTCACAATAAGGAATGCCGGGAGAAATACGACCGAAAGCGTTACAAAAAAGATAAAATCAATTAAGAACAAAAGGGTTTTTTCTATTATTTCCATACGTTGCCTATCCTAGCGTATCCGCCCTCTTTCGCAAGAGGTGACGAACGAGGGCTTTTATTGTCTATCATAAACGACACAAGGAGCACATGTTACTATAAAGCTGTATGACTGTTGTCGTTGCAGGGGGGTCTGGATTTATTGGCACGCTCCTCACCCAAAAGCTACTTGCACTTGGGGATATGGTTATTGTTGTGGATCAAAAAGCACCTGTCTTCACCCATGAACACCTCTATTTTATTCAGTCGGATATAGCCACTGAACAACTCCCTTTCAATGTGCTCGAACACACCGACGCAGTGATCAATCTTGTTGGAGCTCCTCTCATGCGACGCTGGACATCAACCTACAAAAAAACTATTCGGGATAGTCGGCTGCTGAGCACGCGGCATATTGTCGAGAGTATGCAGCGAGCCACCAATCGCCCTCCACTACTCATCAACGCTTCTGCGGTGGGATATTATGGTGACGGCGGAGATACAGTGCTCAATGAACAGGCACCGCAGGGTAAAGGTTTTTTGGCCGAGGTAGCGGCTGAGTGGGAAAAAGAAGCGCTTCAAGCAGAGGCGTTTGGTACGCGAGTCGTGTGTGTGCGCACCGCTATAGTACTTGGTCGAGGAGAGATAGTCGCAGCGTTGACGCGCTTCGCCCCATGGAAAGTGTTTTTTGCACTTTCAAAAAAACCATTTTGGCAGCCGTGGATCCATCATGATGACATAGTGAATGTGTATCTTTTTGCACTGCAAACCTCGACGCTCCACGGTCCGCTCAATGCGGTTGCTCCAGAGTCTGTTACCCACCAAACTTTTGTTCGCACGATTGCACAGGCACTGCGTCGACCATGGGTGCTCCCTGTTCCCCGCATAATCAAACATCTTTTCTTCAAAGAAGCGATTGAAGCAGTAGTAATGAGCGAGCGCGTTGTTCCGCAACGCCTTGTGGACAAAGGATTCGTTTTTACTTACCCCACGCTTGCTGTCGCCGCAGCGACACTGAGAAAAGACAATGGAAAAAATTGACCACATGCTACGCGCGTCGTCGCTCTATGAACTCATTGATTGTGGAGAGGGGCGGAAGCTTGAGCGCTTTGGTGAGGTAGTACTCGATCGTCCTGATCCGCAGGCACTGTGGCAGAGGACGCATGCGCCGGAAATCTGGAGTACTGCACACGCACAGTTTTTGTGGGGAGAGAAAGGAGAACGATGGAAAGTGATAAAAGAACTCCCAAAAAACTGGATGGTGCGGTGGAATGACGCGGCATTTGTGCTCACACTAAAAGAATTCAAACACATCGGACTTTTTCCAGAGCACGCGCACCAATGGGAGGAAATCGCAGCGCTTGGCAGAAAATATAACGGTTTAAAAATGCTCAATCTTTTCGGCTACACCGGCGCGGCGAGTGTTGTTGCAGCGCTTTCTAGTATTGCGGTGACGCATGTCGATGCGTCCAAACAGACGATTGAAATATTGAAAGAAAATATGAAATTGTCTGGGCTTCCAGATAATGCAATTCGAACAGTGACAGAAGATGCGCTCAAATACGCAAAGCGCCTCGTCAGTCGCAAAGAAACATTTGATATTATCGTCATGGACCCGCCGGCGTTCGGCCGTGGCCCGAAGGGAGAAGTGTGGAAGATCGAAGAAGGACTTCCGGAACTCGTGTCGTTCATTCCGAAACTCCTTCCACCAAATGCGAAACTCGTGATCCTCAACGGCTACGCATCGGGTTTCGCCCCTCGAACATTTGGAGAACTATTGCACGATGTGTTGAAAGAAAGAAACGGAGAAATTTCGTACGGTGACATATCTTTGCAACAAAAAAATTCCGACCGTCTTTTGACAACTGGAATTTATGCCTCCTGGACAAAATAAAATTGACATCATGTGGATTGGTAGTAAGGTTTAATAAAAACAATGAAAATCGATAAAAACACCATTGAAGCAATCATGTTTGTTATATGTTTGCTACTATTAGTTCTAATTTGGGCAATCTCTCGATATGAAGATGTAATGGCACCATTTCAAAAATAAAGCTGCGAAAAGCAGCTTTTTAATATATAATTTCCGCGTTAAATTTATGCAAAAAATATGAAAGCGACGAAAGACAAAATAAATCCAAGACTCAAAGATCATTTGAAAGTCAAAAAAGGCGTCAATGGACTCGGACTGTTTACGGACACCGACATCAAAAAGGGTGACTACATTATCGAATATTGGGGCAACATGCTTACTGCTGATGAGGCCGATGAAAAAGGCGGACAGTATCTCTTTGAGATCAATTCGAAGTGGACGATCGACGGCACGCGCCGCGACAACACCGCGCGCTATATCAATCACTCCTGTCGACCTAACTGTGAAAGCGACACGCGCGAGCGCGAGAAGCGCGTCTTTATCTTCGCGCGAAAAAATATCAAAGCCGGCGAAGAGCTCGCTTACGACTATGGTAAAAGTTTCTGGAACGAATGGATCAAACCAAAAGGGTGCCGCTGTGAAAAGTGTACTGAAAGAGCAACAAAAAGCGCTTAGAGTCCTCCCTTAAAGAAGAATTTAGTAATCACTCATGAGTCCGTATGGATCCATCAGTTGTTCTATCTCGAGTTCTTCATCGTCATCAGCTGCATAGGGGTCTCTACCGTCGTCATCGAGCAACCCCATCGCATCACCCTCCTCCTCTTCTCCCGCATTTTGCTCTGGATCTATCTCGTCTTCACCAGTGAACACTTCGTCAGGTATAGGGGTATCGGTATTTTCATGTACATCGCGTTCGTCATCCATAGTTTGTTGCCGATTTGTTGTTATTTAATTTATATGCACATAGTTGTAGCAAAATATATTTTTCTTTGCAATACTTCACGCAAGTTTTTTTTGGAACAGGGTGGGGATACCGGCGAGTCCGATGGCGATGGCATCAATCTCATCGTCAAACCTTCCTTGTAACTGGTTTTTGAGTAAAAGTTCTACCATTTTTTTAACCTGTTTTTTATCAACAGCGCCACTGCCAGCAACGGCCAGCTTCACTTCTTGTGGAGAAAGCTCGATCACTTCTAAGGTATATGTCCCCGCGAGCAACAACACGACACCGCGAGCCTCGGCAACTTTGAGCGCCGTTTTTTTATTTATGGAAAAAAATAGTGTTTCAAGTGCGATTGTTTCAATATTCCATTCTACAACGAGCCGCTCGAGTTCATTGTAGATGACCGCGAGACGTGTTTCTTGAGTATCGGTTTTTTTTGTAGTGATACATGCCGAGTGGAGGAGCTTCGGGTCTTTTGTTGTCGCATCGAACACTGCCACCCCACAACGGTCGTATCCGGGATCAATAGCGAGAAGTCTCATACGTCGATACTACCAGATTCTTAAGAGGAGCGCATAGTTATGCCGCATTGGTATACACCGCATGTACCTCGTCACTCTCTTCCAGTGCATCCACGAGTGCACCGAGCTTTTCAGCCTCATCGTCATCAAGTGGCATTGTTGTGGTCGGAGTCCACTCACCATGTTCTTTGGAGAATCCCCACGCGACCGAGCCTATCGCGCCCAGGGTGCCGCCGTATTTAGAAAAGGCATGTTTGATTTCTGCAACGACCTTGTTGCGGTTGGCGGTAAGTGCTTCAACGATGATGCCAACCCCGCCCGGGCCGTACCCTTCGTAGGTAATCGACTCGAGCAACTGTTGCCGATTGGCGCGGGCGATCGCTCGGTCGATGCTCTCGCCGGGCATATTTTCCGCGCGCGCCTTCTCTATTGCTGCACGAAGTCCCGGAGCGTTTTTGTCCCCGCCACTCTTTTTTGCTTCATTGGCGATCAGGAGCGCAAGCTTGGAAAAAAGTTTGCTCTTTTTCGCATCACTCGTGGCTTTTTTGTATTTGATCTGTTTCCATTTGCTATGACCTGACATACTATTTTTGGAGATACGCTTTTCCTTTTGCGGTGAGCACACGACCACGAGGAGTGCGTTCGATGAGCCCGAGCTGGATAAGGTAGGGCTCGACCACTTCTTCGATGGTGCCCTCATCTTCACCGGTCGCGGCCGCAATGTTTTTGACACCTGTCGGGCCGCCCCCAAATTTTTCAAGAAGTGTTTTTAGTATGAGCACATCGCTTTTTGTAAGTCCTGCCTCATCGAGTCCGAGCAGTGCAAATGCTTCATGCACCGTTTGTTCATTAACGGACTGCTCGTACATCTGTGCATAATCGCGCACGCGGCGAAGCAGATAGTTGGCAGTGCGCGGCGTGCGGCGAGAGCGTGCGGCGATGGCGGCAACGGTAGCTGGGCTAGTAGTGATATGCAAGATGCGCGCCGACCGATCGAGAATATCCTCAATCTCTTCGTCGGAATAAAATTCGAGACGGAAGCTTCCTCCCGAGAAACGAGATCGCAGCGGTGCCGAGAGCATGCCAAAGCGCGTCGTTGCACCGACGAGGGTAAACGGAGGAAGCTCGAGTTGCACCGTGCGTGCAGAAGGACCTTTGCCGATCATGATGTCCATTTTTCCTGTTTCCATGACTGGATAGAGCACCTCCTCGATCGCTTTGTTAAGGCGATGAATCTCGTCAATGAAAAGCATATCGCCGGGGGTGAGATTGGTGAGGAGGGCGGCCAAGTCACCAACGCGTTCAATCGCGGGGCCGGAGGTAGTAGAGAGGTGGGCGCCCATCTCTTGCGCAATCACATGGGCAAGCGTCGTCTTGCCAAGCCCTGGCGGCCCGTAAAAAAGGATGTGTTCGGGGCTATGGCCGCGTGCCTTTGCTGCACCGATGAGAATAGAGAGATTTTTTTTGATGATCGGTTGACCGATATATTCATCAAAGGATGTTGGTCGCAACAGAGTATCAGAAAATTGATCGTCACCGAGCGGTTTGGGGGAAGGAGGGGGGGTACTTGACATATTTATTAGTTGTGCTAAACTCTTTTGCAGAAGAGAACACGACAGTAGTGTACCTTAAGAAGGCACTAATCTCTAAGCAGTCAGCCATTGGTTCTAGGTATATGCGCAGGACGTTTTGGTTACGACTGGGGCGCTCCTACAAGTATGCTTTACTTGCATATACTATTATTTGCAAGGACTGTTTAGAGATTAGTGCTTTTTTGGTAACTTTTAAAAAATTAAAAAATGGAAAATAATAATTTAAAGAGTTCACGGCCAAACTCAACATTAAGTATCGTCGCGTTGATTATTGCAATAATGACTTTTTTCGCTCTAGTTGCGAAAAATTGTAATTAGTTTATGAATTCATTTAAGTACTCCTCTGCAGGTTTTCCCTGCAGAGTTTTTATTTTTCATAGAGATCAACCACTGTTTTTAATTCGGCAAAATCAGTTTTTCCTTGCAAGATTTTTATAAGGCCATCTTCGCGCATGTCGAGCGTCCCTTGGGCATCGGCGAGTTTCTTGATATCGCGCTCGCTCGGGTTTTGAGGAATTATCTTTTCAATAGTCTCGTTTGTTTCTATTGCCTCGAAAATGCCCGTGCGACCTTTGTAGCCAGTCTGATTGCACAGAGCGCACCCTTTTACTCCCCATAGTGTCGTGACATCTCGTGTTACACCGAATGCTTCCATATGTTTTCCTTTTGCAACCGCTTCGTCCCAGATCGTGTTGATGAGTGTCCTTTCTTCTTCGGTTACTGGACGCTCATAGTTACAGTTGGGGCAGAGGGTGCGCACGAGTCGTTGCGCGATCGATAGCGTGAGTGCGCTCCCCATGATCTTGGGGTTCACCTCAAGGTCAATCAAGCGGGGAATCACTCCTGAGGCGCTGTTGGTGTGCAACGTGGAGAACACGAGGTGTCCGGTGAGTGCACTCTCGATCGCGATTTTTGCCGTCTCTGCATCGCGGATCTCGCCCACCATGATGACATCGGGGTCTTGGCGCAGCGCTGAGCGAAGTCCTGCGAGAAAGGTGTACCCTTTTTTATGATCGGTTTGAGTTTGGGTAATACCGGGGAGGTGGTACTCGATAGGGTCTTCGATGGTGATGATATTGATTTCAGGAGTGTAAATTTTTTGCAAAAAAGCGTAGAGCGTTGTTGTCTTTCCCGAGCCTGTCGGGCCAGTGAGGAGAATGAGCCCATTGGGTTTCTTGATCTCCCGCATAAAAATCTCAAGAAGTGGCGGAGAGATGCCGAGTCCTTCGAGTTGTACATGGATCGCTTTTGGGTTCAATATACGCAGCACGATGGACTCCCCATACGCCCCCGGGATGAGCGAAGTGCGAAAATTGATCTCCTGACTTTCCTGCATCGAGGACGGTGTTTGCTGCGGACCGACGCTTCCAAGGAATGCACTAAACCTGCCGTCCTGCGGAGTGTTGCTGATGGTGAGTTTGAGTCCGGAGAGCAGCTTGAGGCGAGTGGTGATTTGCCGATAGACTTCGTGGGTGAGCGTGGTGATGACATGGAGGACGCCGTCGAGGCGGAAACGAAGCTCCACCGTTTCTTCCATCGGTTCAATGTGAATATCAGAGGCATCCAGACCAATGCCGGCGCCGATGACGATCTCGAGCAATCGAGAAAGGTGGTGGGTTGGGTCGTCGTCTTTGAGTGCACCTTGTATTTCGGCGACGGCATCGTCTATCGTTTTTACTTTTTGGCTGAGTTCGGTGAGCAACTGCGGTGAAATATCGAGTCCTCCCGCTCGGGAGCGTGTCGCAAACGAGAGATCCTCATACCGCCCCCATACGCGCTGCATGCTCCGCTCACTCGCCATCACCAGAGTCACTTCGTACCCTTCTCCCTCGAGGAGCCGCTTCGCCTTGAGCGCGCCCTCGGCAACAGGAGAGCGGACGGCGAGAAATACTTTCTTGCCGATGAGTTTGTACGGGGCGACGTCGTAGGCACGAGCATCTTTTTCTTCAAGAAGGCGGAGCGCATCCGTGTCAATCGAGTGCCCAGTGAGGTCAACAAAGGGTACGCCGTAGCGGCTCTGCGCGAGCATCGCCACAAGGTCTTCCTCCTCCTGGGCGCGCAGCTCGCTGTAACGTTTTTGTTGTTGATCTTCGTCAAATTGCACCATCGTCTCTCAAGTATAGCGTATATATGGATAAAACTGCCCAAAATAAGGGTGTTTTTGGGTATAACCACGACACAAAAATAGGGTATGAAAAGGAGTTGACAATGTATATCAAATATGCTATTATCATGTGGAATTAATTCATTTCTCTAACTAAAAAATATTTTTGAAAATGAAAAGGTACCTTGTAATTATAAATCTATTCCTAATAGGAATAGTAACAAAAGCGAACAACCTACCCTTTGTTTCGTGGGAAAATGTTCCGGGTAATCCAACACCCGATCAGTTGATTGGATATTTAAAATCGGCTGCATCAGGACAGGCAATCGATGGCGCGACAGTAAATGCCAAACCGTCTGATTATGAAGCTGTATGGGGGTCTAGCTTATATCAGTCAGTACTGAATGCCCCAGTCAGTAGTTTCTGTTTTGGTTTGTCCCAGGGCGGTGAAAGAAACAATGGCATTAGTCCAAATGGTGTTGCTGTAGGTGGGACATTAAAACCTGGAGTGCGTGTGATATTTTTTGTTGATAATGGCAAAAAAATTGCAATCGCAAAATGGGGGTTTAATGGTTGCCTTAATCCTTTGGGAGAAATACAACCAAAAGCCGCTGGACCAGACATTGATGAACAAACCTCATCAGCCAATTCGCAACCTTCCGTAAATAATCAGCAGGTGACAATAGTTAATCCGCAGATTAGCTGGGACCAAGGCAAGAACATCTATGACCAAGGTCGTGATCAACGCGAGTTGGATATGTACCATGATGCTGATTTGTTTACGAAAATTCAGCAAAGTGGCAATAGTCAACAGCCCTCTACTGTCGGTGCATCAACAGTGGTTTACACCCAAGCGCCTGTGCAAAATGTTCCTTATCAGGAACCGGTGTACACGCAACAAAGGTCAAACTTTTGGGGCGACGTTGCAGGGACCGCGGTAGGAAGTTTTGTCGGGACATATCTCGGCAACCGTCTGGGCAACCGTAACTATGGTTATAGCTACTATCCGCAGCAGACGTACCAATATCGCGGCGGCGGTCGTCGTGGTAATTATGGAAACAGTGGGAGAGTGTACAACACTACCCCACTAAATCCTTACGGATCCGTTGTGACCAATCCCGTGGTGAGGCGGTACAATACCTCTCAATTGAACGGCATTCTTGGTGGAAACCAGGGAGGTCAGGGATATGGAAATGGTAGTGGATATAATTACCACCCACTCTAAGCTTTTGTTTCGAACTCATTAAGGATGATGATCCGTCATCATCCTTTTATTCTCTAGTGCTTCAGAGCCTATGTTCCAACCAATTTGGAGCACTAAAGAGTAATTATCGAATTATTAGTGGAAAGAAAAAAGTATGAATATGAAAAAATTTATTATTTCAATTGCAGTGCTTGCCTTCGCATCGGTGATGACTGTTTCGACAGCCCCTGCTCATGCGGGCGGGACGTGTACGGTGATGAGCTTTACCGCTAGTCCTTCGACCGTTTCCTCAGGTGGCACTTCAACCGTAAGTTGGACGACTTCGGGGTGTGATACGGTGTCAATTACTCCGTCTCAAAATCCTGACAACCGTCCTCCTTCAAGTAGCGTAAGTACTGGGGCATTGACCCAGACCACCACGTTTACCATTGTCGGACACACCGATTATGGTGGTGTGAGTAGTCCTCAGTCGGTGACTATTACCGTCAGCGGTAGTGGGAGCGGCGGAGGTGGCACCAGCGGTGGTACATGTCAGCCGACTAGTTTCACTGCGCAGGAATACACTGTGCAGGCTGGTGACAGTACGGTCCTTCACTGGGACAGCCAGAACTGTGACACGGCTTCGATTGTGCCCGCGGATTACCCCGGTGATCGCCCTCCCTATGGGAGTATCGATACTGGTGCAATCGACCGAAGTACGGAATACACGCTCACCGTCTATGATGCCAACGGCAACATCGGTGGTCAGCGATTCCTTACCATCAATGTCGTAGGCTCTGGACAAGGTGGCAACAATTACTGTCAGGTCAGCAGCTTCTCTGCGAATCCTTCAAGTATTACGCAGGGCGGCTACAGTACCTTGCAGTGGAACACTTCAGGTAATGTCAGTTATGTCACTATCAGTGGTCTCTCTGGCAACCAGAATGCAAGTGGTTCAATCACGGTAAATCCGTATACGACCACTACCTATACCTTGAATGCGTATTGTAATGGCGGATCGAATCAGACAAGTTCAACCACGGTGTACGTCACCAATAATGGTGGTGGTTACTATGGATCGGCACCGCAAGCGATTACTACGGTAGCGACCGTGCTCAACGGTACAGAGGCGCAACTCAACGGTATTGCTATTCCCAATACCACGTACGGCACGACTAATGCGTGGTTTGAGTGGGGTATCGGTACGTCGCTTGGCAACCGCACTGCGACGCAGTTCGTCTCAAGCGGCAATAGTTCGCAGTATTACAATTCCCTTATCGCAGGGCTTGCCCCGGGAGCAACGTACTCATATCGAGCGGTTGTTCAGAATGCGAACGGCACTGCGTACGGCAGTGTAGTAACCTTCCGTACGACAACTCCTCCCCCACAAGTTGCGGTACACACGACTACCACAACGACGGCACACACCGTAGTGGTAGCCCAGAGCGCGCCGTCATCGCTTAAACTTTCAGTGGACAGCAGTGCTGACCACATGTGTATCGACGGAGAGATCGACTATACGATTACGTATCAGAACATCTCGAAGCAGGTACTCAAAGACGCAGTGTTGCAGTTCACTCTTCCAAAAGAAGTCACCTACCTGCAAAGTTCTGGCGGCAACTATAGTGTTGAAGATCGCACCATCACTATTCCTCTCGACGCTATTGAGGCAGGGGAACAGGGAGTCATCACGGTACGTGGTATGGTAAATAGTAGCGCAGCCAATGGGAGTCTTACGGTTGCCACTGCAACTATTGTTTACACCGACGTGAAAACGCACGCACAAGAAGATGCGACCGCGTATGCCTTGGTGACCGCGACGAATGGTTGTCCTGTAGTTGGCGGAAGTGTGTTTGGGGTTGGGTCATTCCTTCCCACCACGCTCCTCGGATGGCTCTTGCTTATCCTCGTCATCTTCGGACTCATCGTGCTCGGCCGACAATTGCGCAAGAAGAGCGATCAGAAATAATCTTCCTCTTTAGGATGAAACAAAACCCCCACCTTTTGGTGGGGGTTTTGTGTTAAAATCCCTCTTATGGAAAGGACCTTTGAGGAGTCAGAAGTGGAAGTGGTCGCTCAAGCGGTGCTCGCCGAACTTACCCCTTTTTCTAATCGAGCTACTGTAGTCGGATTAGTAGGGGAATTGGGTGTAGGGAAAACAACACTTACCCAAGCGATAGGAAAGGCGTTGGGGATAAGTGATTCTCTCATAAGTCCCACATTTGTTATCGCGAAGTTTTATGAAACTACCGCACCGGTACCGTGGCGGCGACTCGCTCATATCGATGCCTATCGGATCGAGGAAGGAAACGAGCTCGATCCGCTCGGGTGGGATGCACTTCTTCGCGATCCACAAACACTCGTGATCGTAGAGTGGCCCGATCGAATAAAAGGGCGCCTTCCCGCGGAGACTTCACTGTATGAACTCAGCCATGTTCCTCGCGGGCGACATATTAAACACCGCTCGTCATTATGACTACTGCAGCTGCTTCAAAAAAACAACAACAAACACTCGTTATCCTTGATGCACATGCCATTATCCATCGCGCCTATCATGCGCTCCCGAGTTTTACCAATAGTACCGGGGCTCCTACCGGTGCACTCTATGGCATCGCCACCATGCTCCTTCGCATCATTGAGACCTTTGCACCCGACTACGTGGTGGCGGCGTATGACCTGCCCAAACCTACCTTCCGTCACGCTGCGTACACCGAGTATAAAAAGGGGAGGGCAAAAGCCGAAGATGATCTTGTTGCTCAGATCGAAAGCTCGCGCACACTTTTCGATGCGTTCGGTGTGCCTTGTGTCGATGCCGAAGGATTTGAGGCAGACGATATCATCGGGACGATAGTCGAGCGCTACAAAAACGACGCCTCACTCCACGTCGTTATTGCTTCCGGTGATATGGACACGTTGCAATTGGTCAAGGGAAAGAAGGTTGAGGTGTTTACCCTCAAAAAAGGAGTTACCGATACAGTCGTCTACGACGAGCGCGCGGTGGTTGACCGCTACGGATTTGCACCAAGATATCTCCCCGACTACAAAGGACTTCGAGGCGACCCTTCGGATAATATTATCGGCGTCCCCGGCATAGGAGAAAAGACGGCAACCGCGATTATTCATACGTTCGGTACCATCGAAAAAATGTACGCGGCACTCAAAAAGACGCCGCAGCAGGTCAAAGCCGCCGGGGTCTCTGACCGGTTGATCGAGGTATTAAAAGCACACGAAGACGATGCATTCTTTTCCAAAACACTCGCCACCATCCGCCGCGATGCTCCAGTAGCGTTTACGCTTCCTCAGCAGTCATACCGCGTCACCGTTGATGAAAAGAAGGTGCGTGAGCTAATTTCGCAGTATGAGTTTCGAAGTCTGCTCCCTCGGGTGGAAAAAGTGTTTGCGTTCAAAAAAGAAATGCCATCGGCACCCGTTGACACATCACTCTTGCGGCGCGCGGCGATAGGGTTGTGGTTGGGGTACTCCGAGCTCACTACTCCTTCTTATGAAGATGTGCTCAATCGCACGCATACGACATCACTCGACGCAGCGTATGAAGTCGTCGTGGATGACTTGCGCAAAAAAGACCTCTTGGCCCTCTTTGAAAAAGTCGAAGTGCCACTCATACCACTCATCGACGCGATGCAGAAGTGGGGTATTATGATTGACCGAACATACTTTCGGGAATTGCAAAAGCAGCTCCAAGAAAAACTTTCGGCAATTGAAGCGGCTATCACTGACGAAACGCAGGTACCCATCAACCTCAATTCGCCAAAGCAGCTCTCTCATCTCCTCTTTGGGGTCCTCAAGCTCAAGCCGAAAGGGAAGGTAAAAGCAAGTGGCGCCTACAGCACCAATGCTGATGTGCTCGCGTCGCTGCACGATGCGCATCCTGTTGTGCCGCGCATTCTTCAGTATCGAGAGATTCAAAAGTTGCTCACAACGTATGTCGAGGCGCTCCTTGCACATGCTGACGAGAGTGGTTGTGTCCACGCAACGTTCTTGCAGGACGGAACGAGTACGGGGCGGTTTTCTTCCGTGGACCCCAACCTCCAAAACATTCCTATCAGAGGAGCATTCGGCAAAGACATCAGACACGGCTTTGTCGCACGCACAGGGCACGTGTTTATCGGGAGTGATTATTCACAAATCGAACTGCGGGTACTCGCCATACTCTCCGGCGATGCGCGACTCATCGCAACGTTCGCACGCGGCGAAGATATTCATACACGTGTTGCTGCGGAAATGTTTGGTATTGCGCCGGAAGCGGTGACGCCAGACATGCGCCGTAAGGCAAAAGTGATCAACTTCGGCATCCTCTACGGTATGGGCATCAATGCATTGCAAAAAAACCTTGGGTCAACGCGACAAGAAGCAGCTTCACACTACGAACGCTACTTTGCGACATTTCCCACTGTTGCAGCCTATCTCGAACATACCAAAGCCTTTGCGCGTACTCACGGGTATACCCAAACCCTCTTTGGACGTCGGCGCTATTTCCCCGGCATCAATGCACCAACACCGTTTGTTCGTTCGATAGCGGAGCGCATGGCGACGAATGCCCCGTTGCAAGGAACGAATGCAGACATTATCAAAATCGCAATCGCGCTCATCGATCATGACCTCAAAGAAAAGGGTATCGCTGAGGCTGTGCACCTCACTCTCCAAGTGCACGACGAATTGGTGTACGAAGTAGAAGATCGAGTAAAAGAGCAGGCAAAGGCGATCATCGCAGAGGCGATGACCCACGTCTTTGCTCGTAGCCCCATCGCTATCCCTATTCCTGAGGTGCCGCTTGAGGTGGCGATCGGGGAAGGAGACCGGCTCGATGCACTTAAGTAAAAGGGTATACTAGAGGAGTATGGATACTCTATCACTGCATACCGCGCTTGCTCGCTCGTATCTCATGTATTTTTTATGGAGTAGTATTGGGCTGTTTGTGGACAGTCTCGTTGGGGTTTCCGTCTCTATTCCTTTTGCCCACGCCATCGGCTTTTACTGTTTTGTAGTGGGGTCGTTTTTGATTGTGTGGGCGCAATACACTTCTCGCCATCACGGTACTCCGAGGGGTGAAAAGTACCCGCCATACTTTTCACGCGGCCCCTATCGCTTCATCCGCAATCCTACGCAGTGTGGCATATTGCTCGTGGTGCTCGGCTATACCGCGCTCAGCGGGTCGATCATCTTTTTTGCGATTACTCTTGTAGGCTACATACTCTCGAATATTTTTTTTCGCCGCTATGAAAGAGTGCTCGGTGCAACCTATAAGGATGTCTATACCCACTACCAGAAAGACGTTCCAAAAATTTTTTAAATGCTTTTCCTCATTGCTTCTGACAATCGCACATTTCGCTCGACACACATTGCTCCTCTCCAAGGAGCGCTGGAGCTGATCGTCTATGACGATACGTATGGCACGCTCGCCGAGCTCGAGCAGTACGCCTATCCATCACTGTTCAATGCTGTCGCACCAATGGTGCTCGTCAAGTTTATGCTCACCGACACTATCGAAGCACCATCGCTTCCCTTTCTCAAAAAACTACTGGCGAGCCCTACTACTTTTATTTTTGAAGAGCTCACCGTTGCCTCATCGGTGGTCACCGCGTTTAAGAAAGCAGGAGCGGTGGTGGAAGTGGATGAAAAACGTCCATCGGCAAAAAAAGAAGCGCCGCTTTTTTCGGTAACAGGATGTATTACGGCCGCCGATAAAAAAACTCGATGGATGACCTATCGCAGTGCGCTGGAGACTTATGCGGTCGAGGCAATTGTCGGAGTCTTGTACTGGAAAGTACGCGATCTCATTGCCAAGCAACCACACATCCGCAATCGCTATCGAGTGCTCTATGAGGCATTGATCACTGCACACATGCAGGCGTGGGAGAAGGGCATACCACTCGAACTTGCTATCGAAAGAGTGATCCTAGAGCAGTAGTCTTTGGAGACGGAGTTAAAAAAGAGAAAAGCTCCTTTTTTGTGAGGAGCTTTTTTATATATAGAGTTTTAGATTAAAAAATTTTTAATGTGCTTTCACTAAGAACTAAATTTGGGTGCCGTACCACACTGACTTAGGTAAAGCGCTGAATGAACTTCTGATAGAGATTATAAAGTTATTTTGCCGTCTCGACAATGGATGCTTGTGGATAACTCTTGGCGATGAGCGGAAGGAGTATTCCTGCAAGGAGTACCGTCGCCGACATCATGGGAATGGTGATGTAGCCAAAGACGTGCACGTAGCGCATCAAACACGAGGGGCCGGTCGCGCCGCACACATCGAGTCCCGAAGGAAATATATCAATGTAATTGTGCAGAAACGCTATCAAAAATCCTCCCGACGCAAAGAGAAGTACCTGTGTGCGCAGCAGCGCACTTTTCCACAGATTGCCGGTAAAAGCGAGTATACCGATACCAAATATCGCGATGCGCTGGTACCAGCACAAGAGGCACGGCGCATAGCCAAATCCGTATTCATATAGCAAGCTCCCTGCAATTGCCCCAACAAAAATAATGCGGAGTGCAAGCGATGCGTAAGGAGCGACCTTTGAAAGAAAGGAGGCTTGGGTAAGGAGTGCTATGAGGACAATGACGATGAGGAGCTGGAGAATGATCGTGCCGATGGCGAGGATGGCGGTAAACATACGATTATTGGGGAAGGGTGCAGTTGGTACGATCGGCGAGTGTTTGCAATGTCTGCTCACCAGTGAGCTGGGTGCCGTCGGGGAAGCGCCATGTGGGGTAGCCTTGGATACCTGCATCGTTACACACAGGGAGTTGTCCGTTGCCGCTCGGTTCGGAGCACTCGATGTAGGGGAGGTACTTTGCCGATTTACCAAACATTGCTTTGGTCGCCTGGCAGTGCGGACACCAAAATGCCCCGTACATTTTCGTCCCGCTCGCGGCAATGCACTGTGCGAGCGCATCATACTTACCAGGTTTTCTCGCTTGCAGCACTAAAAAAGTAACGAGTCCTCCAATGACTACAATACTTCCCACAGCCCACCATACCCATTGTTTCTTTTTCATACTCTATTACGGTATCGCGCGAGCACATTTTTTGCAAGTGCCAAAAAATGAAAGTGCGTGACTGCGCACCGCTGTGAACTTTTTTGCTTTGTGCAATGCTTGAATGTCTGCATTTTTTAGACACAACGTGATCGGTTCGATTGTCTGGCAATGGGTGCACACGACATAGTGCGCGTGCGATGGGGTATCGGTGAGTGCAAATGATGCCTTGTCTTCAAAGAGGGAGAGTTTTGTCACAATCCCTTTGTCGGTGAGAGTACGGAGTGTGCGGTAGCAGGTGGCCGTATCGGCGATGCGCCGCATCTGACGAGCGATCTCCTCTGCAGTACGTGGGGCAGTAGCTTTTTGGAGGAGCGTCACGATAGCAATGCGGATGTTTGTCACTTTGAGCCCGTGGGTACGCAGGAGTGTGAGAGCAGTAGGGAGTGATTTTTTCATAAGGCAAGGAAGTATTATTGCAAATGATTTGCATCTAGAGTATACTCGCTAAAAAAATATATTCAACCCATGCACTACGAACTCATCATCACTATCGCGGTTGCCACTGGACTCGCCACTATGGTCGGCGGGCTCTTTGCGTTGCGCTTCAAGGATAAACTCCATCTCATACTCGGGTTCTCTGCAGGGGCGGTGATAGCGGTTGCTTTTTTTGATCTCCTGCCCGAAGCGATTTCGTTGGGTGCGGATACTTTTTCTGCAGCGACCATCATCACGTTTGCGGCGGTGGGGTTCTTTGCTTTCATGGTGCTCGATCGGTTTGTCTTTTTTCACGGCTGCGCAACCGAAGGACACCATCATGACCATACGGGAAATAACGGAAAGGGAAATGCAGGGGCGGGAACATTGTCGCTCCACAGTTTTCTCGACGGACTTGCGATCGGGCTTTCGTTCCAAGTGTCCGTTGCAGTCGGTGCGATTGTTACCGCAGCCGTACTCACGCATGACTTCTCGGACGGTATCAACACCGTGAACCTCGTCGTGAAAAATGGTGGTGACAAGACGCGAGCACTGCGTTGGCTCATTGTCGATGCAGGAGCGCCGATAATAGGTATCATTGCAACCTTTTTCTTCCACGTCCCCGAAGCGACACTCGGCATCATTCTCGCGCTGTTCTCTGGATTCTTCCTCTATATTGGTGCGAGCGATCTTTTGCCCGAAAGCCATCATGCCCATCCGACCGTCTGGACGACTATCGCGACACTCCTTGGTGTACTTGTTTTGTACGGAGCGATTTATCTAGCGAGAATATAAGTTCTTTCCTCATCTCTTTCAAGATATCATACAATGATATCTTTTTTCAATTAAAAAACCGATCGAATAGTTAGATCGGTTTCAATGTGTTAGTTTAAAGACGGGTCCTCTGGTAACGGGAGCAGATCAATCAATGCATGTAAGCTCGCCGTGTCTTTCTCTGAAAGACACCCCCTGCGCTGAAGATAGGTTACATATACTAACCCTTCGGATTTGAATCGAAACGGTAGACTTACTATCTCACCGTTGCCGTTATAGATATACGCGTGAGGTGTTTTTATATCGCAGTTACACATTTCCGTATAAGGGTTTTCAATTTTCTCCTCGTGAAGGTTGTCACCAAACAGTGCGGAATTAAGTGCTCTGGTGAAAGAAGAGAAACCTGCTGGGACACTGGGCATATCCTTTGCGAGCACGATCTGTTCTATAAAAACATCCTGCTCTTCTTTGGATATTTTTCCCTTTGCATAACAATCGCGAATAGCGCCAAGCGCTTCCTCCTTGGTATCAAAATCCAAAGATTCGAATCCTGTTTTGAATTTAATAGAGGCTGTCTTACCATTTTCTGAAAAAACAAGTTGATTACCTTCCATCCATTTTTTTTCTTCATTCTATCGTTCAAACTTGTTTTGTCAATTATATATATCGATACAATTTTTAATTTAGAAGATTATCTCTTTATAACAATGACAGAGAAAAAGCCCTTGTTAGGGCTGTCTCTCTCGAGCATTTTTTAGACCACCATACGTTTCATGGAATCTTCATGGAGAATGGTGTAGTATCCTCAATATGAGGGTGCTGCTTGTTGAAGACAATGAGAGATTGGCGCTTTCTACAAAAAAAGGTCTTGAGCAGGAGGGCTATGCTGTCGATGTAATGCATGACGGTTTGCAAGCGGAAAAGCGTCTATCGATCTCCTCGAAGGAATACGATATATGTATTCTTGATGTGATGCTTCCCGGGAAGGATGGCATTTCTGTTTGTAAAGCTCTGCGGGCAAAAAGCATTTCTCTCCCGATCATTATGGTTACCGCAAAGGACACCAAAAAAGACACAATTGCAGGACTTGATGCTGGTGCAGACGATTACCTTTTGAAACCATTTTCTTTTGAAGAAATGCTTGCTCGATTGCGTGCATTACTACGAAGACAACCCGCAATGATTCCCGCAACGTTTACAGTCGGGGCTCTTGTGGTTGATACAAACCAAAAGATTGCTACTATCAACGGAAGCGAGCTTCCACTTACTGTGCGAGAGTTCGGTGTGCTCGACTATTTGCTTCGCAACTCAAACCAAGTTGTCAGCCGCGAGCAACTGCTCGAGCATTTATGGGATTATTCATTTGAGGGCTTTAGTAATGTGGTCGATGCCCATATAAAAAATTTAAGGAAAAAATTGGGTCGGTATGAAAACAACATTCAAACGATTCGGGGTGTGGGTTACCGATTTACGTGCTAATCTTTTTATCTGGGCACGACTAAAACTCACCGCGCTCTATCTGTTTATTATCGTTATAATGCTCGCTATCTACAGCGCTGCGTTTTATTTCTCGGTCATTCAAAATGTCCGTGCGCGTATCAACGCTGCAGGTGATCGCTTGGGTGCACACCAGCTGTATGATTCAGCAACTGACGCTTTACAAGAGCAAATCATCATTATCGATAGCGTCATTTTCCTTCTCGCTGGTATCGGAAGTTTTTGGCTCTCAGAAAAAACACTGCGGCCGGTTAAACGAGCATACGAGGCACAAGAGCGATTCAGTGCCGATGCATCACATGAGTTTCGCACACCACTCGCAGTTATGAAAACCACTATTGAGGTATTGCTCCGCGGTAAGGAAGTGCTCTCCCCCGAAACAAAAAGAGTGTTGCAAAGCACCCTTGAAGAAATCCAGTCACTCGCCACTATTACGGACGACCTACTTGATTTAGCTCGAGACACATTAACCGCGATGCACATCGTGGACGTATCTTCAATTATTAAAAAGGTTGTTGAATCGCTTACCGCGATCGCGAGAGAAAAAAATCTTGTCATTGCTCTAGATGGACTGCCGAAGGCAGAAATAAAGGGAAATACTGACGCGCTGATACGTCTCTACAAAAATATTTTTTCAAATGCGATTTCTTATACGCCTGTAGGCGGTAGCATACGCATTGCTATGGACACCAAAGGAGATTTTCTCACGACAAAAATTAGCGACAACGGCATTGGAATCAATGAAAAAGAGTTGGATAAAATCTTCAATCGGTTTTATAAAGCTGATAATGCACGAAGCAGTTCTGGCACGGGCTTGGGTCTCGCAATCGCAAAACATATTGCGGTACTTCATCACGGAGCTATCACTATAGAAAGTAGTGTCGGAAAAGGCACAACAGTAACTATCTCATTTCCTCTCCACCACACTTCATCAAAACTTCATACAGAAACGATTTAATGCACAAATGTTTTTAACAGTGATGCACGCCATTGACGATGCTGTTGGGGGCTTTTTTGTCACTGCACGCACACCAATGCGAACTACATTTTTTACCGCAGTCACTTATGGAGGAAACGCTGAAGTAGTTGTTGGCCTGTTTGTTATTATTACCTTGCGGTTTTTGTACACCAAAAAATACCATTCTCTCGGCACATTTGTGCGCTGTTTATTGGTAACGGGAATAATCGTGTATGTCGCAAAGCTCTTGTTTCACCGGCCTCGCCCATTGCATGCGCTTATTCTTGAAACTGATTATTCATTTCCGAGCGGTCATGCGGCAATTGCGGTCGCGCTCTATGGATTCATCGGCTATCTGCTCTATAAAAAGTACAAGCATCCCACCGCTCGTTTCTTCATTATGCTTGCAACGCTCCTCATAATTCTTTTAATTGCATCAAGTCGTCTCTATCTTGGTGTACACTATTTCAGCGACATTATCGCAGGAATTATTGTGGGAACTTCCAGTCTGTTGTTTTTTATTCGTTTGCAAAACAAAAAATCCTAAACCATGTCTTTTCTTGCAGAAGCTTCAACAAGAATCATTTCGTTTAGTGCTATTCATCCACTATTGGTCTATGGGCTCATTTGCATTTTGGGATTGCTTGAAGGTCCATTTCTGGCGATTATCACTGGTTCGCTGCTCCGGCTTGGTTTTTTGTCGTTTATTCCGTTGTATATTTCTCTTATGAGCGGCGATCTTATTGGAGACTGCCTGTGGTATGGTGTGGGCTATCTCTATGGCAGTACAGCGTTGCGAAAAATTGCAAAGCTATTCGCATTGGGAGATGATTCACCTAAGCGTGTCCAAAAACTGTTTAATAAATACCATGAGAAAATTTTGTTCTTTTCAAAAGTAACCAACGGATTCGGGCTTGCGATACCAATCCTCGCTACCGCAGGAGCGACACGGGTGCCGTTTGGTCGGTTTATAACAATCAATATGTTGGGGCAATTTTTATGGACAGGTGCTTTGATCGGACTCGGATACTTTTTTAGTCATCTATTTATCATTTCTCATTCTGGCCTACTGAAAGCATTGTTGGCCGTTGCAACGATCATTACCATCTATGGTATATATCGTTATAGTGATCGACTTAAGAAACAACTTGTTTCATAATATACCGGCAGTATGAAAATTAGTATTATCATTCCCGCATACAATGAAGCAAGGTTGATTCGCTCCTGTCTCGAATCAGTTGAAAAAGAGCGTGCTGCCAATCCTACTCTATTGTGCGAAGTTATTGTTGTTAATAATGCGAGTACGGATACTACGGCGAAAGTAGCAAGCAGCTTCAGTCGGGTAACGGTAATAGACGAACCTCGAAAAGGTATCGTGTGGGCGCGTAAAGCGGGGTATGAGCACTCCAGAGGAGTGCTGCTGGCGAATATTGATGCCGATACGATACTCCCCTCTGGTTGGCTACAAAAAGTGGTGCTTGAGTTTGGAAGAAACCCACAGCTCCTCGCGCTCACTGGACCACAAGTCTACTATGACCTCTCGAGAGCAGATAGAGCGCTGTCAAAAACATTTTATATAATTGGATATGGTGTAAATGTGCTTAGTGGGGTTGTTGCGGGCGTTCGGCCAATGCTTCAAGGGGGGAATTTTGTCTTGCGTCGTGATGCACTTGAGAAGATCGGCGGTTACAACACCGACATTGAATTTTGGGGCGAAGACAGCGATGTTGGAAAACGACTGAGCAAGCTCGGGAAAATCAAATGGACATTCAGTTTTCCAATTTATGCTTCAGGAAGACGTCTGAAAGACGCAGGTATTTTCAAAGCAGGTATCGAATACACTGCTGCATTCCTTTGGACGCTTGTAAACAAGAAGCCCTTTAACAAAAAGTATAAAGATGTCCGCCCACTACGGTAACCTCTTCATCAGGAATTCATATTAGGGAATTAAACTCTGCCGGTGAATATTATTACGTATAACATATGGGACTTGCCGTTGTGGTTTGTACGAGAGCGCGACAAGCGGCTACAAAAAATAGGAACATTTCTTGCAGGAGCGAAGTACGATATTATCTGCCTCCAAGAATCGTGGAGTCTAAAACACCGTGGAATGCTTTCGGCATTTTTGCGCGATAGTGGCTACCATGATGCAGTGCACCAAGCGGGTATCCGCAGGAAGAATGGCGGACTGCTCACGTTTTCCAAATTTCCCATTTCTTCCGTTAAGTTTATTCCCTTTGGCAGAATTAGTTTTTCGGTGAGTGAATTTTTGGGGAACAAAGGTGTTCTTGAAACAATTATCGACACGCCGAGCGGAAAACTTCGCGTGTGCAATCTGCACTTACACTACGACCCCAGGGGATTTTTCAAGTCGCATAGCATGAGGCTCAGGCAGTTGAGAAAACTATTCGCCTCTCTTAAAAAAGAGTCTTCACTTCCGACAATTTTTGCGGGAGACTTCAATGAAGATGCTCTGTTTGCGAAGGAAAAATTTAAGCGTTTATTGGTTGAGAATGGAATTATCCTGCCAACCAAATCGGTAGTGTTTCCTACCTATCGTGTGGAAAATCTATTTGTTGATACATGGATCAACAGAACCAACGGTTCAAAACGCTATGACTACATTCTGTTCAATGAATATATATTAGCAGAAAACAACGAACCTCTTTACCTCGAGCCTGCGCTTTCAGACCATGATCCTGTTGTTATGAAATTTGAACTTTCTCCGAATCTTTTTTTGTAACGGTAAGGTATATCACCACGACTCCTATTGCGGCAACAAATATGCCGCTTGTGATAACGGTGCCAAGCCCTACTCCACCATCAGTTTTTGCTTGAGAAAGAAAATCTCCAATAGAAGCACCAAGCGGGCGAGTGAGGATATACGCGATCCAAAATGACAGGACTGGACCCACCTTCTTGAACTTATAGCATAGAAAGATAATTCCAATTGCCAACGTAAAAAGAATAATTGAAAGGAGATATCCAAGTCCGAAACTTTCAGCAATCAAATCCCCAAGTGCTGTTCCGAGAGCAAAAGTGAAAAGAATAGCGAACCAATAAAACCATTCGCGGCTACGGGTTACGATGGAGTGAATTGAGAGTGTTTGTTCTTTTGCATACCACACCCAGAATACAACTCCAAGAATGACCGCGAATGTGGCAGTTGAAACAATGAGCGGCACGCCGAGTCCGTCAGTAAGATTGTCGGTGATCAATGTTCCAACAATGCTGATTAAGACAACAGAAAGCCAATAGCGAGTGGGTATATAGCGTTTGGCCTTAAATTGCCACACAAGTGCAATGACTAACAGCACTGACATAACAATACTAGTAATAGTTAACCCGAGTCCGAGCGTGTCGCTTAAAAAATCCGCCGCCGTTTCTCCGACAGTCGTGCAAAGCACTTTGATAATCCAGAAATATACTGTGATTTGTGGAACTTTACTCAAAAAAACATGTCCTTTTTCTTGCATACGGATTAGGTTATCCTAGAAAAATGAAGATTGAATGAAAATGATGAATCCACAGGTAAGAAGTCTCCAAGTCAAATTTTGGTGCCCCCAGCAGGATTTGAACCTGCGACCGTCTCCTTAAAAGGGAGCTGCTCTACCAACTGAGCTATAGGGGCAAAATAAATTTATAAAGTCACAAGTTCAAAGGCCTAATGCGATAGGAACAGAACAGTTGCAAAACGCGTCAAAAACTATACCATGCAAATTATATGAAATCAATTGCTCCGCGCGCGTTTGCCGATGAAAAAATACTTATTCTCCATGACATCAGGAGTGCACTCAATGTCGGTGCATTATTTCGCACCGCCGATGCGGTGGGCATTGATCATATTTATCTTTCGAGCACCACCCCCGCACCCATTGACCGTTTCGGCAGAGCCGACGCGCGTATTGCAAAGACTGCACTTGGTGCTGAAGGTACTATCGTATGGGAACAGTATGACGACATACAAAAGCTCTTGGGTGTATTGCAACGGCAGGGAGCGATGGTCGTTGCAATCGAACAAGCGCCCCGTGCTATCGATTACAAAGAGGCAAAGATACAACTGCCGGTGGCATTCGTCTTGGGGAACGAGGTCAATGGGGTGCCGCGAGCAGTACTGCACATGAGTGATATCGTTGCAGCGATCCCAATGGAAGGAAAAAAAGAGTCGCTCAACGTCGCAGTGGCAGGAGGCGTCGCACTCTTTCGCATGCTTGGTGTCTGATAGCCCTCTAGGGTTGTGTGCCGGTTTTGAGTTGTTGGAAAGTGTAAATTTGACCGTTCCCCAGAGGACTTGGCTGTTCGATAAAAGGATGGGTGCGGTTGGTATCAATGCGAGAGGGTCCTCCGGTCACAAGCCATGCGACCCACAACGCTGCAAAGAGGAGGAGAAACCATTTCAGTTCGCTGTGCATAGATAGGAGAGAGTATAAGCTATTTTTTGAGAAGTTGCAGTGCGAGTGTAATTTGCTGTTCAATGGGAAGTGTGCCATCGACTGATGTTATGACAGTGCGGATATGAACCTCTTTGTATCCAAGAGAGAGCAATGCCTCCACGAGATCGCTCGACGTTTCAGTTTCTAACGTTTCAAATACTTGTACCTTGTCTTTGAGGTCAATGCAGATCTTTTCCGCAGTCTTTTTACCAATACCGGGGACGAGTGAGATCGCCTTTGCGTCCCCACGTTTGATATGGCGAACAAGGACGGGGAGTGTATAGAGCGAGAGCATGGCAAGCGCACTCTTGGGTCCAACACCAGAGACACTGAGAAGTGTGGTAAACAGTACTCGTTCTTCGGGGGTTGCAAACCCATAGAGCTCGTGTGTATCGTCGCGGACGATGAGATGTGTGTGGAGTGTGAGTGGCTCGTCGAGTGTTGCAACGACTGGGGTATAGATGAAGTAGCCCAGACCACCCGTTTCGATAACGACCCCTTTTTCACTCTGTTCGACGACAATGCCACTAATCCGTGCAATCATGACTCTATCATACCAAGTCGGCGGTTCTATTGCGAAAGGGGAGAAATACTGCTATAGTGCTGCCACTATGCCTATTACCAAAAACGCCAAAAAAGCCCTCCGCGTGTCTCAAAAGAAACAGGCGGTCAATGCTCGTACCAAAAAGGTGCTGAAGGAAAAAACAAAGGTGACCGAGAAGCTCGCGGCACAAAAAAACTGGACAGAGGCGACGCAGTCACTCCCACAAGTGTATCAAGCGATCGACAAAGCGGTCAAAAAAGGAATCATCAAGAAGAATACTGCCAACCGAAAAAAAGCACGGCTCGCTCGCATCGCCAAAGTTCGCTAACAACCGTCTGCTATACTTGCGCTATGCTGTATGAGTTCTATGGAAAGGAATGTCCACACTGCGCGCGCATGCGTGCACTCACTGATAAGTTGATGCAGGAATTCCCTTCGGTACATATCGAACGAAAAGAAGTCTGGCACGACAAACGTAACATGGCGTTTATTGAAGAGCTCGACAAAGGCAACGCGTGCGGCGGGGTGCCGTTTTACTTCAACACCGATACCAAGCAGTGGCTCTGTGGCGAAGTATCCTATGATGATTTAAAAAAGTGGGCTGGCGTACAACAATAGGAAGTGATTGACAAGGATATACAAGATGCTAGTGTGGTGGAAATTGTTTTCCTATGTCTAGACATAAAAGAAAGAGCGTGGGGCTTTCTCGAAGGGGAGCGCTCATAGCCACCGCACTTGCGGTTGTGATTTTTTTGATGTTCCCGCCACTGATCCAGCACGGCATTGAATGTTTCGGGGTGTTGTTTTTGTTGAGGATGGTCGCTCCCTTTAGAACGATTATCCGTACCACCCTGATTGTCTCGATGCTGGTAATAGGAATTATTTTGGTGAAGGCACACTGTTATTGAATTGAGAGCCCTTTGTTATGGGGCTTTTTTATGTATGTGTCCTCTCGGCAGGACGCTTCGCTATCTCACTTCTGGGAAACCCACGGTTTTCCCATTCCTTCCTCCACAGGAAACTCTTGTTTCCCGACCCCTTCCCGCCGTTCGATTCCTCGCCTTTAAGGACACAAAGTGTTACTTAGCCCTACTTAACTCAGTCTTCTGTTACTTCTTGTCCTCTCGGCAGGAATCGAACCTGCATCACAACTTCCGCAAAGTTGCGTCCTATCCATTGAACGACGAGAGGGATAGTTAAAAGCCGAAACGTTCGAAAAGTTTGGTGGCAAACGATTCGTGCATTTCGATTTCTTGTGTGTGTGTTTTCAACAGGTCGCGCACTGTCTCTGCAGTGACCTCACCATGGAGGGGGAGTGCGAGCATCGGCACAAACGACCCCTTCACGAGTAGTAACAGCTTATCTGGTTTTGACGTTTCGTCAATCCAAAATTGGCGTACGCGCTCATAGAGAATGTATTCCTCGTCGACAGAAATACCTTTTTCACCAAGGGCGATGGTAATATATCGCGGCGGACGCAGTGCGAAACCGATCACCGCTATCCCCGCAATGACCAAAAATATTCCAAAAAAAAGATCGTGGTAGAAAAAGGCGAGCGCTGCACCGATACCAAAGATAAGCCCCGCATACCATATCCAATCAGGGTGGCGATCTTTTTCTTCATATTCAAGTGTTTCCCACGAGAGCGCTGGAGGAGTATCACTCATGGCAAAAGTGTAGCATGGTCACTATCAAAATACTCTTTCGTCGAAGCTCATGCGACCGGCTGGGTGCAGTGTGCGCAGCGTGTCGCATCGATAGGAATCTCGCTTAAGCATTGGGGGCACTTTTTGGTTGTTGGATCAGCAGGCGGCTCTTTGCGTGCGCGGGAAATAAGTATGTTGACGGGTTTTACTACGAAGAAGAATACTGCTGCCGCAGTGAGTATGAATGAAATAAAAGCGTTCAAGAAGTGTCCGTACATAAATTTGCTTCCGTTGATAGTGAAAGCGAGCCCACTAAAATCCGGCACCTTTACGATCGCCGCAATGAACGGGGTGAGAAGGTCAGAGACGAGTGCGGTCACAATCGTACCAAACGCCGCACCGACCACAACACCAACTGCTAGATCGACAACGTTTCCTCGGAGTAAAAATTGTTTGAATTCTTTAAGCATATGTTGTTAGTATATACCAGAGAGCTTCATTTTTGAAAAGTTTGCTGCAGTGTTATTCCCGAAATCATCTCGTCATCGTACTCACACTTTGAAAGTGTGAGTTTTATTTTTTGCGCGCGTGGGTGGCGTGCGATAGTTGCAGCGATTTTTGCAGCGAGCGTTTCGATAAGGCGGACCGGCGGTCCAGCAATAACAGAAGCTGCGCACGCTGCTATATATTTGTAATCGAGTGTTTTTTCGAGTGAGTCGGTTTCTACTGCTTCTTTGATTGAGTCGAGAGAAACAGCAATGTCAAGAGTGAAGCTTCGTGCCGTGCCGGTCGTTAGAGCATGGGTGCCGTGAATACCCCAAAGAACAAGCCCTCGAACGAAAATGGTTGTTTCCATATATACAAAAAAAGACGAAGCTGATAATAATGTCTCGTTGTTATAGATGGATTAAATCATGCGATGGTTATTTATTTGCGGGCATCGTGGGTTCAGTACCAGAGCGGTGACGCACCGTAAAGGTAGTATAGCGATTTTCTTCTAGCCCTCCTGAGGTACGTAGGTCGCAAGCTGTTTCAGGATAGTCTCGACGGATTCAACAGTATCGACAACAATCTCGCCTTCTAATGATTTTAGGTTTAGGTTGCCATAGTGTCGCTCCAATTCATCCAGATCAGTAATGAGCTGATTTGGTACAGGATTTTCTGAACGAACATTGAAACGCCTCTTCCATACCTCTCGGTCAGAACAAATCACCAACACTGAAACAAGATGCACATTTCGTTCTTCGCACCACTTCTGAAAATTTATCACCTCTTCATCATTTTGAAAAGGATAATCAAGAACCAGAGAGGTTCCAGAGGATGTATTCGATTCAAGTATCCTAAAAAGAGAGTCGTAACTTATCTTGTTGCGAATAATGTGATCCTCAACATATACAGAAGTGGAATCGTAGATATCGTCCTTTCTGAGAATTGGCAACTTCCGTTCCTTTGCAAATGCATCAGAAACGGCACTTTTGCCGACTCCTGGGCGGCCTCTGAATAATATAACTGTTGTTTGTTCCTTTTCCATAGTTTTAAGTATGTGGATCATGCCGATAACGAGTTCTTAGTGCGGTATCTACTGGACGAAATTCAAAATACATCTGAACTTTGAATTTTGGCGGGGACGATTGCCGGAACTTTGAACCGACAGGACGGCTTAGCTACAGTAACATTGATAAAATTATACGGAAACTAAAGCGGCTGTATCAAGAAAAGCCTGGTCTATTCGATGTGCCTACTTTTGCTCGGAAGGTTTACTAGATATATACAACTTACTATACAGATTTGATAAGTAACTGCGATATATCTGCGGCTGAATAGTTTACTTATTCTATACAGAATTGATAAGAATAAGTAAACTAATGCCCGATTGGCCGAACTCTAGAGCGCCACAGTGCGCAAGCGAGGAAAGAGCTCGATAAGCAATTCTTCTCCCTTTTCGGTCTTGATAGGGCCGAGTATGACCCGCACAAACGGAACCTTGCTCTTGGTGCAGAAGTCGGCGAGCGCTTGCCAGTCTGGAGCATGCATTTGTGGCGCGAGATTGAGAGCAAGATAGAGACTAAGGTAAGGCGAGGGTGAGTATCCTTTCGAGAATATCTTTTGCAACTCACTGGTAACCGAAGCCGTGAAGTCGCCGTTGAACTGGTGATCGGTCAGCCGCTTCATTTGGAAGACATCGCCGCTGATGTCGTCTCTCGGTGTGGCATTGGAGTCGGCTGCGTCGAGGATGAGAATATCAACGTCGGTATCGTCTTTGCGGAACTTTTTGATGGTCTCGTTCTTGGTGAGCGTCCCGGCTTTCATCTGCCGCAACCCCTCCTCGGTAACCGGAATGCCAACCAGGAACGGCTTCTTGAACTCCTTTTCGTACAGACGCTTGAGGCGTACTGCCTCCGAGAGCTCGGTATCGCGGCTGTCGCGCCCCTCGCCGAATTGGCGCAGGTAGTCAATGATTTCTTGCTCTGTGCAGTAGATAAAATGCTCCATGGTTCAAAGATTCTACAAGGCCGTCTAAAAATGCTTTTATCTAAGCCACAAAAACTACTAGCGGAAGCGGTGAGATTCGAACTCACGGTCCCCTTGCGAGGACTCCTGTTTTCAAGACAGGTGCATTCGACCACTCTGCCACGCTTCCATTGTGAATAGCCGAACTGTACCATGGAATAGCAGCAGATTCAATTGTCTGTTAGAGTATGTTGATGAAATATATCGGTATTGATTACGGCACAAAAAAAGTTGGGGTCGCGATCAGTGGCGAACATGCTGCATTTGCATTCCCAAAAGAAATCGTTCCAACAGAGGGTGCACTTGAGCGGATTGCCGAAATCTGCGCGCAAGAACCCATCGGGGGAATTGTAATCGGGGAGTCGATCGCGACAAACGAAAAGGAGAATGCAGTGGGGGGAGCGGCGAGGGCTTTTGCAAAAGCCCTCGCCGCAAAAGCAGCGCTCCCCATTCATTTTGAGCGTGAAGATTTTTCTTCCGTTGAAGCGCATCGTTTTCAAACAAAAGCGGGGGATAGAGACGATAGCGCGGCGGCGATTATCCTACAGCGCTTTTTGGATAAAAGACGCTCTACGTTAAAATAAGTCTATGGACAAGGAAGAACAGCAAAAAATTTCTATTGATGATTTTAAAAAAATCCAAGCGCGAGTAGGCCGCGTAGTGGTTGCCGAAGCAGTACCCGACAGCGACAAGCTGATTCGGTTTGAAATCGATTTTGGTGACGAGCGGCGCCAGATACTTTCCGCGATCCGGCAGTGGTATCCTGAACCGTCTGCTCTTCTCGGCAAGCAGCTGCTTTTTTGCACCAATCTCGTACCCCGCACGATTCGCGGCTTCGAGAGCAACGGCATGCTCATGGCAGTCTCTGATGAACAGGAGATACCGATCTTGCTCACCCCGGAGCACTCCGTTCCCGATGGATCAATGATGCGATAGCCATTGTTGTATCGTATACTTATTTACGTGTCATCGCGTTTCTTTCGATTCTTTCCTCTCCCCTCATTTTTTACTATTCCTACCGTCGGATTGGATTTTTCTGACGCCACTATGCGCTTCATCCGATTTCGTGAGGGGAGACATGGGCTCTTGCCTGCCGACTATGGAGCACTTTCTATTCCTCCCGGGTGCATGAAAGAGGGGCGCATCGATGATGAAAAAAAGTTTATCGATTTTCTCAAGGGGGTGCGCAAAAAGTATGGTATAAAATATGTGCGCGTCTCCATCCCCGAATCGCAGGTATACTCATTCACCCTTCCTCTCGACAGCGCTGCCAAAGATGACCTTCGCGGCTCCATCGAACTTATGCTTGAAGACACTATTCCGCTCAAATCGACTGAGGCAATCTTTGACTATCAGATACTTTTTACGGATGAAAAGCATATTTTGGTGCAGGTAGTAGCGATTTCTGAAAAAACGGCAACCGCGTATCTCGATGCGTTTGCGCGTGCGGGGCTTGTCCCGGTATCCTTTGAGCTCGATGGTCAGGCGGCGGCACGCGCAGTGCTTCGCCCCGACGATGCTCGATCTTGTATGCTCGTTGATATTGGAGCAACGAGGACGGGTATTACTATTATCACCAACAGCATTGCCGTATATACATCGACGCTTGATTTTGGTGGCGCCATGGTGGTTGAAAAGATCATGCACGAGCGCTCGGTGTCGCTTGAGGAGGCGCATCGGCTGGTTCATCTGTACGGATTCAACGCAATGGGTGCCGAGGCAGCTATCGTGCCACTCCTTTCAGAAGTGTTTGTAACATTGAAAGAAGAAATCAATCGTCGCTACATCTATTGGCAGGAAAGGAAAGATCAATTTGTTCATCTCTCGGCAATTGATCAGATATATCTCTGCGGAGGGTACAGCACGATCGAGGGAGTGGCTGAGTATCTCAGCACCAATCTCAAACTTCCCGTAACGGCAGCAAATCCGTGGATAAATTGCCTCTCATTTCACGAAGTGATCCCGCTGCTTACCCAAGTGCAAGCGCAAAGCTATGTGACCGCGATCGGACTCGCACTCAGTGATTATTTATATGATTGATATTCTTCCCTATCATCAAAAAAAATTGATCCGGCGCCTACGCTTCGTGCGCATGGCAACGGGGATACTTGTTGGGGTCATGGTGCTCATGGGGGTGAGCGCGCTCCTTTTTCTTCCCACCCTCGAGCTCATTTCGGCGCGGTACCTTTTGGTGAATACGCAAACCCGAGCGCTCGAAGCAAACGGCTCCATCGCAAAATCAGTAGATGTCATGAGTCTCTCCAAAGCAGTGAAAACAATCAAAGAGAAACTCGATGCACCTATCCCGCCGTCGCCGCTTGCTTACATTGCGATTATGCGCAGTGATCAGACTGCAGGGATTACCTTCACCGGCTATGGTATCGCGGATGCAACACAGCCCATTGTTGAGCTCCATGGAGTTGCGGCGACGCGCGAAGCCCTGCAGCAGTTTGTTGATGCATTGCATCATGATAGTGCGGTTGCTTCGGTCGATAGCCCCGTCGAAAACTTCGTCAAAAGCACCCAGAGTCAATTTGTGATCACGGTTACCTTTGCAGCATCATGACTACCGCCGCTGTTGTCAAAAAGCATATACTCTTATTCGTGATCGCTATGCTCGGAACTTTGGCGGGGGCGCTGCTGCTCGTGAGCATGGTTCGTCTTGTGAAAAGCCGCATGGGCAAGGTGCTTGCCGCCGATACCCAGCTCGCTTCCTATCAGGCAAACAAAGAAATATTTGCCCAAGAAGCAACGTCGCTTGCAGCCATCAAACAAAAAGTAGAAACGCTTGCAGGGTATGAAATAACCTCCGATACTATCCCGCAACTCCTCTCCTCCATGGAGGCGCTCGCACAGAGGGATGCTATCGACTTTTCTATTACCACTGTCCAGACACCGGGGAACGGCAGTAAACAGCAGCTCCTCATTGACTTTTCGGCGAAGGGGACGCAAAAGAATCTCGATGCATTCCTTGGCGACCTGACTCACCAGTCGTACCAAATTGCATTTACCAAACTCTCTCTTTTTGCGGAGAGCGACACCTCGTTTGGTACGGGAGCAGCGGGAAATACTTCCACATTGCCTCCGCCGGGTGGCTGGGATGTGTTGGCGAGTATACGAGTCATGAGTTATTGATATGCATACCCCTTTTTCTTTTATCCATCATACGGCACCTCCTTCGCTCCAAAAGAAGCAATCGCATCCCCGACGATGGTGGAAACTGTACTGTATCTCTTTTTTGAGCATACTGATGGTGCTGGCTGGCTACTTCGGGTGGTTCTTCTGGAAAACCGAACGCAAACTTGATGAACCGCCAGTGACTACCCCGCAGACCAATGCAGCTGTTATTGCCGCTATGCAACAGACGCTTGCTGCAACAGAAGCTGCGATCGAAACACGTACCGGAACGTCAATAGGACAATGATGTGTGGTCACGAGTTTTTCGTGTGCAGCTCCTTGTGATCGAACTTTTCAGTGTGTTGTCCCACAGGGTTCTATTTGACTTTCAATGTTAATGACACAATGCATATTGTGCTCCTTTTTCAGCTAATCAGAAATAATTAGGCGACCATTTCTTGCTGTTACAGTATAGGCTGTATCATCAACATAAAATGTATGATCTGTTGCATAAAAAGTCATTGCGGGGCTGTTTGGGCCTTCTTCTTGCTCCACATATAATCTGTCATAACCCTGAAGGGAGATTTTAAAACCATTATATATAAACGTTCCTGATTCGGGATCATATTTCGCATTTGGTAATTTTTCAAAATACCCCATTGCCATATTTATTGTGGAAAACCACTAAACGCTAAATCACCACCTTTAAAATTTTCATCAAGATTCCCCCTAGAAAAATATTTAGGATTCAACTCGGCAAGAATTTCCTGTATTTCCTGAACATGGCTCCCAGTTATTTCTGAAATCTTAATGGTAAGACCGTCTTTGCTCTTCTCGGTAAACGAAAAAATATTTCCAGTTGAATCTATGGCATCAATTATGGGAAAAGGATTGTTGTCTTTATCGAATCCAAATCGGAGATTATAAACAATCTTGTTATCAGACGATATGCCTATAGTAGTTGATTCCCGGTTTAGCGTTGTCTTAAATACCTTACCCTCTTGAAAGTGTATATTAACAGGGTTGTGAGATGAATTTTTTTTATGATATTTATCGGGAACATCGATTTTTCGAAAAGAAGGGTCAAGCACTATCCTGATAGATTTAGACTCTTCTTTAGAGCCTTCGTATTCAAAATATTCTATTTCCAGCCAAATATGATTTGCTGTCCCGTGTTCAGTCTCAACAAAATGAGTAGGGGCAAGACCATAACACTTGCTTATACTAATTTTTTTTCTGTCGAAAGTATCGATTAAGGATTGAAGTCTTTCCTCTTCATCCAGAAGCCTGTTAAGCTCATTGCTATTTTCACTCACGGATTGGTTATCCAAGAGGGCCATATACTCGTCGTCAATACTCAAAAATTTATTTTTTAAGTTTTTATACTCAGCACTAGTTCCGTTTTTATTGAACTCGCTAATATGATCACGTATCTGAGGGTCGGCACCCAATTTGTCTAATAGCAACAAAGAGAGAATTGCGCACTGCCCTTTATTTTCAGAGATATCATGAAACTTCCTTATAACCACACTACGCTTTTCTGGGTCAAACACTATTCCACCTTTCACAAAACGCTTCACCTTACCCACGCAATCATCATAATCTAAATCGTGCATTAGATCCTTTATCCGCTCTATATGGATTTCTGAGAACCCCATTTCAAGTAGATTATCTCGGGCAGTCGTCTCAATTTCCACTGACCCAAGGTTTTGCCTCTCTTTATTTTCAAAAGAATCAGATGGATCTTTCAGTGTATTCCATGGAAAATATTCCATATTTTCCAATTATATCAGAAAAGCATTTTTAAGTTTTTCGTGCTGGCACGAGCAGTGCCCCCGGCAGGAATCGAACCTACAATAACGGCTTAGAAGTCCGCAGTTATATCCATTTAACTACGGGGGCAATAAAGATCAGCGATTATCTTATACTAGCAAAGATAATTGGCAAACGTAACGCGGTTTGCTATGCTCAGACTACGAGCATTGCGCTCTTAGCTCAGTTGGTAGAGCAGCGCTTTTACACAGCGAAGGTCGGGGGTTCGAATCCCTCAGGGCGCACCAGTAATAGTTTGGGTATATGAAAGAAACATTTCCTATTTCAAAAGGCCAAGAGACACCGACTTTTTCTAAACGAGAAATTGAATTCCTCGATAATGAGGTACAAACAATGAAAAAAGGAGCTCTCATAGAAGACGACTTCCGTGGAAAAGAATTCAGCGATGAATTTGTCGATCAATGTAAAAAGGAAGTAGAAAAAATCAAAGAAGGTTTTGAAAAAGACAATAAAATTTCTGAGATGAAAAGTGAAATCGAAGAAAATTTTGCATTATCAAAAGAATACCGACAAGCATCAGAATATCTTGAGGCACTCTTCTACAACAAACTAGGAGGAAGAGATGGTTGGATTCCAAATGCTCTTGTATGGAAGACATCCGAGTACGATGACTATGTTAATGGTATCGACTTTGTTGTTGAAAGTGAAGATCGAGAATTGGCGCTCGGAACTGATGTGACTTTTTCACATAGCAGAGCTCTCGTTTCAAAACTCAATAGAATAAAAAAACAAATCGATACAGGAGAACTCCCACAACTTACTTTTTATGATCCAGTAAAAATGACTGACCGCCCATTGCCACGAGCAGTCATCGCAGTTGAAAGAGAAAAAATTATTAAAGCGCTTAAACTCTGGGCTGATAGTGAGCACAATGAAGGATTTGAACATTTACTCCGCAATCATCCGCTTCGCGCAAAAACAATGCTCGAACTTGAAATGCAACTCGAAAGTTTTGCTGTATATGCAAAAAACATCGGACGCCGCGAAATCGCTTCTTCGTACAACGACCTTTTGTCACAAATACAATTGCTCATTATTGATCATGAAGAAACTATCAAAAATTATCGAGAGTTGATTGATGATGATCTGGCATATCAGACCATTGCGTCATTTTGCGAAAGCTTAAAAAATACGAAAAATTTTGAAAATTAAGAGTGATATACTTTCTATATGAATTTCGAACAAGATCCATTTGGAGATAACGATCGCGCTAAAGAGCAGGACAAAGACCGAGAAAACGGCGGTTACGGTGGTGACTATTATGATGAAAACGAGCATCGTGCAGGACAAGAAAAATATGATCTAGCAACAGGAGAGGCATTTAGAAATGATGCAGATATTGAAGCACCAGAAGCAAATATTGTTGCACTGCATGAACATACACAAGATCCGTTGACTGATCTAGAGACTGATCCAGCTGAAAAATGGCTTTTAGAAAATGATCCTGAGTATCTCGGAAAAGGCAAATGGAAAGAAAAGAAGCCAGCTGCATAATGAATCCCGAAATCCTTTTCGAAGATAACGATCTACTTGCGCTCAACAAACCCGCGGGGCTTATGGTGCATGCTGATGGAAGGCAGCAGAAAGAAACCTTGGCTGATTGGATCATTCGAGAGCGACCAGAGATTGTGGGAATAGGAGAGCCGATGACGATTGATGGCAATGTCATCGATCGACCCGGCATCGTGCACCGCCTCGACGAAGCAACGTCGGGCGTGCTCCTCATTGCAAAGACCCAAGAAGCATTTTTGTTTCTCAAAAAACAATTTCAGGAACATAAAATCCAAAAAGAATATCACGCATTTGTATGGGGTGTCTTCAAAGAAAGGGAAGGAGTGGTGCATGTGCCGATCGGAAGAAGCCCCAACGATTTTCGCCGTCGCCTTGCGGGACGCGGCGCCCGCGGGACGCTTCGCGAAGCGCTGACCGTATGGCAGGTCGCTGGTACTCTCGAAGAAAAGGGTAATCATTTTTCATTCATGCACCTCTTCCCAAAAACTGGGCGGACCCATCAGCTGCGCGTGCACCTGCACTACCTCCAGCACCCGATTGTCTCCGACGAGCTCTATGCCCCTACCAAACCGCACGCGCTCGGGTTTGACCGCCTCGCGCTCCATGCCCGAACGATTACTTTTTTGCTCCGGAGTGGTGAGGAGAAAACCCTTTCGGCACCGTATTCGAAAGATTTCGAAGCGGCTCTTGCTGGGGTCACCTTTTTGTGATACAGTGTCGCTGTTATGGCAACCTATCTTACGCCTGTAAATATCGATGAGCGCAAAGCGCTTCAGTTTTCTGCCGGAGACACCATACGCGTGTGGTCAAAGATCGAAGACAAGGGTAAATATCGTCTTCAAGCTTTTGAAGGGGTGGTGCTCGCACGCAAACACGGCGCGAGCCCCAGTGCAACATTTACGGTCCGCAAAGTGTCCAACAGTGTGGGGGTTGAGCGCATCTTCCCGCTCTACTCTCCAATGATCGATCGTATTGAAGTCACCAGACACACCAAAACGCGTCGCAGCAAGCTCTACTATATCCGTGACAAGGCGGCAAAAGAAATCCGCCACAAAATGAAGCAGGTCGCACTTGCGGTCGGGGTCCCCGAAGAGGGCGAGAGCGCTTTTGCTTCAGAAGAAGGACAGGCTCAGGCCTAACCTTTTGCGCTCCGCGTTCTTTTTGTTATAGTACGTGGGCGCGCTTTTTGTCATGCTATGCCCGAGTGGTGAAATTGGTATACACGCATCCTTGAGGTGGATGTGCCGCAAGGTGTGGAGGTTCAAGTCCTCTCTCGGGCACCGATTAAAGAACAGTGTTGTGTACTCGCACTAGAGTATGGAAAGAGGAGTTTGCAGAGGTAGTCAAAGAGTATCACTTGTTGCTACACTTCTGATATGCACGAACAATCAACGAGGAAATATTTTTACCTAGGACTTTTTGTCGCCGGCGCTGTCCTCACCCTCCTTATCTTTTGGCCGTTTGTGCGTGTTATTGTGCTCAGTGTAGCACTTTCGGCGGTGTTTTCTCCGGTCTATCTTTTTTTGAAACGCCATCTCCACGTGCCGTGGGTCGCGGCGTTGCTGACGGTAGCGATCTTTGTGCTTGTACTGTGTGTGCCGCTCTTTGCCATAGGGACGATTGTCTTTAAGCAGTCGCAGAGCCTTTATGCGTGGGTCAATGCGCATGGAGGATTCGACAACATCACGACCCTCTTCAACCAGTCCATCAGCCGCCTCTTTCCTTCGGGGGCGATCAATCTCCAACAGAGCATCAGTGCACTCACCGAGAAATTCAGCATACATGTAGAAAGTGCTTTCACCGCGACCCTCTCGACACTCTTTTCATTCCTCCTTGTGGTCCTAAGCATGTTTTATTTCCTCAGAGATGGATTTGATTGGAAAGAAATGCTCATCAAATTCAGTCCACTCTCCGACGAAAGCGGAAGAAAGATAGTGGAGCGACTCTATACGGCAGTCAATGGCATTATCAAAGGCTACCTTTTGATCGCGGTTATCCAAGGAGCGCTTCTTGGGTTTGGTTTGTATATTTTTGGCGTGCCGCGTGCCGCGCTGTGGGGAGTCGCTGCGGGAATTGCCTCTCTCATACCGACCTTTGGGACCGCATTTGTTTCGGTGCCGTCGGTACTTTTTCTTTTGATAACCGGCCATACCGGTGCTGCGATCGGGCTTGCACTCTGGGCGGCACTGTTGGTCGGAACGATCGACAACATGCTCAATCCCGTCTTTGTGGGGCGTAACATCGCCATCCACCCGCTTTTGGTGCTCTTTGCTGTCCTCGGAGGGGTAGCGATGATGGGGCCGATAGGGATACTCATTGGACCGCTCGTGGTGAGTTTCATGTATGCGCTTATCTCAGTCTATAAAAAGGAAACCGCGTGAGCTTTTTGTGCACGTCAACTGGTGAAGTACAATAGAGGGTATGGAACCGCTCGCGGCAAAAATTCGCCCCCGTACGCTCGATACGTTTGTTGGCCAGCTGCATCTTGTCGGCAAGGACGCGCCCTTGCGCGTGGCTATCGAAGAGCGGCACCTTTTTTCATTTATCTTGTGGGGGCCGCCGGGTGTCGGGAAGACCACGCTCGCACGCATCTATGCGAGTGCGCTCAATGCCGATTATCATGAGCTCTCTGCCGTATCCGCCGGCAAGGATGATATCCGTGAGATCATCGAAAAGACTGGCACACTGCTCGGTCCGAAAATGCTCTTTCTCGATGAAATCCACCGTTTCAACAAAGCGCAGCAGGACTATCTGCTCCCGTTTGTTGAGACGGGGCAACTGACACTCATCGGCGCGACGACCGAAAACCCCAGTTTCGAGGTGATCTCGCCGCTCTTGTCGCGCTCACGCGTGTTCACGCTCCACGAGCTCACGGCGGAAGAGATCACAAAGATCATCCGCACGGACATACCGATGGACAAAGACGCCAAAGCGTGGATCGCGCAGGTCGCCCACGGCGATGCGCGGCAAGCGCTCGCGCTCATTGAACATACTCAGAAGCTCTACGGCACGATCTCCATCGACACACTCACGAAATCGCTGCAAGATACCAAGCTCCGTTTCGACAAGGGCGGGGAAGAACACTACAACACCATCAGTGCCTTTATCAAAAGTATGCGCGCGTCACAACCGGATGCAGCGCTGTACTATCTCGCCCGCATGATTGAAGGGGGTGAGGATCCAAAATTTATTGCGCGGCGCATGGTCATATTTGCCTCTGAAGACATCGGTATGCGCGATGCGCAGGCACTCCTTGTCGCCGAGGTGGCATTTCGTGCGGCAGAAACGGTCGGTTATCCAGAAGTCGGCATCATCCTCTCACATGCCACAATCTATCTGTCGCAGGCACCCAAGACCAAGGCAGTCTATTACGCCTATCTCGCGGCGATGGAAGATGCCAAAAAACATGGGAACCTCCCGATTCCGCTCAAGATTCGTAACGCTGCGACAAAACTCATGAAAGACATCGGCTACGGCAAAGACTACAAAAAATACACCAAAGAAGATCTCCTTCCCGAAAAACTCAAAGGCACCGTCTATTGGCAGCCGTCGAAAAAAGAAAAAGAGTAATTTGCTACACTGAGGGGTATGCTCTCTATCACTCTCGGATTTGTTGTGGCGATCATCGGATTTTTTGTCGCGCGTTCTATTGCAAAGAGCGTCCGCACCAACACACCGCTCGTATGCCCGCGCCGTGCACCTTGTGAAGATGTCGTGATGAGTCCGTATGGAAAATTCTTGGGGATATCGAATGCACGCATAGGGCAGTGGTACTATGGGTGCACTGCGATCCTCTTTCTTTTCGTTATGGACGGCATCTCTTTTCCATTGCAGCTACCGTGCATGGTGCTGATAACGACCGGAGGAGTGCTCTTTTCACTCTACCTCGTCGGCGTACAAGCGTTTGCACTGCGCAAATGGTGCGTGTGGTGTCTCATCTCTACCGCATGTGCGCTTAGCATCTTTGTCTGCGTGATCATCTTTGTGCACCGCATATTTTTGCGCTAGATTTTTGTAGTACTGGATGGTATAACAACAGGACGTTCGCGAAAAAATACATGGGGCTTATGGTGTAACGGTTAACACTGAGGTTTGTGGAACCTTCGATTCGGGTTCGATTCCCGATAAGCCCCCAATAGAGTTCCCCTTGTTAGGAAGGGTATTGGGGGCAACAACAAATATGGTTTGTTGTTGGAATCGAACCGGGAAAGGATTGGAAAACGGGAGTTTTCCGTGGAGGAAGGCAGCCCGAGCTTGCCGAGGGCGTTGGAAAACCATGGGTTTCCAAAGAGTGAGATAGCGAAGCGTCCCGATAAGCCCCCAATACAAAACTCCCTCTAAAAATTGACTTTTTTCCTCTTATAATGTAAAGTTTGCGGAAATTTAAACCGTTTTTTAACAAAAAATCAAATAAAATGAAACTAAAAAATTTATTCGTATCGCTGTTCGCAACGACAGTTTCAGTTGCTACCTTTGATCATGCGCATGCCACCAATCGAACATGGATTGGGGCAGGGGCTGGAGGTATCGGAACTAATCTTAACACCGCGGCTAATTGGAGACCTAATGGAACACCTACTGCTGCCGACAATTGCACTATGAATTTAAATTCAAGTGCAACACTTACCCAGACCGCGACGTCGACATTTGGTACGCTGACGGTCAATGTTACAACCACCTTTGGGACGACGGCAAATGTTGTGTTCTCTATAACAAATGGGCTTAATGCCACAACGTTTACAGTCTTACCCACCGCCGTTTTGCTTGGCACGACTAATGTTACTTTTAATTTCACCACGGGAAATTTCTCTGCTACTACAGCAACGAT
>DASZOX010000016.1:0-3609 GCA_035550535.1 Minisyncoccota bacterium
GAAAAGAAGCGCTTGTTGAGTTTGGTTTCCGCTTGCCAAGTGCGAAAGATAACCGGCCGCTCAAGTTTGAAGAGTTCAAAGAGCGTATCGGACAAACGATTTTTGTGTCCGCAACGCCGGGGAAATATGAACACGAACATTCGGAGCAAACCGTCGAACAAATCATTCGTCCGACCGGACTCGTTGATCCGCTTGTTGAAGTGCGACCAATATTGCAAAAAGATGAGTACAAGGGTCAGGTGCAAGATTTTATTGACGAAGCAGTTGCAGAAATTGAAAAAGGCGGCCGCGTGCTCGCAACGACGCTCACCAAACGCATGGCGGAAGACCTTGTTGCCTATCTTAAGGAAAAGAAAATCAAAGCAGAATATCTGCACTCCGATATCAAAACGATCGAGCGCATTCAGATCATCACCAAATTCCGAAAAGGGGAGTTTGATATTTTGGTTGGCGTGAACCTCCTTCGTGAAGGTCTCGACATGCCCGAAGTCTCGCTCATCGGCATTTTAGATGCGGATAAGGAAGGTTTTTTGCGCAGCGAAGTGTCACTTATCCAGACGATCGGCCGCGCCGCACGAAACGCCAATGGTCGCGTCATTCTCTATGCCGATACTATGACCGGCTCGATGGATCGTGCGATCACCGAAACCAATCGCCGCCGCGAAAAACAGCTTGCGTATAACAAAGCGCATGGCATTACACCAAAAACAATTGAAAAGAAAATTAAAGATATTACCGAAGGTATGGAAACCGAACACTCAAAAGCAGTGAACGCTGAGCTTGCGCTCGACCTTGAACTCTTTGCTCAGATCGAAAAAGATCAAAAAGGTCGCAAGATTCGCGGCAAAAATCCGATCGAGAAATTGATCAAGCTCAAAGAAGACGAAATGAAAGAATCAGTCAAACTGCTCGACTTCGAAACCGCCGCTATTTTACGCGACGAAATTCAGACGCTTCGTGAGAAATATTTGATAAATCCATAGACAAAATAAAAAAAAATGAGAGGTAAACTCCTCTCATTTTAATCTTTTATTTATGTATAATTCGCTCTCCAAAAATTAGCTGTTCTTCAAAACTTAAATCTGAAGGTTCTGGTGCAAACATATCAATGTATTGACAAATACCTTCTAGATCGATAAATGGAACAGCGCTATCGGAAACTAAGAGTGTCGGATAAACACCTTCTCCATTGTCTTTAATCTCTTTGAATTCAATGTTATATAGTTTTAATAGCTGTTTAGCTTCTTTACTTTCTTTGGAATCATCAGTAAATAAGGTAAGCGTTCTTTCCATGATCTTTTTACTCTTACTATATTAAGAATAAAAGGGTAAGTCAACTTTTCTTTATAGATGCAATTGGGATATTTTTTCGAATTTACTGTGTATTCGAAAAAGGTTGACAAATCTGCTATAATGTAATGATGAATTCAGGAAAGACGAGTGTAAAGAAAGCGGTGCAGAAAGACGAAGGGTGCATTGTCGTTAAAGGCGCGCGAACGCACAATCTCAAAAATATTTCAGTTGAAATGCCGCGGGGAAAAATAATTGCGATCACAGGGCTTTCTGGCTCGGGAAAAAGTTCGCTCGCATTCGATACGATCTTTGCAGAAGGACAGCGTCGCTATGTCGAAAGTCTTTCGTCATACGCACGGCAATTTTTGAATCAAATGCCAAAGCCGGACGTCGATGAGATCACCGGCCTTTCTCCTGCGATTTCGATCGACCAAAAGTCTCGTTCCAACAACCCGCGCTCGACTGTTGCGACGATCACCGAAATCTACGATTATCTTCGCGTCTTATATGCGCGCGTCGGCCGCGCGTATTGTCCAGTGTGTGGTACGCGGGTGGAGAAGCTCTCCCCCGAAGAGATCAATACCTTCATCCTCAGCAAGATGAGATCACTTGCAAAAAGCAGCACTGCAAAAAAAGAAGTGCTCGGGGTCACCTTTGATGATACGCGCATTCAGATATACGCACCGATCGTCCGTGGGCGCAAAGGCGAATACTATCAGCTTCTCTATGATTTGCTCGGCAAAGGATTTGCCACTGTGCGCATTGATGGGGTAACGAAGCGCCTGCGTGACCGCATCGAACTCAAGAAAAATGATAAGCACACCATAGAGGTGTTGGTCGACGAGCTTGCCGTGCACGAGTTTAGAGATACTCCTCGCGACGCGGAACTTCGATTGTTTGAAGCAGTGGAACGTGCACTGCTTGAAAGTGACGGATTGGTGCAGGTGGTCATTGGTGTGTCGGAGGATTTTTCAATGAAAGCAGATACCTTACAAGAATTTCTCCTCTCTTCCAAGTTTAGTTGTCCCAACGATGGTTATTCGTTTCCCGAGATTGAGCCGCGTCTTTTCTCTTTCAATTCTCCCTACGGTGCTTGTCCAGAGTGCAATGGTATCGGCACCAAGTTTTTTGGCGGGACTGAACCGTGTCCGTTCTGTGAGGGCAAGCGTTTGCGCCCCGAAGCGCTCAATGTCTTTTTAGAGACTGCAAAGGCGAAAATAAACGTTGTGGATCTTACCAACTTTTCGGTGGAAGAGGCGCTTAATTTTTTTGGTGCGCTTACCTTGAGCGCAAAAGATCGAGAGATCGGCAAAGCAGTGCTCAAAGAAATTGAAGACCGTCTCATATTTCTCCTCAACGTGGGGCTCGAGTATCTCGCGCTGTCGCGTACTGCCAATACGCTCTCGGGTGGAGAAGCACAGCGCATCCGTCTCGCAAGCCAGCTGGGGAGCCGCCTCGTCGGCACGCTCTATGTGCTCGACGAACCGACGATCGGACTGCACCAGCGCGACAATGAGCGCCTTATCAAAACGCTTGAAGATTTGCGTGATATCGGAAATACGATTGTTGTCGTGGAGCATGACGAAGATACGATCTATGCGTCAGACTTCCTTGTCGATATCGGCCCGGGCGCCGGCATTCACGGCGGACAAGTGATTGTTGCGGATGATCTGCAAAAACTCCTCAATGCCAAAACCAACGCTTCGAAATCTCGCACGCTCGCATATCTGCGCGGTGAAGAGGCGATTGAAATCCCTGAGAAGCGTCGCGACAGCGACAAAGGGGCGCTCAAAATTGTCGGCGCAAACCTGCACAACATTCACAACCAGAATATAGATGTGCCACTCGGCCGCATGATCGCAATCACTGGTGTCTCTGGAAGCGGCAAGAGTACGTTTCTCTACGACATTTTGTACAGCAATCTGCAGGGGCGGTTCGAACGTAAACACCGCACGGCAAAAATTTATAACTGCGCATCGTTCACCGGAACAGAATATTTGCAGCGCGCGATCATGATTGACCAGAGCCCGATCGGGCGCACACCGCGCAGCAACATCGCGACGTATACCGGTGCCTTCACGCACATTCGTGAGCTCTTTGCCGCAACTGAAGAAGCGCGCTTGCGCGGCTGGAAAGTCAATCGCTTCTCATTCAACGTCAAAGGCGGCCGCTGCGAAGCCTGCGAAGGCAACGGCGAGATCGCGGTCGAGATGCACTTTCTCCCGACGGTGTACGTGACGTGTGACGTCTGCGGCGGCAAGCGCTTTGACAAGGAGACGCTCACAGTCAAATACAAAAAGAAAAATATTTACGACG
>DASZOX010000017.1:0-18872 GCA_035550535.1 Minisyncoccota bacterium
GCATCAAAGATTATGCTTTTCTCATGATGCGCAAACACGGTTCCCCGATGCACTTTCGCGAGGTGGCAAAGGCGATCACCGATACGTTTGGCCGCAAGACGCATGTGGCGACGACGCACAACGAACTCATCAAGGACCCCCGCTTCGTTCTTGTTGGACGCGGATACTATGCGCTTGCTGAATGGGGCTATAAACCCGGTATCGTCAGAGATGTCATTCGAGAGATTCTTCTCAAGGAGGGGTCGCTTACCAAGGAAGAAGTGGTAGAGCGCGTACTCAAAGAGCGATTTCTGAAAAAAAACACCATTCTTGTCAATCTGCAAAACGCAAAATATTTCAAAAAACTTCCTGACGGACGCTATACGGTGGTAAAATAATCCCATGGCAGACGACAAAGGAGGCGGTGGAGTCAAATGGGAGCCTTTTGAGGTGATATTGGTTATTTTGCTCCTTGTCGGACTTCTGACCAAGCTCCAGTCTTCTTTCAAGAAGACTCCTTCTCCAACTACTACAGCTTCGCATACGACCGCAACCACTTCTTCCCAAAAGACTTCCGCAGCGTCGGCGACATGTGGACTTACAATTACTCATCCGCTTCCGTCCGAAAAAGTATACGCAACACTTGCATTGAGCGGAAGTACCAACGGATGCAATTGGACGTCTACTCCCACAGTTGCTCTCTACGCGCAAGTCGTTGATGGCAGTGGAAAGCCCGTGTCTGGCTACATTGCCGTTCCACCCGCTACGGTAACAGGAACAGTAACGAAGTTTGCCATGACTATTCCTCTTACGACAGGTGCGGCGACGGGGAATGGGTTACTTATACTCCTTCCCGCTGCTCCTTCACTCGACCAATCAATTAGCTATCGTATCCCCATCACTTTTTCACCATAACTACTTCAGTACGCTCGGAGAACAATGATATACTTTGGCGTATGCCCCTCCCTTCTGCTGGCGCACTTTTTATACATCTGCTCATTGCCATTGGTGCGCTTATTGTTGTAGCAAAACTCGCGTGGAATCTGTGGCTAAGCTACATACAAACCGAATTTCTTAGAAGTGTTAAATGGGTACTTCTCGAAATACGTCCGCCGAAAGACGTGTTTAAATCTCCAGCAGCGATGGAACTTGTGCTCAATTCTCTCTACCAAACAGGGGGGACTGGAAATTGGTACGATAAATACTGGAAGGGCAATCTTCGCAATTGTTTTTCTTTGGAAATAGCTTCACTTGAAGGAAGGATTCATTTTTACATTCGAACTTCTGAGAAGTTTCGCAAGCTTATTGAGTCACAAATATATGCCCAATATCCGCAAGCGGAAGTTGTAAGTGTTACAGATTATACAAAAGAAATTCCTGGTTTTACCAAAGGGGGACCCATTGCGCTATGGGGGTGTAACTTTGAGCTCACCAACAAAGAAGAAGTGTATCCGATAAAAACATATGTAGACTATGGACTCGATCGCGCTGTCGGCTCTCTTGAAGAAGAAGAGCGTATTGATCCTATTACCTCCATGTTGGAGTTTATGGGGTCTATAGGAGTAGGAGAATATATATGGTTCCAAATTATTATTCGTGCTGCAACAAACCGTTTTGTAATCAAAGGCAAAGAGGGCAATGAAGAGGCAGGAAAGGCCTGGACCGATCGAGTCAAACAAGTCATCAAGGATTTTAATGAAGGGTTAGTCGAATATGAAAAAGATGCTGAAGGTAAGAAAAAAAAGGTCGGTTCACGCCGCGCAACAAAAGGCGAACAGCAGGTGATCGAAGCCATTGAACGCAACGCAAATAAATTGGGATTTGATTCTGGTATTCGCGCAGTCTACGTTACTCGCTCTGAACATTTTGATGCCAATCGTATTTCGGGACTCACCGGAATGCTTCGTCAGTATAGCGCAGCTGACTACAACAGTTTCAAACCTGCAAACACCACAAGTTTTGATTTCCCTTGGCAAGACCTTCTCGGTAATAAAATAGTTAAAAAGAAAGCACGGATGCTGGGTGGGTATAAAGCAAGAGGGTATTTTTATGGAAAGTTTAGTTTCAAAAAAATTGGAAAATACTTTACGCACCCCAATCAGAGCGGAGGAAAACCCTTCATCCTCTCCACTGAAGAGCTTGCGACGCTCTATCACTTGCCGGGGCGGGTAGTAGAGACACCCACTTTTGTTCGTATCGAATCAAAAAGAGGCGAACCGCCTGCCAATCTTCCGGTATAGTGAACTATGTTTTCTCGCACTCATATTAAAATTAAAAAAAATAAGTGGCTCTCTGTCATCGCTGCTGTGGTGTTACTGGTAGTGTTGGGATCGCTGGTGCAAACGAGAGTTGCGCCTCCTTCCGATTTTCCTGTACCCTATCAGCTCACCGTGCAGTCTGGGCAAACACTCTTTTCAATCTCCGATGAGCTGTATGTCGATCACGTGATCCGCTCTCGGCGTATTTTTGAGATATTGATGATCATGCTCGGGAGCGAACACACTACCAATGTCGGGGAATATTATTTTGATCAACCTGTATCCGTGCTTCAAGTCGCGCTGCGCATTTCAGGGAAACAATTTGGCATCGAACGAAAAAAAATAACTTTTCCTGAAGGGTTTACTGATCGTCAAATAGCTGCGCGCCTCGCTGCGGCGCTTCCCAATTTCGATAGTGCGCTTTTTCTTACGCTCGCAAAAGGGTCCGAGGGGTATCTCTTTCCTGATACCTATACTTTTTTTCCATCTGAAACGCCCGATGTGATCCTCACGGCGCTCAAAAATAACTTCACTGAGAAACTCGCACCCCTGCAAACAGCCATTGCTGCTTCGGGGAGGAGCGAAGAGCAGATTATCACCATGGCTTCCATTATTGAAAAGGAAGCGAAGGGGAGCGATGATCGGGCGATCATTTCGGGGATATTGTGGAAGCGTTTCGACGAAGGAATTCCGCTACAGGTGGATGCACCATTTCTCTATATCTTCAACAAGGATGTTGCAAGCCTTACCAAAGCCGATCTGCAAACAAACTCTCCCTACAATACCTATCGTTACAAAGGACTCCCGCCGACCCCCATTGATAATCCCGGTATGGCAGCGATCATCGCAGCGCTGCACCCTACTGCCTCACCGTATCTCTATTATCTTCATGACAGTAGTGGTATGATTCACTACGCGACGACGTATACCGAACACGAAGCAAACATAAAAAAATATCTTAAATAACACTATGCTCTTCAACCAACCGCTTGCCTTTATTGATGTCGAAACAACTGGCACTGACCCCGGTGTTCATGAGATTATTGAACTCGGGCTTGTGCTTACGCGTCTCAAAGATGATACGCTGACTGTCATTGATCAACTCGATCTCAAAACTCAACCAGAACATCTCGAAACTGCTGATCCCGTAGCGCTTCGGATCAATGGGTACAACGAAGCTGACTGGCTCTTTGCCGCTGGGCTTACTGATGCAATAAAAACCTTCGGGCAAAAAACGGATGGTGCCGTCTTTGTGGCACACAACATCACGTTTGATGCAGCATTTATCGATGCCGCTTTCAAAAAAACAGGCGTCGAAAACAAGATGTATTTTCAAAAACTCGACACACTTTCCATTGCATTCTCCAAGCTCCACGACGCGGACGACATGGGCAAACTCTCGCTCAAAGCGCTCTGTGAAAAATTTGGTATCGAAAATAAAAAAGCGCACACAGCCTTTGCGGATGCGTACGCGACGTATGAATTGTTTAAAAAGCTGATGCATCTCCATTGAGGAGCAGCTCCTCGAAACCCGCGAAGGGATAGTCCTCGACGGTGAGTAGACTGAATTTTATTCTGACTTCTTTTCCATTGTGGAGGAGATAGAAATATTCCCTTTTGTTCACTACCAAATGAATAGGAAAGGTTCCTGTTCCCTCGCAATTTGCTTCTTTGACTTTGTAAAGATTGCCAGAGAAATCTTTTATCACTTCATGTTTCGACAGTGATCTAAAAACTTCTTGGGTGAGTTTATGCCCTGTTTTGAAAGCCATAGTTTGTTTTTGACCACTCTACTTATTAAGTGTATATTTGTCAAATGTTACAAAAGTCAAAAGTATTTGTTGGCATTTCGGGCGGCGTGGATTCGTCGGTTTCAGCGTATTTGCTTAAACAGCAGGGGTACGACGTACACGGTATTTTCGTGAAAACATGGTCGCCACAGTGGCTGCCCTGCACATGGCTTGATGAAAAGCGCGATGCGATGCGTATTTGTGCCGCGCTTGATATTCCGTTCCATTTTCTCGACGCCGAAGCGGAATATAAAGAAGGCGTTGCCGATTATATGATCGAGGAATACAAGGCAGGAAGAACGCCGAACCCGGACGTCTTGTGTAATCGCGTGATCAAGTTCGGCAGCATGTGGGAGTACGCAAAAGCACACGGCGCCGACTTCATTGCGACCGGCCACTACGCCAGAATAGTAAGTGGTAATGAGTTAGTAGATAGTAGCGAAGACAAAATACAAAACCAAAAAGCACATGCAGACCTATCAGCTACTAATTATTATCTACTAACCGGTTCTGATAAGAGCAAGGATCAGTCATATTTTCTCTGGATGCTTACACAAGATGATCTTGCGCATACGCTTTTTCCAATTGGACAGTTGGAAAAAAGCGAGGTACGCACCATTGCGCAAGAAGCGGGACTGTTTACGGCGACAAAAAAAGATAGCCAAGGCATCTGCTTCCTCGGCGATGTTGATATGCGCGAGTTTCTGGGGCATTATATCGAGCAAAAACAGGGAAGTGTCATTGATGAAAAAGGGAATGCGGTTGGAACGCATGACGGTGCAGTGTTTTATACACTTGGTGAACGGCATGGATTTACGATTACCGAGCAATCGACCGATCGAAAACCGTATTATGTTGTCGGTAAGGATTTGGAGAAAAATCTGTTGATTGTCTCACATGAACCAAAAACGAAATTGCATGCAGCGCAGCAAAACATAACGCTTCGGGAAACGAATTGGATCCAAAACGTTTCTGTACATAAACAATATCTCGCGCACATACGCTACCATGGTGCGCTAATTCCCGCAAAAATACTTTCTGCTAGCGAAATTAAACTCAAATATGATGGAGTCATTTCGCTCGGGCAATCGCTCGTGCTCTACGACAGCGAAATGCTAGTCGGTGGTGGAATAATTCACGAAGTGAATAGTGCGTAGTGATCAGAGAATTGAATTTTCTATGCATCACGCATCATTTCCTATTCACTATCCACTACCTACTAGCCACTAATTCTTGTTATACTTCACTTCATGTTTCTTGCGGCGCTTTCAACAAACACCATGCTGCTCAACTTGTTTGTCGCGATGCTTCTTGGCATGACGCTCGGCATCGAACGCTACGTTGCGCACAAGACTGCTGGCATGCGCACCTATACGCTCATCTCGATGGGGAGCGCACTTTTTACGATTGTGGCACAAAAGCTCGGGATGCAATTCAACAATAGTATCTATCAATACTATATCATCGCACAGATCATCACGGCGGCTGGGTTCATCGGTATGGGAGTGGTCTTTCATCGTATAGACAGCCATGAAACGTCGGGACTCACCACTGCATCGGGACTCTGGGTTTCCGCCGGTATCGGCATGGCGTGTGGGCTGGGCTGGTACCAGCTTGCGCTCGTCGTCACCGTACTTGTACTCTTCACCTTTATTGTGCTGTGGTTTATTGAGGAACAAATCGGCAAACTTTCCATCAGCAAACGCGACGAAGCGATTGCGCAGATCAAACCTGAAAGTTCCTTTCCGATCAAGCACGCGGAAGAAAAATCGAAAAAGCCCCGCACTCCGCGCAAGAAAAAGGTCACAGAACTGGCCGAACAATAGAACTTCTGACAGTTGTTCGGCTCTCGCCCCGTACCAAACTTTGTTTTGGTACGGGGGTTGTTTTCTGGTATAGTTGAGTGCATGAAAAAAGATTGGAAATCGGCAAAGGAATTACTTGATTTTTTAAACGAGGAGTATTTCAAAGTTCATACTAAATATGAAAAATACTTTTGGATTTCATATATGGGTGACCGATCGGTAAATGCCAAAAAAGATGAAGCTGAAGCAAAACGCGAATCATTTAGAACCAACGCATACTTGAGTGCCAGCGTTATAACTTTTTTGAGAAAGTCATCGGGGATTTTAAAAGAAAGGTTGCATTGTTGGGCTGATTTTTTCTCGAGATACCAAACGCCTGCGGAGCTTGTTGGGCTTCGAAAAGAGATTTCTGAACTTCAAACAAAGATAGAAACAAAACAAGCTTCTCGAAAGGAAGGGTATCGAGACCCGTATACAAAAAAATTTGTTCCACTTTCTCGAAACGGCATATATTCGCTTCGTTCAACGAGCGAAGATGAAAAAATTAGAAAAGCTTGTTTTGACGCATTGGAAAATATTGCTTTAGGAACGATTGATGAATATATCGAAATGGTACAAAAACGAAATCAATATGCTCAAGCATTGGGGTATGAAGATTTCTACGCATATAAGCTTGCTGTGGAAGAAAAGATGACCAAAAAAGAACTTTTCTCGCTTTGGGATTCAATTTATGAAAGCACCAAATACGGTTTTAAAGATATTCGAGCATTAGAAAAAGAAAAACCCGGGCTTCGCAAACCATGGAATTTCGGATATATGATGGTGGGTTCTTTTGTTAAAGAAAGCGACCCGTACTTTCCGTTTGAAGAAGCGGTGCCGCGTTGGATCGATACATTTTCTCGGCTTGGCATTCAATTCCGAGGTGGAAAAATAGTGCTTGATCTGCTTGACCGCGCAGGTAAATACAATAACGGATTTTGTCATTGGCCTGTGCCAGTGCATTACGAAGGAAACCAGCGGTTTTCAGCAACCGCGCAATTCACCTGCACTGTTGTACAAGGAATCCCTGGGCAATCTTCTGCTGGCTTGCATACGCTTTTTCATGAAGGTGGACATGCAGCACATTTGCTCAATGCTGACAGCAAAGATGTGTGCATGAACACAGAATATCCGCCCGCTTCAACCGCTTGGGACGAAACGCAAAGCATGTTTTTAGATACGATCAGTTCAAATATCGAATGGCGAATGAAATATGCGAAAAATAGAGAAGGCGATGCTTATCCGTTTGATCTCTTTTTGCGACAATCCGAAGCGCTTCATCCGATGCGACCGCTCGGTCTCATGAGTATCATGATGATTTCTAATTTTGAACGCGAAATATACGAAACAAAAAATCTTACTAAAGAAAAAGTCATTGCTAGTGCTAAAAGAAATTATAAAAAATATACCGACCGAAGCGTTGATTCACTCTATTTACTCGATGTTCCGCATATCTACTCGTGGGAAAGCGCTTGCTCGTATCACGGATACGGACTTGCAACGCTTGCACTTACCCAGTGGCGTGACTACTTTTTCAAAAAGTACGGTTATATTGTCGATAATTCAAATATTGGAAAAGAAATGCAGAAAGTCTGGAAGTTTGGTTCGACAAAATCGTTTCCAGAATTGGTGAAAATCGCAACTGGTAAGAACCTTTCCGCAGCTGCTTATATTAAAAATGTAACGATGTCATTAAAAGAAGTTCAAAACAAAGCAAAAGAACGAATAGCGAAACAAGCAACAATCAAACAAAAGTTGTTAAAAGGAAATGAGCTCAATGTTTATATCGAACTTGTTCATGGCAAGCAAAAAATTGCTGATAGTAAAAATGGGTATCAGAAGATGGCTCAAAAGTACGCACACTGGCTTAAAATACAATACCAAACTAAAATGCAATCATGACATCTGTTGAAATCCGAAAGCGATTCTTGGGCTTTTTTGCAAAACGCGGACACGCGATTTTACCGAGTGCGAGCTTAGTGCCGAAGAACGATCCAAGTGTGCTTTTTAATACTGCCGGCATGCAGCCACTCGTCCCGTATCTTCTTGGCGAACCACATCCATTAGGAAAACGCCTTGCATCGTGTCAAAAATGTGTACGTACGGGAGACATTGATGACGTCGGCGATGCGCGGCACCTGACCTTTTTCGAAATGCTCGGCAACTGGTCACTCGGGGACTATTTTAAAGAAGACGCGATCAAATGGAGCTATGAATTTCTAACAAGCAAAGAGGAAGGGATTGGGCTTGATCCGTTGCGGCTCTATGTCACGGTTTTTGAAGGTGATGAGGATGCGCCGCGCGATATGGAAGCGGTAGCGATCTGGAAACAATTCATCCCCGAAAACCGCATTTACTTTCTTCCGAAGAAAAATAACTGGTGGAGTCCCGGGGACAATGGACCCTGCGGTCCCGACACCGAAATGTTTTATGATGTTACGCCGCACGGACTTGGCGACATGACACATGACGAGTATATCGCGGCGGACAACCGCAGTGATGTCATTGAAATTTGGAACGATGTCTTCATGCAATACTTAGCCAAAGACGGCAAAGTCGTCGGCCAGCTAACGCAGAAAAACGTCGACACTGGCAGCGGGCTCGAGCGCGTCGCGATGATCGTGCAAGGGAAGTCGAATGTCTACGAGACTGATTTATTTGCACCGCTCATTGAAGAGATAAAAAAGGAATCTGGAGGAGAGTATCAAGAAAAAGCTGCGCGAATTATTGCCGATCATATTAAAAGTGCTGCAATGATCATTGCCGACGGAATTGTGCCAAGCAATAGAGATCAAGGGTATGTTGTTCGTCGGCTTATTCGCCGTGCGATGATTCAAGCTCGTGCGCTTAGTATTTTGAGTTGTGGAAGTTTGTTTAATAAATTGTTAAATATTATTTTTGAAATATATAAAGACACTTTTTATCTGAAGGACCCGAATGAAGAGGCATCCTTTAAGGAAGGGAATTGTATCGGGAGCATTGATGCTGAAGTTGAAAAGTTTTCAAAAACGCTCGAGTCTGGACTTAAAGAATTCGAGAAAGGTACCGATGCTTTCACACTTGCAACAACGTATGGATTCCCAATTGAACTCACGCTAGAACTTGCACGCGAACAAGGAAAAACGATCGACGAAGTTGGATTCCACGCGCAAATGAAAGCACATCAAGAAAAATCCCGTCTCGGTGCCGAGCAGAAATTCAAAGGCGGACTTGCGAACACTGGTGAAATGACGACGAAGCTCCACACGGCACATCATTTGCTCTTGGCGGCGCTGCAACAAATCGTCGACAAAAATATTCATCAAAAGGGAAGTAATATTACCGACGAACGTTTGCGCATCGATTTCAATTTCGATCGCAAGCTCACTGACGAAGAAAAAAAACGGGTGGAAGGTCTCGTCAATGAATGGATCAAAGCCGATTATCAGGTTGTGCGTAAAGAAATGCCGCGAGAGGAGGCGCAAAAGCTCGGTGCCGAAATGGAATTCGGCACAAAATATCCTGATATAGTGAGCGTGTATGTGATCGAGGACGCGCAGGGCAATCACATTTCAAAAGAATTCTGCGGTGGACCGCACGTCACCCACACCGGTGTGCTCGGAACATTCAAAATTCAAAAAGAAGAGGCGTCGTCTGCTGGTGTGCGCCGCATCAAAGCGGTACTCCTCACATAAATTTTGTAAGGTTTTTTAGTTCCTTGCTATACTCTCTGCATGTTTGGATTACACACACGACGCTCGCGAGTGCTCGCCGTCTATGATATAAGTTCGGGTTCGGTAGGCGGTGCACACGTGCTTTTGCCGACAACGGATGAAGAAAAGAGTGTGTTTCTTACGAGTGTTCGTGAGGCAAGCGCTTCGCAAGAGACACTCGACGTCGAGCATCTGATCAGAGCGACCGATGCGTGTCTTGAGCGTGTTATTGCACAGGTGAGAAAAGAAGATGTGCACCACCCCGAGGCGATTACAGTGCTACTTTCATCTCCGTGGTACCGTTCTCAAACCCACACTATCGTGTACAAAAAGCCTTCTCCGTTTACATGTACGCGTGCACTCATCGAAGAGCTGATTGAAGAAGAGATCAAAACTATCACAGCAGAGCCCGGGCTTTTTGGCGCTTATCACAGTGACTCAATCATTATTGAAAAGCAGCTTTCAGCGATCAAGCTCAATGGCTACGTCACCGACGCACCCTATGACAAAGAGACGACGAGCATAGAATGTTCACTCATGCTTACCATTGCTCCCACACAGGCTATAAAACTCTTCTCCGATACACTGCGCCGGAGCTACGGGCCTCGTCCTCTGCGCTTCACCACCAATCTTTTCGCGACGTTTATCGTCATGCGTGATGTCATGCCGCTCATCAAAGATGACGGACTTATCATGGACGTTGGTGAAGAAGTGACCGATAGCGCGTTCATCGAAGATGGAGTTTTACTTTACCAACATTCTTTTCCTGTGGGGACCGAAAACCTCTATCGAGCACTGGGAGCACAAGGAGTGTATACGCTTTCGGAGTCCCGTGCGCTGTTTGAATCCTACCGCCTCCAAAAACTTGCTCCGACGGCAGTCTCCACCATTACCACAGCTATAGCTACCTACGTCGAGCAATGGAAAAACGGGTTGCAACATATGCTTGTGGCAGAAGAGCGGGGTGCCTATGTCCCCGAAACCATACTGATAGTTGCTGATGAGCGGTTTGAACAACTGCTGGTAAATCCTCTCACCATTGATCCGTTGCTGCGACATTACTACGTGTCTGGACCGCCACACATTTCGTTTGTCGCCGCGGCGCTCTTTGATTCATTATCAAAAACTGCCAATCATGGCCCGCGAGACATTCCTCTTTCCATTGGCACGCTTTTTGCCAAGCGCCTGTTATAATATGTTCTGTCACTATGAAACTCTATGATGTCATTCGAAAGGAAGATATTGAGCGCGGCACGCCGCTCAAAGAGATTCCCCTCAACCCCAAATTCAAACGACAAAAGAGGCAGCGCAAAAGCGATCATCCCCGTGCACTCTTATGGAAAAAAATTATTGTTGCAGCTCTAGTGATTGCGGCAGTCATTGCCGTCTATTTGGCGGGAATGTGGTTGGTACGTGCAAAAGTGGTGATCACCCAGCACGAAGTTCCTTTTACACTGGATAATGTGGTGTTTACCGCGGTTCCTCAGACCGCTGCCTCTGCTGACCAACTGACCTTTCAGACGATGCGCGTTTCCGATACGGTGTCACGGCAGGTATATGGTTCCCAGATAAGCCAAGTTACCCACACGGCGGGCGGTCAAGTCGTTTTTTTCAATGACTACAGCACCGCTGCTCAAACAGTGAAAGCAAAGACGAAACTCACGGCTGCCAATGGTAAGGTCTATGAGACAACACAGGCGGTAAAAGTGCCAGGGTATACGACAAACAATAAAGTCAAAACAGCAGGCACCTCGGCGGCTACTCCGATTGTAGCGTTGGGAACCGGACCCAGCTACAACAGCGATGGAACAAGTTTTACGGTGAGCGGTTGGTCGGGGAGCAAGGCAAAACAATTTTTCGCGCAGTCTTCCGGTAGTATTGCTGGCGGGGAAGATGGTGCGATATACAGTGTCACCGACGATCAAAAAGGAGATGTTGTAGCGACACTCCAGTCTGACCTTCTCGAACGACTCAAGAGGGATACACGCGCACAAATCCCAGAAAACTTTCTCACTTTTCCCGACCTCGAGGTGATGTCAATCAACACCGACGCGCTGCAGTTGAGCGGCACATCAGTGAAATTCCCCGCGAGCATGCAGGGTACTATGGTGGCGTATCTCTTTCCTCGTGACCAACTAGAAGCCGCTATCGGTGAGTATATACTCAATGATCATCCCTATGGGCAAGTAAGTATTCCCACACTTGCAAATTTTACTGTCACTCCTCTTACGCCGCTTCCCACTGATCCCACCGACACGCCAGCGACGCTACAGATAGGTATTTCAGGGCAGGGGACGATTATTGCGCAAGCGTCACTTGCTGCCATACAACAAGCTTTGGTCGGTGTTCCCAAGCGTACCTTTGCAGCGGTGCTCAGTGCTGTCCCCGAAGTCGATACCGCTCGCTACCATCTCTATCCTTTTTGGGCACCTCTTTTTCCTCGGCAGCGTTCTCGCATCACGGTACAGACAGACAATTGACTTATATATAGTCCTGTAGTACCATTACTTCCGTAACAATGCCAACACCAACAGAAGCAGTCAAAGGGGTCGTATCAGAAGCACTTCCCAATACGATGTTTCGAGTGACGCTTGAGGGTGGAGAGGTTATTGTGGCGTATCTTGCAGGAAAAATGCGACTCCACAGAATCAAAGTGCTCGTCGGTGACACTGTAGAGGTCGTCATTGATCCGTACGGCGGAAAAGGGCGTATTGTCAGAAGGGCATAAGTAGTGTATACTTCTCCGGCTGAAAAATGAGGGCATTTTTTATTTTATATGAAAGTCCGTTCGACAGTCAAAAAGATGTGTGCCAAATGTAAGATTGTGAAGCGCAATCGGCATTTGTACGTGCTCTGCGATAATCCGAAACATAAACAAAAACAGTAAGCTATCTATGCGCATTTTAGGAATTACGATCCCCAACGAAAAACGGCTCGATATTGGACTGACCACCCTCTATGGTATCGGTATGCCCACCGCAACAAAGATACTCAAGGAAGTGGGCGTTGCTCCTGCAACAAAGCCAGAAGCACTTAGCCTTGACCAAGAAAATGAAATCCGCAAGAAAATAGAAGAACACCCTATCGAGGGTGGATTGCGCCGTGAAGTGTCAGCACACATCAAACGCCTTAAAGACATCAAATGTTATCGTGGTATCCGTCATATGCGCCGTCTTCCGGTCAAAGGCCAACGCACCAAGACCAATTCGCGCACCGTGCGTGGCAATGTTCGCAACACTATGGGGTCCGGACGTCGAAAGGAGAGTAAGACATAATATATTTTTATGGGTAAAAAAAGAATTGCAACACAAGAAGGACAATTGGTAGACGCAGAAAAGCGTGGTCGCGCTCTTGCGCGAAAGACAAAGAAGAAGCTCACCACGGCGCTCCTCTCTATCGAAGCTACGTTTAATAATACTAAAGCGGCGGTAAGTGATCTCAAGGGAAACGTACTCTTTTGGTCATCGAGTGGGAGTCTCGGATTCAAAGGGGCAAAAAAAGGGACGCCGTTTGCCGCTTCAAAAGTAGGGGAAGTGCTTGCAGAAAAAGCAGCACTCGCAGGGGTGCAGGAAATAGTGGCCGTCGTCAAAGGAGTGGGTTCAGGGCGGGAGCCGCTCATTCGTTCGTTTATCAGCGGAGGAATCGAGTTGCTCTCCATAAAAGACCAGACGCCGATTCCTCACAATGGGCCGCAACCAAAGAAACCGCGAAGAGTCTAAATGATATGAAAATAGGAGCAAAATACAAAATGTGTCGTCGTCTTGGGTCTGGAATATTTGAAAAATGCCAAACGCAAAAATATACGGCTTCGGAAGCAAAAAAGACCCGTACCGCTGGCAAGCGCCCACGGCAGCTCTCTGATTATGGCCGCCAATTGATTGAGAAGCAAAAAGTGCGCTTCTCTTACGGCATTTCAGAGCGCCAATTGAGAAACTACGTAGAAAAAGCAACTCACGTCAAAGCCATGCCGGTCGTTGACAAGCTCTACGAGGAACTCGAAAGTCGCCTCGACAATGTCGTTTACCGGCTTGGCTTTGCTTCCACCCGCCGGTTTGCTCGTCAGCTCGTCTCTCATGGACATTTCACCGTCAATGGCACCAAAGTGACGATCCCTTCCCTTGCGGTGCGGGTGGGGGACGTGCTCGCCGTGCGAGAGGGGTCAAAAAAGAGTGTTATTTTTTCGGACATTCCCAAAAAGATGCACACCCATACGTGGCCTGCTTGGGTTCGGTTTGCACCAGAGACGCTCCAAGCCGAAATTGTCGCAAAGCCGACCAACGACGAACAGTTTTTGCAATTAGAAACCGTCCTCGAGTTCTACAGTCGTTGATGACCGCATAGGCATTAAGAGATTTTATAAGATAGCGTATAATCAATTTCCATATGAGTGAACAACATATCATACTTCCATCAAAGCCAAAGGCAGTCCTCGAGGAGGGCAATAAAGGTGTATTTGAGATCGATGGTCTTGTGCCAGGGTACGGCTATACGCTCGGCAACAGCTTGCGGCGCATTATCCTCTCCTCGCTCCCCGGGGCCGCGATTACCGCTGTCACTATCGAGGGGGTCAGCCATGAATTCGCCACTATCGAAGGGGTTAAAGAAGATGTCATCACGCTTCTCCTCAATCTCAAGAATGTCCGATTTGCGATGGCGACCGACGAACCTCAAAAAATCAGCTTCTCAATAAAGGGCCCCAAGGTAGTCACTGCGGCGGCTATTGATGCAAAGGGGTCGGTACACGTTGTAAATCCCGATCAATATATCTGTGAGATCACAGGCAAGACGACACTTTCTGTTACGCTTACCATTGAGCAGGGGCTTGGATTTGTACCGCGAGAGCAGCATCACAAACAAAAAGCCGATATCGGCAGTATATTCCTTGACGCAATTTTTTCACCTATTCGACGGGTCAGCTATGATGTCGAGGAAATGCGCGTTGGAGATAAAACCAACTTCAACCGTCTTCGGCTTACCATTGAGACCGATGGTACAATGAGTCCTCGGGAAGCGCTCGAACGATCAGTGAAAATTATGATCGAGCAACTTGCAGCAATGGTTGCTATCAGCGCCCAAGAGAAGATCGATGAAGTGCAGATGCGTATGAAAGAAGCGGCGCCTATGGTTTCTGAGACGGTGTCGCTACAGGTTGCCGAAGAAGGAAGCGGTGTCGATGTCACCGATGTGCTTAAAAATCGCATCGATACCATTGGGCTTTCTACCCGTACCCTCAACGCACTCTCTGCAGCAAACATTCGTACTGTCGGCGGTATCGCTCGAAAACACGTTAATGACCTTTTGGAAATTGACGGCATCGGAGAAAAGGGGATTGCCGAAATCAGGCAGGCGCTTGCGGCACTCGACTTGTCTTTGAGGGAATAATACGGTATAACGAAAGCTCTATGCGTCATCACGATACGGTGAGAAAATTTGGAAGAGAAAAAAACGGCCGCGTTGCACTCGTGCGTGGGCTTGCCGCTTCGTTGGTGACGCACGGTAAAATGTTGACCACTGAAGCCAGAGCAAAGGAGATCCGTCCTGTGGTGGAAAAAATGATAACCAAAGCGAAAACGCCTACGCTTCCCAACCGACGTCTACTCCTCAGCAGGCTCTACAATAATGAAGCAGTTGTCTCGAAGCTTATCAACGATATCGCTCCTCGTTATGCCAACCACGCAGGAGGTTACACCCGTATTATCAAACTCGTCGCTCGCAAAAGTGATGGAAGTCCTATGGCAATCATCGAATTTGTATAACTATGAACCACACTGTTGATGCCACAAACCAATCACTCGGTCGCGTTGCAACTCGCGCAGCGACGTTGCTTATGGGCAAGCACCAGCCTTTATATGCACGTAACATACTCCCAACTGATCGAGTAACCATTACCAACGTGTCGAAGCTGAAACTTTCTCCAAAGAAACTTCTTGAAAAGACGTACAATAGTTATTCAGGCTATCCGGGAGGACTCAAAACCCAGAGCATGGAGCATATCATCGCTACTCGAGGGTACCAAGAGATAGTTGCTCGCGCAGTGAAAGGAATGCTCCCTGACAACCGGTTGCGCAAAGATATGTTGAAACACCTAACCATCATTGCATAGCGTATGGAAAAGACTAAGAAACACTATATCGAAACTATCGGCCGACGCAAGACTGCAACCGCGCGTGTGCGTATTACTCCTACTACAAAGACAAGCTTTGTCATCAATGATAAGGAACTTGCAGTGTATTTTCCCACTGCCGAACTCCAAAAGATCGTGACCGACCCTTTCACCCTCATGGAAGGCAAACAACACTTTGCGGTGAGTGTAAAGGTACTAGGTTCTGGTATCCACTCTCAAGCAGAGGCAACACGGCATGGTATCGCCCGCGCTCTTGTCGAGAACGATGAAGAAGGCCGGAGCACGCTCAAAGGCGCCGGCTTTCTCAAACGCGATCCCCGCGCAAAGGAACGCCGCAAATTCGGCCTCAAAAAAGCTCGAAAGTCACCTCAGTGGTCAAAAAGATAAGAAAGACACTCCGCAAGGAGTGTTTTCTTTTTGACCACTGTGGTGCGGGAGATGGGTCGGAAGAACAGGAGTTCTTCCGTAGAGGAAAGCAGCGAGTGATAACGAGCCTTGAAAACCGAGTGGTTTTCAAGGAGCGAGCAAACTCAGCGAGCGACGCCGCATTGGAGCAAGCGATAAAAACAAAAACTTCCGAAGGGAAGTTTTTTTTGTTTTGACAAAACGCCCGAAAAAAGTAGTATGAATGAAAAAGAATTATATGGAAGAAACAGCAAAACCACTCCTTAAGGCGATCGTCAAAGACATGCTTGTAGAGGTAGACAAAAAACCGTTAATCGGTCCAGCCTACCTTCAGACACTATGGAAAGATTTTAAGGAAATTGATCCGCTCATTGTCAAAATACTTTCCAAATTAGATTTGAGCAAGCGAAAATCTTCAGCAGGATCGTTATATGAATTTTTGGAAGAAGTAAACTGGCACGAACTCAACTCGCAGGAAGAAACTCGCTTGTCGTACTTCAAACTATGGAACGCAATCGAGTATTGCAAAATCATCAGAGCGGAGAGTATTCTTGCCGCAGGAGAATCCTTTTATATTTTTCTGAGCGGCAAGGATGGAAGCAAGTGCTATGATTTGGAATTGCGGAAAAAAGGCGTAGACCTGCATGCCCTGAGAATTATTGAGCGAGGATATAGCTTTATTTTCAATCAAGGTTGCTTTGTGATTTTGAAATAACCTACTAACGCCGCCACATAGTAAGTATTATGTGGCGGCTTTTTTTATTTCAGTTTTTCAGCCTGCCCGCTTAATTTATTTGAAAAAAATATATTGGCGGGTATAATCAAAATACTATGAACGATGTAGAAGAAACCGTATTCGACGACGAATTCGAACCGACAGACGCAGAAGGGCTTGAGCAGGGAAGCAAAGGCAAAATCAAAGACCTTCAGGGCAAAATAAAAGCGCTTGAAAAAGAGAAAAGTGAATATCTCACCGGCTGGCAACGCGCCCGTGCCGACTATGCCAATCTCCAAAAAGCGCACGAAGAGGATAAGAAACGCCTCAAAGAACTTTTTGCCGGCAACATCTTAAGCGACTTCATCCCGACCATCGACTCATTTCAAATGGCAATGTCCAACAAAGAAGCTTGGGAAAAAGTCGACACCAACTGGCGCACCGGTGTCGAGTATATTTACAACCAGCTTTTGTCGGCGCTCGAAACTCACGGCCTCACCATGTTTGGGGAAGTCGGCGAGACGTTTGATCCGGCTCGATACGAAGCTGTGTCGGAAGAGGAAGCTGATGATGAATCAAAAGACCATCGCATAGCAAAAGTCATCCAGAAAGGCTTTATGCTTGGCGACGCTGTCATTCGCCCCGCTCGCGTCGTTGTTTGGAAAAGTAAATAAATTCATGAAAATAGTACTTTCAATCACTTTAATATTATTTTTAGGCTTTATTGGATATTATTTTCTAGAAAATAAAAAGTCAAATCTGCCTATCATAAACCCTCAGCACCAAATAGCTCAAGATCAATCGTCTGTTACCGCAGAGACAAATAATATAGAAAGAATAGGTACCGAGACAGAAAGCCCTCAGGATATTCATATCGATCAAAATTTGAAAACACCCCCTTCAATTAGTCTTGATGCAAAACAGGTATCGCACTTTTATAGTGATTCTAATAGACAGGAGTTTAATTTAATAATCCATTCAAATTCAGATTTAGGAAAAAGTAATCTAGTTGTCAATTATGTTGTATATTCAGATAACAGTGTGCCTGCATCACAAGCAGTAGAATTTACTCAAACAGGGGCTATATACATAAAGGCGATACCGTATTATCGGATATTTATTTAGGTAAGATTATCAGTGTTACAGTAAATGGAAATTCAATCCCTTTTAACCAAATGAATGCTTGGAAATAATTTTTCTATAAATTCTTTAGGAATTCTTTTTCTGTCTCTTCATCCAGATCACTTGTAACAAAGGTCATCATCTCGGTTGTCAGCCCCAAATCCTTTTTAATATTTCTAAACAGATGCTCAAATGGATGCGGCGAAATCCAGACTGAATTTTTGAGCAGGATAAACCCAGCTTTTTTAAGGAGATATCGCAATCCGTCGCGCTCGCTTTTGCGCTCTTCTGGCAAATCCAAGAGCACGATGCGCCATTTGCCATCCCAGTTGGGATTGAGAAGAGTAGTATTGTTTTCGAGTTTGAGGCTGTGCGCTTTCTTTTTGCCTTCTTTCGTTAGCCGAGCGTAGTCATTCTGGCCGGAATGATGACTTTCGACCAATCCCGCTTCAGAAAGACCTTTTAACGAGCGTGTAAGGGCGTATTTTTGCGCTCCGGTTGCCTCGGCAAGCTCCGCCACTGAAATGGCCGGTTTTACCGATAGAAGCGCCAGAATCTTTTTAGAATAGGATTTATTAGCCATATTGCTTGACCTGGAAGTAGATCTTGGCATAGCACTTCGTGCGCTTCGCACAATGCCAAGGCTCACTTCCGGGTTGACATGCAAAAAAGATACCATTATACTCACTATTGTACAAGTATTTCGCGGTCATGAAAAATCTGTTGAATTCTTTTTGAAATACCTGTAATATGAAATTATTACAAATTTGAAATCTTATTAACCTAGTTCTTATATCAACATACCTATGGGAAAAATAATCGGAATTGACCTTGGAACCACAAACAGCGCTGTCGCCATTATCGAAGGCGGCCAGCCCAAAATCATTGAAAATATCGAAGGATCGCGCACGACGCCATCCATTGTCGCGATCGGCAAAGGCGG
>DASZOX010000018.1:0-9641 GCA_035550535.1 Minisyncoccota bacterium
CCCCATTCGCCCAAGGGATTCTTCCCTATCTTCTTTGAAATCTTAAGCCATCGGCGAGCAACTTCTTCGTTCTTGTATTGTTCGGCAACGTCCTTGATTTCTTTGAGAAAGCGAGCAACCAAATCTTCCTCCGAGAGCAACTCTTTGTCGTCAAGGCTATGGTAAACATTGTGGAGTGCTTCGTGCACGGCCTTGGAGAGATCTTCATCGATGGTCCAGCGGGCTTTGAAGTGCTCGTCTTCTTTCATTTTCTTAAATTCTTCCCCCAACACAAGGTAGAAATGAATGTGATTTTGAAGCGACTTGTCTTTTGAAATATAGGAGAGAAAATCATCCTCATGCACCAGAGCACCAGCGGCTTCGATGAGCGCTCTAAGTTCAGCAAACGTCTTGTGTTCCGCTTTAAAGCTTTCACTCTTGCGAATGGCGGCAAGCGCTGCGTTTTCGATTTGGCGAACGCGTTCGCGAGTAATGTTGTACTTCTTTCCGATAGCTTCAAGCGTCTTTGAATCGGCGCTCTCGGTGAGACCGTAGCGGTTGACAATGATGTCGTACGAGCGATCTTGAAGATTGGATAAAAGACGCTTGGTGACTTGCTTTGGTTTAAAACTGATAACTGCCATAGTGGTGGATGATTATACTAAATAAGGGATAAATTTACTTTATCATGGATGTAAAAAAAGTCAAACACTTTGTGTGGGCTGTGCTCTCTTCCTTGTCACAGAGTTCTCTTGATATCACTTATGGTGAGCGCAACCATGAGCCCGATCAAAAGTAAAAACCCTGCTGCATGCACCATACCCACCACCGTCGGAGAAAATTTCCTATGGGTGATGGCTTCTCCCCATACCACCATGAGTCGGCCACCATCGAGTGCAGGGAATGGAAAGATGTTGAGCACTGCGAGGTTGAGCGAGATACTCGCGGCAAAGGCGAGCACGTAGGTGAACCCAAACTGAGCAGCACTGCCAATCTCTTTGGCAATACCCACTGGTCCGACAAGGTTTTGGGTTGAGGGATGCCCTCGAAATAATCCTTCTATTAAAAGCGCCAGTGCGCCAACGACAGCTTTCACCGCATTCAGCGATTGTCCCCATGCAATTCCTAGTGCATGAACAAAAGACTCTTTGATGGTGCCAATTGACTCAACAGCAATGCCGATCATAGGACCATCTTCAGTAGCGACCGGAGAAAGCGTTGCACGAGCGACAACTCCTTGGTGCACATAGGTTATCACCACTGATTGACCACTTGCATGTGCAATCGCCGCACGGAGGTGGTCGGTATCAATCACCGGCACTGCGGCATCCCCTACGGCAACCGAAGCGACGGTATCACCGACACTGATGCCAGCAGTAGCAGTGGGACTTCCCGAGACAACTTCTATGACAGTAGGGATGCCGTGAGGAGTAACTCCGGGGAGTCCTACCATATCAGCCACAACAAACAAAAAAAAGCCGAGCAGGAGATTGCACAACACTCCTGCTATCAACACAGCGCTTTTTGTATACCACGGCTTAGTGGCAAATTGTCGCTCTTTCGGGGCGGCAGTAGCTTCGCTGCTTTCTCCCGCAATTTTCACAAACCCGCCGATAGGCAACGCATTGAGCGAATAGACGGTTTCTCCCCTTTTCCAGCCGATGAGACGAGGGGGTAAGCCAAAACCGAATTCTTCAACCAACATGCCGCTCTTCTTCGCCACTATAAAGTGTCCCCACTCATGCACCACCACTGTCACAAAGAGTACCGCAATAAATATGAGTATAGTCATAGAAAAAGGAGATGACGATTAGCTTTGGATTTCTTTTTCCTTGCGGTGGTAGAGCGCCTCCAGCGCCGTGTTGTGCGCGTCGACGAGCTCTTGGAGATTGTCTTTTGCCTCACGCAATGCATCTTCGGGAAGTGACGCACGTTTGAGCGCATCGAGGGCGTGTTCACGTGCTTTTCTAAGTTTGATACGCGCATCTTCGAGACGGTCTTTCGCAAGCTTTACAAGCTGCACCCGCATCTCTGCAGTAAGTGCAGGGATAACAACCCTGATACCTCCCTCATCAACGACAATTGAGAAACTGAGGTTGGCTGCATAGAGCGCCCGCTCTGCTTCTTTGATAAGTCCTTTGTCCCAGAGCACCACACGAAGCGTTTTGGGGTCTTCAATGGTGATACTGGCAAGATTCTTAAGCGGCTGTAATGACCCATAGCTTTCAACCTGCACCCCATCGAGCAGCGTTGGCGCCGCACGCCCCGTATGAATCTGCGCATACTCCCGCGTAAGCCACTGCGCTATGTGTGTTGCCTCTGTTTCAAATGTTCCGTCGTGATACATGCGAGTAAGTATATCTATATCATAGTGAGAAGCCAAGCTCTGTCATGACAAACTCCATCACAAACTTTACGGGCAGATTAGCGCGGAGCAACATCCGCTTGGCAGCATAGACCCACTTTGCTTTCTCGACATCCTGCATGCATGCAACCTCGCACTTATCAAGGAGCGCAAGCGCACGAGCGCGGCGGGTTGCTGCATCTTCTTGTTCCTGTGTGAGCGCTTTCTTCATCGCTGCCAAAATTTCGGCCATAGGCTCCGGCGATGACACCTTTGGGTCGTGCACCCCCCACAGCAAAACGACGCGCGATCGGACGGTCAGCGGTACGGCATAGGGGTACGGAGTAACCCATACAACAGTAGTGAGCGAATCAGGTTCTTCCAACACTTTGAGCAGTGCCTCTGCTGCCTCTGGAGAAAATACACTAAAATAAATAACGCCATAACGCTCGTGCCCATTCCCTTCCCGGATAAAGCGGGCAACTTCTTGCGCATCATCTGTAGTGAAGCGTGGGGTCGCGAGTGCGTAGAGATTGGCAGTAGTGCGTTGTACTTCTTCAAAGAGCTGCCGGTAGTCATCTTCAGTCCCCGCAACGAGAAAAGTGCGCTGTGGTCGAAGGCGATGTAATGAAGCAAGGGAGATCATCGTTTGATTAAGATAGAGCGTTTATATTCATCGAGGTGATTGAGCAAAATACCGGTACCATTCACTACAGCGTAGAGCGCGTCTTCCGCAACGCGAACCTTGATCCCCGTTTGCTGTTCAATGAGCGCGGGAAGATGGGCGAGCCCCGCAGTACCACCAGTCATTACAATCCCATGATCAATAATATCACTTGCCAACTCAGGAGGGGTCTGCTCGAGTACACTTTTTATCGCCTTGATGATCAGTTTCAATTCGTAATCAATCGCTTTGACTAATTCATTGGTAGAGATAGTAAGCGTAGTGGGAAGACCGGTCACCGCATCCCTCCCCTTTACTTCTCCGCTTACGTCGGGAGTAATGGGAAGCGCCGCAGCAAGCGTCTTTTTGATCTCCTCTGCGGTTTGTTCACCAATGTAGACATTATAAGTACGTTTCAGATAGTCGACGATCGCCTGATCAAGTTTATTTCCGCCGCATTTCACCGATGTCGACGCTACGATGCCCCCCAATGATATAACAGCGATATCAGTCGTCCCGCCGCCACTATCAATAATCATGCACCCCTTAGCATCGTTAATGGGTACCCCTGCCCCGAGCGCAGCAAGTACCGCCTCTTTGACGATGATGGCACTCTTCGCACCTGCTTTTAGAGTTGCTTCGATGACTGCGCGCCGCTCCGTAGACGTAATTCCTGCTGGAACGGATACCAGTACATCCGGCTTAAAAAGAGAGTTGCGACCCAGGGCTTTATTGAGGAAATAGCGCAACATCGCATAGGTGATGTTGTAATCGGCAATAGCCCCATCCTGCATGGGGCGATAAATGGAAATGGTGTCAGGCGTTTTGCCGATCATTCCCTTTGCCTCGGCCCCGATTGCCTCAATCGTCTTGGTAACTTGATCAACCGCAACCACAGTTGGTTCATTGAGAACGATTCCCTTGCCTGCACTGTAGACAAGGGTGTTGGTGGTACCTAGATCAATGCCGATTTTTTTACGCGCCTTCCACATATATCGTACAAATAGTATAGTGCATTTATGTATGTCGCAACCGTTATCCCCACCGCCCGAGGAATACCCTTCGATACGCTTACCTACTACAGCCCTGAAGCGCTGGCACCAGGAACACTCGTCGTCATACCACTTGGAAAACAAATCATCATGGGTATCGTGGTTGATACCCTTCCGCTCATTCACGCAAAGACCCTCGTCAAAAAAGCTCCCTTTTCTTTAAAAAAAATAAAACAGGTAGTGGGATATAGCGGCTACTTCTCCCATGTCGTACACGCCCTGCAATCAAGTGCCCTTACCCAGATGGTCCCCCTCGGAGCGATTGCGGCAACCGTTATGCCATCCTCACTTTTTGATTTCCTCCGCAAACAACCTTTTGATACTCCCGACACCACTATGGTGCCAACAGCAGAAGCGGGCAGCGAATCGGTGGAAGTGGGCACCACCGAAGAAAGGGTGAATCACTACCGACAGTTGATCAGAAGCGCCTTTGCTGCAAAAAAAAGTGTCTACCTCGTTGCTCCCACCATCCGCGCCGTGGAGCAGTGGAAGGAAATGCTTGCAAAGGGGATACAAAAATACGCGTTTGCGCTTCACAGCAAAAGTACAAAGAAATATGTAAGAAATGTATGCTCTACCCTCGCTACCAGCGATCGGCCGGTGGTCGTATGCATGACCCCAGGATTTTTTTTCATTCCGCGGACTGATCTCGGGCACGTCATTATAGAAGATGAAAGCAGCACACTTTACAAAACCAATGATCGCTACGCGATTGATAGTCGGATATGCATACACCACTTTTGCCGCCTGATGCAGTTGCACATTGTGTGGGGAGATACGCTGCCACGGTTTGAGACGCTACAGCGGTTGAAGGCACTGCACCTGCCCCGTACCTATGTACCAGACAAACTTCATCTCGTTGCCGTCAGCCCTTACCGCGGCACCCTCCCACAAGAAGTGATCGACCTCGTCCACCACGCGCAAAAGAAAAAATACCGACTCTTTATATACACCCATCGCAAAGGCGTTGCTTCGCTCTCTCGGTGTGCCGACTGCGGCACGGTGGTCACCTGCCCGACGTGTGCACTCCCGATGGTCCTGCGCACTCAAATGCTTTCGGATGGAAGCCGTCTGCATTCTTTTGTATGTACGCACTGCGGCGACACACTGCCGTCTTCTCATGTGTGCAGCCTGTGTGGGAGCTGGAATATTACCCCCCTCGCCATTGGCACCGAAAGTGTTCGAGACGCACTCATCACCCATATTGGCGAACAGCAGGTAATCACTATTGACGACGATCTCGTGCCAGAGAGCGCCACACTCGAAAAACTGCTTCTGTCGATACGCCAAAAAAAATTTGTCGTCGTAGTCGGCACTACAAAATTTTTGCCGTATATAAAACATATACACTACACCCTCATTCCCTATATCGACCGCTTGCTCTCGATTCCCTCATTTCGCACTGTTGAAAACACGCTTCGCCTCATCATGGAATGCAACGAACATTCGGATAAAGGAGTGGTCGTCTTCACACGCACACCCGACTTTCCGTTTATTAAAAAGCTAAGCACCCAGAAAATAAATACCATTATAAGCGACGAACTCGAGCTCCGACGCGAATTTGGCTACCCACCATACGGCGTGGTGCTCAAGCTTTCACTCACCGTTCCCTCAGGACATCGGGAGAACATCCGCGCTGCAATGAGTGACTATTTCAAAGAGAGTGATATAACCGCGCTCCAACCGCGCCGCATACGTCCCGACAGTATGAAGCTGCTTATGGTATGGATTATGACTACCTCTGAACAACACATCGAAGAGGAGGGAGCACACATAGTGCAGTTCCTTTCGAGTCTCCACTTCCCTTATAAGATCGAACAAAATCCCGACCGCTTTTAGCGCACGCCGCGCGCTGTCATAGTTTGCGAAGGCGGCATAAGTATGGTACGATGTCGCCCATGTCAGCTATCAATGTAACGCTCAAGCGCAACAACCACGAGACTGGTGTAAGTTTGGTGCGTCGCTTTTCACGAAAGATGCAAGAAGCAGGTATTATCCCAGCAGTAAAAAGCAAGCGCTACCACACGCGCCCCGTTTCAAAACTCGCTCAAAAAAATATGCGCATCAAAAGCCTCATCCGACGAGCCGAAGTCGAGCGACTCAAAAAACTCGGAAAGATGTAACCGATGCTCTTTGAAGCCACCAACCTTTCAGTAGCCTACACCGGTAGCCTTCCGCACATCCCCTTTACTGCCCTCAAAGAAAAAGTGTTGGGCAAACGCTACGTTCTCTCCATCGCTTTTGTTACTCCCGCGCGCGCGCGACGCCTGAACTACACCTACCGCCGCAAACGGTACACCCCCAATACACTCTCGTTTGCGCTTGATACGCTGCACGGTGAGATTGTACTTTGCCGCAAGGTACTTCGATCGCAGTACAAAAAATTTGACATGACGTACGAAACGTATCTCACCTATATCCTTATTCACAGCATGCTTCATTTGAAAGGAATGACCCATGGGAGTACAATGGAACGCAAGGAAAAAGAACTCCTTACCCTTTTTACTCCTCTTCGTCGTAGCAATGAAACAAACAATAACCGTCGGCATTGATATCGGTACGTCTCTTACCCGTGTGGTGGTGTGCGAGGGCGTGAGAGAGGACAGCCGCTTGCCCAAAATTCTCGGTACTGGGATCGCTCCGAGTAGAGGAGTGCGCCACGGCTATATCGTTGAGAAAGATGAAGCGCTCTCAAGCCTCAAACGCGCGCTTGGAGAAGCAGAAAAAGAATCGGGGCACCGCATCCGCAACGCCATACTGGCGATCGGTGGAGTGGGTATTGGATCGGAATACGCGCTCGGCACCGCAGTCGTCACGAGAGCCGACAACATTATCAGCAAGCTCGATATCGAGAAAGGTATCGCAGATGCCGAGACCAAAATCGATATCAAAAACAAAACCATCCTGCACGCCTTCCCTATCGTGTTTCGTGTCGATGGTAAAGAGCTCCCCACCCGACCGGAGGGCACTCAAGGCTTCAAGCTCGAAGTAAAAGTACTCTTCATTACCTGTTTCCAACAACACCTCGATGATTTATTGGCGGTAGTCGCTGAAGCAGGGGTGCACGTCACCAACTTCATTGCCACCCCCCTCGCTACCGACCAGCTTCTCCTCACCGAACTGCAGAGAAATTTTGGATGCGCACTCATCGACATTGGTGCTGAGACAGTATCGGTAGCGGTGTTTGAGAATGGGTCATTAAATTCACTCCATGTTTTTGGCATCGGCTCTCAAGATATCACCAAAGACATCTCGCTTGGGCTTCGGGTAAGCCCCGAAGAGGCGGAAAATATCAAGCTCGGCGTTGTCGGATTTAGCACCGTATCCAAAAAGAAGCTCGATGAAATAGTCGAAGCGCGGCTTTCTGACATCTTTGAACTCATTGATAAGTATCTCAAAAAAATAGGCCGAAGCGGACTCCTCCCAGCAGGAGCAATCATTATCGGTGGCGGCGCACACCATACTATGCTCGAGCACGTGGCAAAAAACCTTCTGCGCATTCCTGTAAAAATAGGTGGCGCGGAATTTCCACTTGTCTCATCTTCCCAACATACCATTACTTCCAAAGACGAGCGCATTATGGTTGCCTACGGAGTCGCTCTCGAAGAGACTGATCACACTACTGCTCCCACGCACCGCGGCGCTGCGACGGAAAACGAAGGGTTCATCGCGACAATCAAAAATTTTTTCAAACAACTGATGCCGTAAATGGCATCGATTAAAATAAGAAAATTTATTTTCAATTTGTCAATATTCATTGCGCTCTGAAATAGTTCTGGTACTATAGTCTCCATAGTTCTAACGCCCTCGGAAAGGGAGAGTAACATATGCCAAAAGTAAGCCCAGAAATCGAAACAGCGGCGCGTATCAAGGTTATTGGAATTGGTGGCTCGGGGAAAAATGCGATCAACCACATGATCAACAACAAGGTGCGGGGCGTTGAGTTCATTGCGATGAATACCGATGTGCAAGACCTGCACACGTCGCTTGCCGACAAGAAAATCCACCTTGGCAAGAATCTCACCAAAGGGTTGGGCGCCGGCATGAATCCGGAAATTGGCGCCCGAGCGGCAGAAGAGACGAAATCCGAAATCCAAGACGCCGTGAAAGGCGCCGATATGGTGTTCATCGCCTGTGGGATGGGCGGCGGTACCGGCACAGGTGGCGCACCGATTGTTGCCCGCGCCGCAAAGGAGCAGGGCATCCTCACGGTCGCTGTCGTTACCAAACCCTTCTTCTTCGAAGGCAATCAGCGCATGCGCATCGCCGAACAAGGTATCAGCGAGCTTGAGCACGAAGTGGACGCGATCATCGTTATTCCCAATGATCGCCTCCTTGCCATTGCCGGCAAAGATACCACGTTCAAAGATGCGTTTGCAAAATGCGACGAGGTGCTCCTTCAAGCAGTAGAGGGTATATCGGAGCTCATCGCAAGCCCCGGTATTATCAACGTGGACTTTGCCGATATGAAGAGCGTGCTCGCCGACGCAGGGACGGCGCTCATGGGTGTTGGATTTGCTTCGGGCGACGGACGCGCCGAAAAGGCAGCGATCCAAGCCATCAACTCTCCTCTTCTCGACATTTCTATCAACGGCGCCAAAGGAGTGCTTTTTGCCATCTCTTCGAACGACGATCTCACTATGGCGGAATTCCAAGATGCAGCAAAAGTCATTACCGAATCCATCGACAAAGATGCCCGTGTCATTATCGGTACCATCATCGATGACCGCATCAAGAAAGGAGAAATCAAGATCACTGTGATTGCAACCGGCTTCCCTACCGATAGCGGAAAGAAAGGTACCCTTTTCTCTCCGAGTGGACGTGAACTCTTCAACCGCCAAGACCGCACCGAAAAAGAAGACGGTGAAAAACCTCTGATCCAAAAAGCGGATGTGAAGCCAAGCGAAGCAGAAGTTGCGGATGCAGACGCGGTAGATGAAGACCTCGATAACTTCGGTGCTATCCCAGCGTTTTTGCGAAGGAATAAAAACAAATAACGTACTTTCTTCTTTCCCTTTTGATTTTGAAATGAGCTCCTGTATACTGAGCCGATGGACTATGAACTCATCATCATCGGTGGTGGCCCTGCGGCATGTGCCGCTGCGGTGTACGCCGCTCGAAAACAAATAAAGACACTCCTCGTTGCAGAAGAAATCGGTGGACAATCATCGGTCTCCGATACAATCTACAACTGGATCGGGACCCCTGAGATAAGTGGCACCGACCTCGCCAAGAATTTCCTCGCACATATCAAAGAGTACGAGAAACCTGACCAAACGCTCTCGCTCGCTATCGGCAAGCGCGTCGCTGCTCTCACGGGAAGTGCCGGTGCCTTTTCTATAACGCTCGGAGGAGAAACCAGCACCATCGAAACAAAAAGCATCCTCATTGCCACCGGCTCTCGCCATCGCACGCTCGATGTCCCGGGCGCTGCACCATTTGAGCACAAAGGCATTCTCTACTGTGCGACGTGCGATGGCCCTCTCTTTGGCGGTATGCCGGTAGCGGTTGTCGGCGGCGGCAATGCGGCTTTTGAAGCGGTGCTGCAACTCGCACAATACGCACAGCATGTGACGCTTTTGCACCGCAGCGACACCTACAG
>DASZOX010000019.1:0-27659 GCA_035550535.1 Minisyncoccota bacterium
CCCATTATCTTTGCTTCTTCGCTCCTCTTGTTTCCGCAGTTTCTTGCGGGCATATTCCAATCAGCGCACTCGGCGCGGCTCCAAGCTATCAGTCATGTGCTCACGGCGTTTTTGCAAAACATACTGCTCTATTCGATCATCTATTTCATCCTCGTTGTTTTCTTCACCTATTTTTATACTGCGGTGACGTTTGATCCAAAACAAATTGCGAGCAATCTCCAAAAAGACGGGGCGTTCATTCCTGGGACTCGCCCGGGGGATGCTACCACCAACTATCTCTCTCTTATTGTGACGCGCATCACACTCGTCGGGTCCCTTTTTCTTGGTATCGTCGCGGTGCTTCCTTTGGCGGTGCGATCGGCGACGGGGGTTACTGCTTTTGCAGTTGGCGGAACATCGCTCCTCATCGTGGTCTCGGTAGTCATTGATCTCATTCGTCGCGTCGACGCACAAGTCGCCATGCAAGAGTACTAGCTGCTATACTAAAAGATATGCAACCACACGCCTACATCTTCGTGGGGCACTCCGGTGCTGGTAAAGGAACTCAAGTCGCACTATTGAAAGAGAAAATAAAAGCGCACCATCCCGAAACAGACATATTTCACCTCGAGACGGGGGCGTTGTTTCGACGCTTTAGCACCGACACTACGTACACGGCTTCCAAGACGGCAGCGCTTATGGGGCAAGGGAAACTTCCTCCTGCGTTCATTGGGGTGCACGTGTGGAGCCACGAGCTCGTGGGAAGATACGACAATGAACCCTTTGTCATCATCGACGGCACCCCGCGGGTAGCCATCGAGGTACCTCTGTTGCTCTCCGCTGCCGCCTTTTATAACTGGGAGGTGTATGTCATTGCGCTCGAAGTAAGTGATGCATGGGCGCTCGACCGATTGGTCGCACGCGGCAGAGACGACGATAGGGATGAGCAAGAGCGCACCGAACGCATGCGGTGGTTTCATAGCAATGTTGTACCGGCGATCACCCTTCTGCAGCACTCACCGGATGTCCACTATGAACGGATAAATGGTGAGCGTCCCATCGAAGTGGTGCATGCCGATATTTGTGCTCGTCTCGGATTTGCATGATCATTATAAAAACCGAAAGTGAAATAGAACGACTGCGGCGCGGTGGACCAGTGCTTGCTCGCCTCCTGCAAGGCGTTGCTGCGATGGTGCGGCCGGGCATCACCACACAATCACTCGATGAGTTCGCGGTACGGCTCATTCGTGAGGCGGGATGCACAGGGGCCTTTTTGGGCTATACGCCCGAGGGCGCCGACCGCCCCTATCCGGCGACGCTCATTGTCTCGGTGAATGATGAAGTGGTGCACGGGATCCCGGGGAAACGAATCCTTAAAAGCGGTGATATCGTCTCGCTCGATCTTGGTATCAACTACGAAGGAGTATTTCTCGACCATGCAGTGACCGTGCCGGTAGGGGCGGTCGGCGCAGAAGATAAGGAGCTGATCGCGACCGCACGCACTGCGCTCGCTGTCGGCATCGAAGCAGCACAAGTAGGGAACACTACCGGAGATATCGGTAGTGCGATCGAGATCACCATCAAGCCGTATCACTTCGGTATCGTCCGCGAGCTCTCAGGACACGGTGTCGGCCGCGCCATCCATGAAGATCCCTATGTACCTAATTATGGTAAACCCGGTAGAGGAGAGAAACTGAAAGCTGGCATGGTGATTGCGATTGAGCCCATGATTACCCGCGGAGGCGAGGACATTGTGCTCCTTGATGATGGCTATACGCTCGTCACTGCCGACCATTCTCGCGCTGCACATTTCGAGCACACCGTCCTTATCACCGAAAATGGACCAGAGATTTTGACCAAATAAAACTCCCGCCACGTGGCGGGGTTTTTGTTATTGTACTTTTTCGAAAACTTTTTTGAAGGTCTCAGGCTTATGCGCTGCAAGGTGGGAGAGTACTTTGCGGTCGAGAGCAATATCGGCTTTCTTGAGCTTATTTATAAAAGTGGAATATGTACCGCCGTGGGCGCGTACCGCTGCATTGATGTGTATCTGCCAGAGCTTGCGCGCGTCACTCTTTTTGTCGCGACGGTGAGCGAACGCGTAAGTGCCGGCGTGGGCGATGGCATCACGCGCCATACGCTCCTTGGTCGAGCGGCCGAAACGGTATCCTTTTGTCATCGAAAGGACATTTTTTCTTCGCTTATTTGCAATGGTGCCTCGTTTTACTCGTGTCATGGTGGTCGATTAGTGGGTAATAAATCGCGCCTTTGTTTTGTTGGTCATGGCAAAAGGGACCATCTTTTTGCCTGCAAGTTGCTTGGTGCGGGATTGTTTGGCGTTGAAGTGGTTAAACCCTGCTTTACGCGCGAGCACTTTGCCGGTGCGGGTAACCTTGAGGCGCTTGGTATAAGATTTGTTCGTTTTGGTACTCATGACAGTTTATAAAGTTGAAAGTTATAAAGTTTATAAAGCGTTACCCTGTGTCTTTCTTTACAAACCTTATAACTTTATGAACTTTTTAACTCTTTTCCTCTCCTGTCTCGTTCGATAACGATAGCGAGACCCTTGGGGGAACGCTTGTGTGGCTCAGCTATCTTATAGTGTTCGGTAATAAAATGCAAGACCCGCTCCAATCGTTCCTTGAGGAACGCATCGTCCATACTCTTGGATCGCCCGCGAAGATAGAGTTCGACCTTGATACGGTGCCCCTCACGAAGCCACGCGGAGGCATTGCGTGCCTTGAGCTCGAGGTCATGGTCACCGGTACCCACTTTGATCTGGATAGATTTTGTTTCGGTGGTTTTTGCTCCCGACTTTGCCTTCTGTGCTTTTTTCTTCTGGTCGTATTGGTATTTGCCAAATTCCATCACTTTTGCTATGGGAGGTGTCGCGGCGGGGCCGATCTCGATGAGATCCACCCCACGCTCTTCGGCGAGTGCGAGTGCATCCGCAAGCGGAAACACTCCGAGGTTTTTTCCTTCGGCGTCGATGAGGCGAAGCTCGGAAGCGCGAATTTGTTTGTTGATTCTTTCCTTCAAGATAGCTATAGTGCGAGTACTATGTGCCAGCATCATACTAAAAAAAGTCTCCACAGTCAACCTTCTCCCACTGTGTATATAGTTTGGAAAGAAGCGGGAGAAACGCTCGCCGTGCCAGCACTTGCGTACAAAGGGTGAGTTGCTATCAGTCTCACTGGCATGCTCGGGGGTATCATCGCTTACGGTATCACCGCTGACCCACTGGCGCCGCTAATGCTGAAACTCTTTGGAATACAGTTGTAGGGGAAATAAAAAAGAACTACAGTTTAGTAGTTCTTTGTTTTAAAAAAATTACGCAGTAGTTTTTTGCGCTAAAGCATCTGATAACTGTTTTATTTTTTTTGTTTTCTCAAAAAATTCATCAAACGCATCCTGTTCTTCTTTTGTTGGTTCCAGTAATTTTGCATATTGATACAAGTCATCTTTCTCAGCAAGTTCAGGAACAATTCCACCCAACTTATCAACCATTTCTTTGTATTTTATTGAAGTTTTTGTGATCGGATCATCACCAAGACGTGCAAAAAATTTAGCGAAATACCGAAAGATAGGAGTATCATTCTCAGTTGGTAATAGGCTTTCAGAAATTTTTGAGATCTCATCTAATAAAGTGGATTTTTCATTCACATCCATATTTTGCTGTTTTTAAATTTATAAAAGAACATACTTAATTTTTGTGGAGATGGGGGGAATTGAACCCCCGTGCACAGGGGCGTGATCAAGCACTTCTCCATGCGTAGGTGCACTTTTGTGTTTAAGAACTGCTGCTAAAAAGTGTCCCAAATACAGCAGCTCCGAGCTTCGATTGGTTCCACGTGTAGTCGAAGCACCTCTCCACGTGTGAGCTCGAATGTATTGTGCCGACAGGCCTCCTTCGAGCAGAGAGGAGAGCGACACCGGATTGGCCTAAGCTTAGGCGAATGCCGGAGCAAAGCCCATAGCGAAGTATGGAGACTTTACTTGTGCGGTACTGTTGCCAGTTGTCCGTTGAGCGGGAGATTAACAAGCGGCCGCTCACGCTTGGCATGCGTGCAGGACGATCGCACTGTGTCGATGCCTGGCATCCCCAATATAAGTTGAAAGTAACAAGGCGAAAGGAGAAGTTTCGATGCGATCACAATTCGTTGCGTCGGGACTCTCTATCAAGGTCGCGGGATTTGATACTTTCTTTTTTGTTAAATTGCGCTTTGCCGCGGGCGAGTGCTACCTCGAGTTTGATGCGGCGGCCTTTATTATACAATGAAATGGGGACTATAGTCAAACCTTTGGTCTGGAGCGCTTGGGTGATCGTGCGGAGCTCTTTTTTGTGTATGAGGAGTGTACGGGTGCGGTAAGGGTCGAAGTCGGATGGTGCATTCTTTTCTTGCCACGCAGGAATGTGCGCGCCGACAAGTGAAAGTGTGCCATCACTGAGGGTTACATATGCACCAGTGAGGTTGCCTTGATGGTTGCGCACGCTTTTGACCTCAGTGCCGAGGAGCGCGACGCCACACTCATACGTAGCGAGGAGTTCATAGTCGAACGCTGCCCTTTTGTTGCGAATCGGTTCCATGAAAAAATAGTAGCATACCTTTACTCCTCCACGAGCATACGCGTCAATTTTGTGTATAATAGTGCCTATGCCTACTGCTCAATCGCCACTTACGCCCAAGCCGAAGCGCTCTCTAGTGTCGTATATTTTTTCGACACTTCTCATTTTTGGAATTTTGACCGTTCTCTATTCGCTCATAAGTGGTGCGACTTCAAAAAAGCCCGACGTTGTCGGTCTCTCCGATGTCGCGCGTATGGTAAGCGCCGGTCAAGTAAAGACAATCACTGTCAATGGCGACGATCTTACCATTACCGAAACCGATGGCACTACCGTTACTTCAAAAAAGGAGCCCGATGCCGCGCTCACGCAGACACTTACCGATTATGGTGTTGATCCTGCGAAACTCTCCGCGGTAGACATCAGTATCGTTTCGCAGTCGGGATTTGGTGCCTTTTTCGTCTCAGTGCTTCTGCCCGTGCTCCTTCCGGCACTTTTGATCCTCCTTTTCTTTTGGTTTATTTCTCGTCAGGCAAAAGGAGCCGGCATGCAGGCGTTCACGTTTGGGCAATCCAAGGCGCGCGTGACCGATCCGGCTGATACCAACAACCGGGTGACGTTCAAAGACGTGGCGGGTGCACGAGAGGCTAAAGAAGAGCTCAAGGAGATTGTGGACTTTTTAAAAAACCCAAAAAAGTTCCTCGACATCGGTGCGCGCATTCCCAAAGGAGTACTCCTGACCGGTGCTCCCGGGACCGGCAAGACCCTTCTTGCGCGTGCCGTTGCGGGAGAGGCGAGTGTGCCATTTTTTCATCTCTCGGGATCAGAGTTCGTCGAGATGTTTGTCGGCGTCGGGGCAAGTCGTGTGCGCGACCTTTTCAAAATGGCGAAGCGCACCGCCCCCGCAATCATTTTTGTCGATGAGATCGATGCTGTGGGGCGCGTCCGTGGTGGCGGCTACGGTGGCGGCAACGACGAACGCGAGCAAACGCTCAATCAGATACTGGTCGAGATGGATGGTTTTGAGCCCAATGACAAAGTGATCGTCATGGCGGCGACCAATCGCTCTGACGTACTCGATCCGGCGCTGTTGCGCCCGGGACGGTTTGACCGCAGAGTTACCCTTGATCTTCCCGATCGCCGCGACCGTGAAGAGATACTCCATGTGCACGCAAAAAAGAAGCCGTTTGCCGAAGACGTGAATCTCACCGTAATCGCAGAACGCACCCCCGGCTTTTCGGGAGCAGATCTTTCATCGCTTATGAACGAAGGGGCGATCCTCGCTGCGCGGGAAAACCGCAAGCAAATTGCACAGTTTGATCTCATCCGCTCTATCGAAAAGGTACTCCTCGGTCCCGAACGCAAGAGCCACCTTATGACCAAACAAGACAAGGAAATCACCGCCTATCACGAAGCGGGGCACGCACTCGTCGCCTCGGTGTTACCCAATGCTGATCCGGTGCACAAGGTCACCATTGTCTCCCGAGGGCGCACTGGCGGCTTCACGATGAAAATAGCGCTTGAGGAACGCATGCTCCAGAGCAAAAGTGAGCTCCTCGATGATATCGCGATGACGCTTGCCGGCTTTGCTGCCGAGGAGCTCGTGTTTAGTGATATCACGACTGGTCCGTCCAACGACCTGCAGGTAGCGAGCAATCTCGCACGCGCGATGGTCACTCGCTGGGGAATGAGCGAGACGATAGGACCGCTCGCACTCGAACACGATGGCGGCCAGCAGGCCTTTGCTATGGCAGGCGCGCCAAAAGAGTATTCAGAAAAAGCTGCTGCACTTATCGACAGCGAAGTCGAAAAGATCATGAAAGAGGGCAAAGACCGCGCGACCACTATCCTCACAAAGTATCGCACCGTCCTCGATGCCATTGCTGCGCGGCTTATCGAAGTTGAAACGCTCGAACAACCCGAATACGAAGCTATCATTGTCGCCCATGGTATTCCTCTCAAGAAAAAAGATACTGCACAATCATAGTCGTATTGTTTTCCCCATTGTACTTGTGGCGGTAGTCATTGCGGGTGCTCTTTTTTGGTACGTGGATGCACCGACGGTAGAGAGGCGTGCGTCGACGCCTCCCGCGCCCACTGCCCCCATCTCCCTTATCTTTGTGGGAGATATCATGATGGACAGGGGTGTGAAGCAAAGTGTACTCAATAATTTTGGCGGCGATTACAATGCGCTTTTTGCAAACGCTCCGTATCTCAAAAATGCCGACATCGCCTTCGCCAACCTCGAGGGTACTGTCGCCACCAGTGGACACAATGTCGGGAGTCGTTTTTCATTCCACATGGATCCGGTAAGTGTGGGAGCGCTCAAAAACGCGGGGTTCGATATTGTCTCGTTCGCCAACAATCACGTCGGGGACTGGAGTATGGAGGCATTTACCGAAAGTCTGCAGCATTTGCGTGACAATGACATTCTCTATGCGGGAGCAGGGAGTGATTATGCAGATGCGAGCGCGCCACGCATTATCGACGTGCGCGGAATAAAAATCGGCTTCCTCGGGGCAACGGATGTCGGGCCCGACTGGCTCGCGGCAAAGAGCGATACCCCCGGCATCATCCTCGCGAGCAATCCACATCTCCCGAACATCATTGCTACTGCGAAGCAAAAGGTCGATATCCTCGTCATGTCATTCCATTGGGGTGTCGAATATTCTCCTGCGAACGCCCGCCAAGAAGCACTCGCTCGCGGTGCAATCGATGCCGGTGCCGATATTATTGTCGGTACCCATCCGCACGTGATGCAGCGTGTCGAGTGGTACAAAGGAAAGCCCATCTTTTATAGTCTCGGCAATTTTGTCTTTGACCAATACTTTTCTCCATACACGCTCGAGGGGATGGTGGCAGACGTCTCCGTCGATCCGCAGACAAAAGAAATAAGTGCGACCGAAGAGGTCGCACCCATCTCCAAACAATTCGTCCCACAGCCACTCATCCCGTTTGACGAGTCAATGCTCGTGACAAAAAAATTTACCCCGTAGTCTTGTCGGCGCCTTCCTTTTCGAGCTCGCCTTCAGCGAGTTCGAGGAGCTCGTAGTGCCAGCTTACGCCTTCTTCGCAGAGTGTGAGCAAGACCTCATCGTTGAGCGCTTCTGCAATGCCTTTCACCGTGCTCCACTGCACGATAGCCGCCCCTTCGAAAAATCCGCTCCACTCGAGGAGCTCTACCGCATTGCCCCATTTTTCACCGACGTACATATCGCGTATCTTTTCAATTTTTTCCTTCGTTTTTTCTGCCTTTGCAAGTGTCGTATCGATGACCCCCATGTCGGTCGCTACCTTCATGAGCGCTTCGCTGTGGATATGATTGTGCTCATTGATGTCGGTGAGTTTCTCCTCGCCGAGTGCGAGGGTAAGCGCCGCGCGGCCCTTCGCGAGTGTGTCAGTGCTCACTTGGCAAAGCGCGAGCACTTCTCCGAGCTTCTTGGCTGCAAATTGATTCGTCATGTTGTAAGTGTAGCAGAAGAGCCGCATGCATGCGGCTGTTGACAAAAGCACTATTTGCAGTAGGATGCAGGAAAACTTAAGAAATGAAAAAATTAACCTTTCAGGTTGTTGCTATTGGGGCAGCGATAATTTTAGCGCTGATCTTCAAGGCAACCGCACAAACACCTTATTATTACGAAATAAGCAGTGACACCGTTTATAATCTAACCAAAACGATTCTCTACACAAACGCTCCTGCAAATTTATCACAGCGTGTTATCAATTCACTAAACGAAGGTGGTTCAGCGACTGACACTGCTATAGTTGTCGAACAAATGAATTTTCCTTTGGGGATTTTTTTCAAAAAAGGAGTTATGAAAATAATGAGGTATGAAGTAGATCGTAAGAGAATTGATGTATCGGAAGTATCGTCTGCTATTGTTTATAAATACAGCCCTAATATTGCAATACTTATTGTGTTGGCGATAGCTCTAGTTCTTTCGTGGCAAGGCGTTGATTCTCTTGGCAGATCAAAAAGTTATTTAAAAAAACACCCCTTTTGGGACACTGTTGGAGATTTTTTTAATCATTCTTCTTTTTTGGATTCTACTTGCGGGAGCTGCATCTATGATTTACACATACCCGAACGCACTGGATGATTTCAAGTTAACTCCAAACTTAATCGGAGGAGTGACGCTGGTTTCTATCTGTTGGTTACTTCCAATCTTTCTCTATTCCATGAAACTAAAAAGGTTGAGACAAAAGCAAATAAAAATAGATACAGAGTTGGTGTAATGAACATTTCTGATCTTGAAACCCTTCTGGGGTTTCTTTTTTTATAAACCTGTATAGAATTACAGGTGTTCTCTTGGGAGTATAGCTCAGTCGGTAGAGCATCGAGCTTATACCTCGACGGTCGATGGTTCGAGTCCATCTACTCCCACCCGTTTGGATAGGATACCCGAGCGAAGTTGTCCCTGAAGGGTTACCTCGACGGTCGATGGTTCGAGTCCATGTGCGCCAGCCAACAAGAGCTAGCTCGAGATGCGTTAATGCAACGCTTTCAAGTTTTGCGTAGAGCGTTATTTCTATTAGAGCTGATATAATACTAACTATATGGAAGGAAAAATGGAACCGATGCCTGCTGGTAATGGTGAACATAGCTACGATCTTGAAAATGATGTTCTTTCTCCTATTAAGGAAATGATCTTCGCTCGGCCTTCTGAAAACGATGAGGCAGCGGTAGAAAGGCTGAACATGGAGTCTGTCTCCAGGGCTCTTGCAGATGATACGGAAAGAAACAAGCTCTTTGAGGTTCTTAGTTTGGGCACCCCCAGCTGTTTAAGAGTAACGTATCAAGCGTTTTCAATGCCATAAGCATCCAGCTAACGAAATCTCCTGAACTCTTATATTATAAAAATAACGGGACCAATGAAGGGATTACGAAGCATCAGTACAATGAGGTTGGTTTTAGGTTGATGGCAGAAAGTATTGAGGAGCTTAACTCCTCACCAGAAGGAAGATCTGTTGTGGAAAGATTTTTTCTTAACCACGACATGCTTGAAAAGCCTCTTGTTAAGTTGATTAGTGAGTTGCCTGAAGGGCAGCAGGTTTCTGTGAGTGCGTACATATCTGAATCAGCTAGGCTGAGTGAAATATACACCGGTTTTGAAGAATCCACCGCTCGGTATATTAGCTCAATGCTGATCGAAGGAACCGGAAATCTGAAAGAGTTGGAAAGTCTTTTTGAAAGTAGTTTCAACTGGGTAAGGGAGTTAGGCTATGAGACGTTGGCAAGCATATACGAGGAGAAATTTAACGAAGACATTTCTTCCCTGTATCCAGCGATACAAGATGCGCCATATTCCCACACTGAACTAGAGAAACTCTCCTTAGATACAGCTGCACGTCAAAAACTAGAGTCTCTCGAGCCTGGAATTGTTGATTATCTCAAGGAAAATCGCGGTATTAAATATTTTGGCCGTTACCCTATAGATCTCTTGCTAGAGCAAAAAAAAGATTGATGCGGGAAAAAATCCTTACGGTATCCTTGTTTTCCCTTATGCCGACCATATAGGTGCTTTTCATCATAGCCAGAGAGAATTGCAGGATTTATACCAGCAAACTAAAGGTATCCATGATATTAAGGTTTATGAAGTGGGCTCTCCATTTGGTTTGGCAAAAAGAGTCACTCAGGCATCAGCACAATCAGAGGAAAAGATATCATTTGCGATTATTGGCGGGCATGGAAATTCAGAGGTCATTAACTTTGGCAAGAGGCTTTACAAGAGCGATCTCAATGGCGGTGGGGCTAAGAGGTTAAGCGAATCATTCAAGCCAAACGCAGAAATAGTACTCGCATCTTGTTCCGTTGGGGAAGATAATGGTATTGCGCAGAAAATATCAGAACAAATGTCCGGACTCAAAATAATTGCTTCAAAAAATACCGCTACTAGCATAGATATGCACGTGTCATATGATAATGAGGGCAATCCTCACTTTCTCCCCGACTTTGGCGGTGGAGAGGAAAATGCCACAATATCTTACGAAGAAGGAGTGCGTACTTAAAAATATTGCTAATACTCTGCTCGAGTTGCATCAGTTTTGAAACTGAGACAGATTAAAACCAACCTTGCAGGGCTTGCCTAAGCACGGTTCTAGCTCGAGTACCACAACATTTTCACAAGATCTGAGCGAAACGGTTGCACTTCGCAAAGATGGTATACTAATAGGGTAATCGCTATTATCAACTTTACACCTTTATTATGGACTCAGAAAACAACATTGAAGTCACCCCGCCAAATACTTCTAGTGCACATGATCAGCATACCCTTATGGGCATCCTCGCGTACCTTGGGCCGCTCGTCATCATTCCGTATGCGACGATGAAAGATGACTCCTTTATCAAGTTTCACATCAAGCAGGGGCTTGTTCTTCTCGTCCTCGAGGTCATCCTGTGGATACTTTCACACATCTTCTTTTGGTACCTCTGGGGACTCGTCTCACTCATCAATCTTGCACTTCTCATATTGGCTATCATCGGTATCGTGAACGTCGTTCAGAAAAAAGAAAAAGAACTTCCGGTGGTGGGGAGCTTCGCAAAGCATTTCACGTTCTAAGCATTCACTATCCTACTCGAAATGAACATGTGTAAATGAGGCAAGCTTTTGTGCAAGGAGCGGATGCTGCGCAAGTGTTGGGTCAACAGCAATGAGTGCAGTCGCGCTCTCTCGTGCGGCTTCGACGAGCTTCCGGTTGCGCAGTGCCTCCATCCCCATATCGGATACCCCCCATTGTTTGGTACCAGTGAGCTCTCCTCCTCCGCGCAGGTGTAAATCATATTCTGCAAGTTCAAAACCACTCTTTGCCTTGAGGAAATAGGTGAGCCGTTCTTTCGTCTTTTCGCTTTTGCTCTCGGCAAAAAGGTAACAGTACGGTTGGTACGTGCTGCGCATGATACGCCCGCGCAGTTGGTGGAGCTGGGCGAGGCCAAATCGCTCTGCACCTTCGATGATCATAAGTGTTGCGTTGGGCACGTTGACGCCGACTTCGACGACAGAGGTTGCCACCAAAATATCGAGCTCGTGGGTGGCGAAGGAATGCATAACGGGCTCTTTTTTTGCTTTGGGCATTTTGCTGTGCAGGATGCCGATGCGATATGTTGGGAAAATATCTGCTTTGAGATAGGCTGCTTCTTCACTCACTGATCGTCCGATGAGCGCGTGTTCATCTGTTGGGTCGGCAGCGTCGATGCGCGGACAGATGACGTAGAGCTGGCGACCTTTTTGCATTTCCCCGGAAATGGCGTCATACATTGCCTCCCGTTCAGAAGGAGTGACAATGCGGGTGATAGGGTGTTTGCGCCCCAAAGGGAGCTCATCGAGGAGAGAGATATCGAGGTCGCCGTAGAGGGTGAGGGCAAGTGTGCGCGGGATGGGAGTCGCCGTCATGGACAAGAGGTGGGGGAGATGTACGTCTTTTTTTGCCAGACCCATGCGCTGCGTGAGGCCGAACCGGTGCTGCTCGTCGATGATGGCGAGCGCGAGGTGTTTGAAGGTGAGACTTTTTTGAATGAGGGTGTGGGTGCCGATCACGATAGGGATCTCGCCATTCGCGATCCATTTGCGCAGTTGCGCGCGCGATATGGTCGTCCACGGTGTCCGAGAAGAAGCAACTTTGGAAGGGAATTTGCGAGCGCCGCTGCCGGTGATGAGTGCGATGGCGATACCTGTCCCACGGAAAAATTCGATGAACGATTCGAAATGTTGTGTCGCCAATATTTCGGTCGGTGCCATGTAGGCGACCTGGAGATTGCCAAAGGACTGCTGTGTGCCGTGTGCACTCAGTGGGCGATTCATGACAGTCGCATATGTCGCGACCGCTGCGACCGCCGTCTTGCCACTGCCGACATCGCCCTCCAGAAGACGCGACATAGGAATGTCCTTGTCGAGATCAGAAAGTACATGGGTCATGGCTCTCATCTGGGCAGTGGTCGGCGTGAAGGGGAAGCGATCGATGAAGGCATCCGTTGCTACCCCTTTTGTGTTGATGCGGTACGCCTTTTTCATCTTGAGTGCGGCGCGCTCTTTCTGGCGTGCACAGTTGATGGTGAAAATTTCATCAAAGGCAAAGCGCTTGCGCGCCTTTTGTGCATCAGCGAGCGTCTTGGGAGCGTGGATCCATATCAGCGCCGTCTTGAGTGCCGGCAGTGAATACGCTGCAAGGATAGTTTCGGGAAGATGCTCGGGAACATCATCGAGGCGGGCGAGCGCACGTGCGATCGCATGGTACACCCATGCACTCGATACGCCTTTGGTTTCCGGATATATTGGGGTGAGTACCTTCCCATTGTTTCCGAAAAGTGAATCGTGGCTGTCGATGGGGAGTGTGCGCCCGCTTCGGATGATGGGATTGGTAAGCGTCGTTGTGTCGTGGTAGCGTGTCACTTTGCCAGTGAGCTCGACGCTACGGCCAATGGAAAGCATGGTGGAGAGATACGGTTGGTTGAACCACACAACGCGTAGTTTCCCACTTACATCCTCGATCGTCGCTTCGGTCATAGTGAGGTTGCTCTTCCATCCTTTCTTTGTCCGCAGTGCGATGATAGTACCGCGGACACTTGCGTCGTTTCCTTCAGTGAGGTGGGCAATGGAAGTAAAAGTCGATGCATCAGCGTAGCGACTTGGAAAATGATACAAAAGATCGCCAACGGTAGTGATGCCGAGCTTGGTGAGTCCTGTCTTTACACTTTCTTTGAGTCGGATGAGTGAAGCAATAGGAGAAGCCAGCGTGAGCATGCCCTCCCAGTGTAGCAATCACCAGATACAAAAGAAACACTACCGCTTTTGTAAGCGGTAGTGTTTCTTTGCTGGAAAAGACTTAGAATCGTCGACTCTGGAATCCTCCCCCGTTTCCTTCCTCCTTTTCTTTGGGGCGGGCGATATCAACGAAGATTTTGCGGCCATCGAGCTCGCTTTGGTTGAACTTGTCAACTGCGGCTTGTGCTTCGGCTTCGTTTGAAAACTCAACGAAGCCGAAGCCTTTACTCTTGCCGGATACTTTGTCCATAATCACGGTCGCACTGGTGACAGTGCCCGCGGGAGCAAAATGTGCTGCTAATCCATCATTCGTGGTACTCCATGAAAGGCTCCCAACGAAAACTTTATTGTTCATGTACTTTATTACAATTGATTAGTTATTATCTTGCAACGCACCTGTTCGAGAGGGGACATTACAATGAAGAGGAGTATATAGTACAAAGGGATTTCTGTCACCGTGGCTCGGGGGTAGGCTTGGGGAGAAAGTAGTACAGCGCTGGGATGGCAAGGAGGAGGTACGAAGCAGGCACTGAGAGGAAGGTCATCGCAGCGGCGAGGAGGTAGATGCTGGGACCCACCACGCTTCGTCCCATAGGGATGTGCATCTCGCCCGCATTTTTGTGGATGAAGTAGCGCAGCAGCGAAAAGCTCACCGATGCCCCGAAGAGAAAGAGACTAAACGAGAGAACAGTGATGGGATTGAAAGGGCTTGCACTCGCTTCTTTGGTAATAAAAGGAATGAGGGTGAGGAAGAAAAGAAAAAGCATGTTGATCCAGAGGATGCGCCGGCGACGAATCATGTCCAGCAGCTGCGTGAGCTGGTGGTGGTTGACCCAAAAAATTGCGATGGTGACAAAAGAGATGAGAAAAGTGATGATCCCGGGGACGAGCGGGGCAAGTGCATGCAAGGTCTCGGTGACGTCGTTGGTGGGGATGGCCGGTGTCGGGAGCTCGAGCGCAAGGAGCGTGATCGCGATAGCAAAGACACCATCAGAGAACTGTTCGAAGCGAACTTTTGGTATGGGGTGCATCTCTGTAGTATACGCCATTGATGCGTTATACTAATGCCATTATCTCTAATAAACATACTTTATGGCATTTGATCAATATCACGAACCCGCAAAAGAATTGTCACAAGAAATCCGCACCTTCGCCCGCATGATGCAAGGGCTCATTGAAGAAGCTGAAGCGATCGACTGGTACGAGCAGCGCATGTCGCTCGAGCAGGATGCGTCCGCAAAAGCAATCATGGCAAACGCCCAGCACGAAGAGTTCAAACACTTCGGTATGGATTTGGAATTTCTACTTCGGCAAAAGCCCCAGTGGCGAGCGATGCTCCAAAAGATTCTTTTCAAAGAGGGCGACATCGTTGAGCTTGGCGAAGCGGCAGAACACGGAGACGACTAGTACGCCTATTTCTAGAAATTACTTTCACCCTATGGTACAGTAGCAGCACTCTGGCGAGAGCGATCGCACTGCTCGCCGAAAGGGAGACGTGTCAGAGTGGTCGAATGTGCCCCCTTGCTAAGGGGGTAGGTGTCACAGCCTCGTGGGTTCGAATCCCACCGTCTCCGCCAGTAATTTTAGGGCTTAAACAAAGGAGTTCTATGATACACTTGTAGAAACTTTGAACCTTATGGGAAACCCAAAATCTAAGCGCAGTAAAAACAATTTCGGTATCTCGCAAGAACGTCTGGCGGAGCTTCGTCGTACTACTCTCATCGCCTCTGCCGGCGCATCCACCCGACTTGAAGGCTCAACGCTTTCCGATAAGGAAGTGGAGCAAATAGCGGTTTCGTTCTCTCGACATTTGCAGACGCATTAGAGTAGGAATTATCAAACAAGAATCATGGATAAAATTTTTAAATATCTACTAGTCATATTGGGAGTGCTACTTGTAGGGGCTATCGCACTGTACGGCGTCTACAAGCGGCAATTTGGAACCATGCACAAGTTTTTAAAATACCTTTTAATCATGTTGGGAGTGCTACTTGTAGTGGTTGTTGCCCTCTACGGCGTCTACAAGCTCATGAATTCCAGGACGTACCAATTGTTCGGCACGATAGTGCCGAGAGTAAACACGCAAGAGAAGGTAGTCGCGCTCACGTTCGATGACGCACCCACGCAGTACACGGGCGATGTGCTCAATACCTTAGCCGATGAAAATATCCACGCAACCTTTTATCTCATTGGCCAGCGGATAGAAGAATATCCCGATGTAGCAAAGGCAATAGCCGACCAGGGCGACGAGCTTGGTAACCATTCGTATTCGCACCAACGTATGCTATTGAAATCTCAGTCGTTTATTGACACAGAAATCCAAACAACTAACAAGTTGATTCGTGACACCGGGTACACCGGTGAGATCACGTTCCGACCACCAAATAGCAAAAAGCTCGTTGGCCTACCGTGGTATTTGTGGAGGCATGGCATCATAACCATAGAAGCAGACGTCGAACCCGACACGTACTACCAGGGAGATGTCGATAAAATGATTTCTTACACGCTTGCAAACACAAAGCCGGGTTCAATCATTGTCATGCACCCGTTTTGCGATGGCGTGTGCGCTTCTGATCGAGAAGCATTGCCCCAGATTATTGATGGGCTCAAGGCAGAAGGATACACGTTCGTAACGATATCGGAGTTGCTCCAAAAAGGAGGAATTCAGTAGACCTTCTGCGCGAACGCAGGAACGTCAAAATAGGCCGGATTTTCCTTGTAGATTCGGCGCAAATCGCGTACGATTCTATCGACACGATTGAAGGAAACCGTTGTTTTAGGCCGTCCTTTCGGTTCAAAGTTTCGCCAATCGTCACCGCAGATTGGCAACTTTGAACCAAAGCAAAACAAGGGTTTTGAGTAAATTACGATGTTACTTATAGTCTGTAGCGTCATTTTTTGCAAAAAGCTACTATGTAGCCAATAAGTGTCGTTTATGGGTGAAGGTATAAAATTAAAACTTGGAAAAAGAATCAAGGAAATGAGGATAAGACAAGGCTACTCACAGGAGGAGCTTGCTTCGCTTTCAAAACTACATCGAACATATATAAGTGATATTGAGAGAGGAGAAAGAAATGTATCTGTCGAAAATATTGAAAAGATAGCCAAAGCATTAAAAATAGATCCGAGTGAATTATTTAAGTTTTAGATATGAAATTTTTACAAGATCAACTCAAGGAAATAGTAGAGAAAAGTAAGCACAAAGAAGAGCTCGAAAAGAGAATTTCCATCGGGGATTTCGAATTTGTTTTCATCACTCTCTTGGATGAAAAGCTGATCACCTATAACGACTACCTTAACTTAAAGTCAGAATATATAAAAAGGAATTTGAATCTAGAAGTTATTAAAATAGCTGCTCCAAGAACTTTCGGGAAATGGGGCGAGGATCATATAGCAGGACTAATTCCTGAATTTAAGCCAGCTTCAGAGATCAAAGTGAACGGAGAATTTGATCTCTACTATCAAAAACCAAAGGGTATAGTAAAAATTGAAGTAAAAGCGGGTAGAGCAATCGACAGAACTAATGATAAAGCACCCTATCACGAAAGAGCTTTAATCAGTACAGACATTTCTGGTTTATTTGATATGAATTTCCAACAGATGAAACCAACGTGTTTTGATGTGGTGATAATGATTGGAGTCTGGGCAGACAAATTTAGATATTGGCTTATGACATCAGAGCAAATGAAAAAGAATAGATATTTTTCAACAGGGCAACATAGAGGCAATAAGGGATACGAAGGTCAATTACACATAAAGACAGAAAATATTTTGGAGTTTTCTGCCTTCGAAGTGACACCGGAGCAAATCTTAAACAAGATAAAGAAGTTATAAGTTTTTCAAAGCCTCTTTAATATATTTTCTCTGCTGTTGGTCTATTTTATATAGATCAAAAACAAGGTCGTTTAGCTTTTCTAGCGCTTGATCATATCCTTTCTTGTTAGAGTTTTCAATTTTCTCAACAAGATCAATAACTTCTGCCTGCTGACTTTTTGAAGCGTTCAGGATAGGGAGCCTTTCGAGGTTGCTACGCAACACACGAACAGTAAAGAATAGCTTAGAATAATAGAATTGAATGAGATCAGAATTAAGAACCCCTAAAATATATTTGATATTTAGACTGGGAATGTTTGGAACTATCGCATTTGCGTTGTTTAGACTAAATCTCTTTTGGTCATCATAAGCAAAAGCGAGATTTTTTCCTATAAATTTATATATCAGTTTTTCAGGATTTTCATAATACTCTCGTGGCGCAATTTGTTGCAAGGTCTTTTTATCGTAAATAAAGTAGTTAGCAGGTGCATCAATCTTAAATTTTTTTAAATCCCTACCAACTATAATCGGTTCATATTCTTTTGAAAGTTTTTTGGGTAACAAATATTTCTTGTTATTACCAGTTACAATACCTAACACGAACAAAGTATTTCCCTTTAGAAACTTATTATCTAAAGAATCAACTTGTTGAATAATTTTTGTAGACAAATCAGAGAAGTGAATATTAAATATGTTATCCGGAGTTGTCCCGAATAGGGATTGGGGAATTTTGGTTTCAGTTACACCGCCGTTAAAAACACCATCCTGTATCAAAATCTTATGTTCATTGTTTATATTTTTCGTTTTTTCAAACACTAAAACCAATGATGGGGCATAAACTTTTTTAAACATGTCGCCGCTAATTGCAAGTAGGTGTACCTCTCCATTACTTAACAACTGTTTTCTTGAAGGTTGATGTACCTTTATTTTTAAGTAAGCTTCCGGTATTAAAAAACCTAAGCTTCCTTTATCTTTCAAGAAATCTAAAGATCTCTCAATAAATAGAGTAAAGGTATTCAAACCAACTTCTCCAATTTTGTAGTATCTTTCAAAGTATTTCTTTTCATCCTTCGTGAGAGAAGCACCCCATGGTGGATTTCCTATCACGAAGTCGATTCCGTTGTATAGGGCTTGAAATGGATCGGGCTCTATCAAACCATAATCTTTTTTGAGAAAGTTGCTTGAAAAAATATTAGGATTTGCTGTTACAGATGGGTTTTTAAGTATTAAATTTGCCTTTGTAAGAATACAGGCAATCGGGTCAATATCTATTCCAAAAAGATGCTTTTCTATAATATTCTTGCGTGCTGTGTTTTCGCTGACACCAAGTTTTTTGTACTGATTAAGTAATTTGTCGTATGCGCACATTAGGAATTGGCCAGATCCACAAGCTGGATCAATTATTTTTAGTTCTTTATTTTTAGACAGTTGAATATCGATATGCTCAACAATAAAATCAACAACTTTATTTGGAGTGTAATACTGGCCGGAATCTTTTCTATTCTCTTGTGACTGAATACTCTGGTAAATATGGCCTAATATATCACCTGTTCCAGTCACGACATTAAAGTTAGAAAGAATCCTTTTAATTTCACTTCTCTCATTCTGTTTAAGAGATATATTTTCACCAAAACCGGCAAAAATATCTGCTCTCATTTTTGGATCAATGCCTTGTTTTTCAAGTAAAGAAAAGAAAATTTCTTGCAAAATCGAGATATCTAATATTTTCTCTGATTTATACAGATAAAGATTCTTTTGTTTGAATTCCAAAATCGCACCCAAAAGGACTTTGAGTGCATCCTCACTTACATACTCATCAGAGCGAATATAATTTTTGTTTTTTGGGATAGGTGTTGTAACAAGTTCGTTCTCGATGTTACGCAATATGCTCGTGACTTTCCCTTGCACCAGTAATTCTTTCGTAAATATTGGACTAATATTTTGATTCGCCGGTTGTAACCTAAAACCACCTCTCTCTTTATAAAGTCTTTTCAGTGTTGCTTCGTTGCCGTTGATTATTGCGACAATAGTGTCTCCTTCATTTGCAAATTCTTGCTTTCTTATTACAACTATATCTTGATCGAATATTCCATCACCAATCATACTATCTCCGCTTACTCTCAACGCAAAATGTTCTCCCGAACCAGAGATCATTGTCTTAGGAACAGTTATCGGTTCTGGCTCCTCAATCGCTTCTATGGGGTGTCCGGCGGCGATTGTCCCCAAGAGTGGAATTTCCACAACTGATTCATTGCTGTTCGACACTTTAGTTGAACGATAAGTACCTGCATTTCGAGAAATAAGATTTTTTCCTTGCAGTCGAGCAAGATGGTAATGCACAGACGAAAGAGAAGAAAGTTTAAGAGCCTCCGCCATCTCCTTTAGAGAAGGGCTGATGCCCTTTTTTTCATAATATTTTTGTATAAAGTCTAGAAGTTCCTTTTGGCGCTTTGTAAGGGCTTGACTCATATATTTCGAGTGTATACTATCAGTGTATCGAAGAAAACTTGTATAGTCAAAATCATTACTTATCCACATAACATAAAAAGGATTTTCTTTAGATTCAAAACAAGTCTGCTTGCTTTTTAACTCCTTCCGTCTTTACGAAATGTTTCTCCGCAGAGCCGTGATACACTGACTATTGTCACCTTTATCAATCAATCCGCGGACATGAAACCGTGTCTGCAAATAGTATGGGTAAAAGAATTATTATAATCATTCTCGTTGTTGTCGTGATCGGGCTTGGCGTTGTTCTTCTGGGCAAAAAGAACACGCCGTCTCCCGCTCCAGCCGCGGCTCCGGTGCTCGGCACGTGGGTATGGATGAGTACGGATGCGAGCGATGGCAGCACGATTACTCCGAAGCAGGCAAGCGCGTTTACCGTGACCTTCACCGATGACGGCCGTGTTTCCGGCACGACGGATTGCAACAACTTCACGGGAAGTTATACGCAGCCTGCCCTCGGGGAGATTGCGTTTGGTGCGCTGGCAAGCACCAAGAAATTCTGCGCGGATTCGCAGGAGAGCGTCTTCACCGGTGCGCTTGCAAAAGCAAATGCGTATGCAGTGTCATTTACTGCACTTGACCTTAGCTTTGACGCAGGAACGATGCATTTCATAAAGCAATAGTAGTACAACCGTGCGTGTCGCGAGGGAGATCATTTTTTCAAATGTGCTATTATACATGTATGGCATCACGCATCACTATTTTCAAAAATGACACTCGCGCAGCACAAGCGTTGATTATCGGTCTCGCACTCATTGTTGCGACCGTCATCGGCGGCATATTCTACCGTGTCAGCCGCCCGCCAACAGGAGTGCTCTCGGTAACCGGTTCGGCAAAACAAGAAGTGACGTCAGATACCGCGAAGCTTACAGTTTCCATTCAGAAAACAGTACCGCAAAGCGCGCTCACGGCGGGCTACACGCAGATAGCGGCGAGTGTCGCTTCGGTCAAAGCACTCATTGCCAAAGCCGGCGGTGACGCATCGAGCAGTACCGTTACTCCGGTCACCACTTACCAGCACTATGAAAATAATCAAAGCTATACCGGTGAGCAGCGCTATGATTTGAGCGATACGGTAGAATTTCAAACAGCTGATGTAGCGCTTGCAACCAACCTCTCGCAATCGGTTACCAACCTTTCAAAAGACGGGCTCGTCGTTTCGGTCAGCTCGCTTGAGTACTATTATTCAAAGCTCGCCGACCTGCGAGTATCGCTTTTGGGAGACGCGATCAAAGACGCACAAGCTCGCGCGAAAACAATCGCAGAAAACTCCGGCCGCACAATCGGAGCGATCGAGTCCGCGGCAAGCGGGGTTGTGCAGGTGCTTCCGGTAAACTCGGTTGATGTAACTTCCGGCGGTGCGTATGATACGGCGCACATCGAAAAAGAAGTAATGGTGACGGTAAAGGCAACGTTTGGCGTGAAGTAATTGGTTTGCGCCTTCCCATTTCCGCTACGCTCTCGTGCTACACTGTGCTGATTGGCTCATACCTCTGTCGTACTCTTGTGACAGCGAGAAGGAATGCCAATGTGCAGAAAGCAAGGGCATTAGCAGCATAATTTCTTTTGGTTATGAACATTGAAGACATGCACGACAAGCATCGAGAGAAATACTACAATGAACTCCCGTGGAAAGCGTGGGGGTCATGGTTCAGCTGGGGATCACCAGTCGGATTTGGGCTCTTTGTTGTCGCGATCGGCGTTTTCTTGTGGCTCTTGCACCTCGCGCACATCATTCATCCGTAGTAAGGCGTCTCACACTGCCGCTTCCCAAAGGAAGCGGCAGCGTCGTATATAGTGCAACAACATTTCTCCCGTCCGGGGGATTTGCTATAAAAGGTGCTATACTTCATACCATGACCTTTATACAAACACTGCTGCAAACTATATGGGCATCCATCCTCGCACTGGGGTGGATAAAAGTGATTACCATCGTGATTATTATCGCGCTTCTTGGCCAAGCGCAACGCCTCCTTGGATTTCTCGCGGCGCTGCTCTTTATTGCCTTTCTCGCGCATTGGATATAAAAGGTATGGATACTCTCACCGCCACTGCAACTATTTCGATCAAAGCTCCTGCTGAGAAAATCTGGGAAGCGCTCACGACGCCAGAGCTCGTGAAGCAGTGGATGTTCGGCACGACGGTCGCGAGCAACTGGCAAAAGGGGGGTGATATCACCTACAGTGGCGTCTGGGAAGACAAGCCGTACGAAGACAAAGGCACAATACTCAACGTTATCCCCGGGAGACTTCTCGAGACGAGCTACTGGAGTGCGTCGTTTGGTCCTGATACACCCGAGAATAGAAAGATGGTGACGTATGCTATCAAGCCCGAGAGCAATGGTGCGCTCGTGACTATCACCCAAGGCGGCAACAAGGACGAAACCGAAAGGGCGACTCACGAAGGCAACTGGCGCATGGTCCTTGAGAAGTTGAAGACCCTCGTCGAAGGATTGCCTACTCACTAAAGAGACGGTGTATAGGCTGTCAGGAGTATATGAGGGACTGGTTCCGGTGTGGAACCGATTTCTGTGTCGAATAATATATAAAAATGGAGGATTGGGTGAGTGGTTGAAACCAGCGGTTTACTAAACCGCCGAACCTTAATCGGTTCCGTGAGTTCGAATCTCACATCCTCCGCCACCTCGTGCTAGCACGAGACCCTTATGTTTTAAGTCTTTTTATAGAACTAAAAACATTGATCCGCATGAGATTCGAACCAGGGTCTAAAAAATGATATTTGAACATTATCTAGTATAATAGTGAATATTATTAGGACTGTTTAAATTATGCCCAACCCAAAAGACGAAAAGAACGTATTCTTTGACTTCAGTAAGCTTCCACCAGAGAAAGGCATACTATTGTTTCCGCTCTCAATCAGCCTTCTTCGCAATCGACAGAACGCAGATAACCTCATTCAGGATTTGTATAAGTTCTATCCTTCAAAAATGAGTAAGCCTCTGATTGGGGTGAACTATATTTACAGTGATTTCTTGTATTTATACAGTAACCGTCCCGCCCCTGAACTAAAGCAGTCGTTCATGAGCAAGACTATAAAACACAAGAACGAGATTTTAAACATCGTGAAAAAGAATCAGGTGGACTTCCAGATTCAGCACTCTTTCAGTTTCTCTTCTTGGAATCAGCTGTATCTCGGCACTACAGACTTTGAACTGGCGTTCGACAAGATTAAAAAGCTCTATGCGGAAGACTCGTTGTTTCAAAAGTATGTAGAGGAAGACTGTCTATCTTATGGAAAAGACATGGAGGACAATCAAGTGAACTTCTTTCTTGAAGAGGCGCTGATGTTTTACATGATCCAGAAGAACCAAGTGAAGCTTCCCAATGAATACATTGAAGGTCATCAGCAGTGGGTACTGATCTGCTATCCAGGACGACCTCTTAAGTGCATTGTGTATCTTGCACAGCTCAATCCTCTAAAGTTGGAATGGTCAGAAAATCCCTATCAAAACGCCTTTTATGATCTTGAAGCAAAACAGCTTATTGAGTACAACAGAGTGGATCTTGAAACCTATTCAGTGAAATAATATGAGAAATGCAAATCAATTATTTAACAGCCCCGAGGAAGAAATAACTTCTTCCTATTGGGGTCAAAAAATACTTGATATAGTGTTTGCCTTTATTTTCGTAGTCCTGATAATTTTTGTTTCAAAGCGACTATACTTTTTTGGTATTATAACGAGTCGATTAAACTTATTGACCCTAGTAGTTTTGGTGTTTGCAGTTTTCCGCATTACAAAACTGTTTATTGCAGATCATATTACCCAATGGTTTCGAGATCTGTTCCTGATTGTTACCATTGAAAAGAATGGCGATAATATAAAAATTATTCGCAAGTTTCCTAAAAAAGGATTACGCCGAGAAATAGCTCTTCTACTAGACTGCCCTTGGTGTACATCAATATGGATTTCAGTGGCAGTGCTATATCTTTGGGTTAGACACCCAGCAACCCATTTTTTCTTCTATATAATGGCCTTTTCAGGATTGTCGGTGTTGCTGTACTTGGGGATGAATAAGCTAAGAAATAAATGAATATCATTCAACCTACAAAAGATCAGATAATGGAATTCTTCCGTAACCATTCGGATTTTCAGTCAGTACTGACAATCTCACAGTTATTAGTAGCTCATGACCACAATAATGTTCAGGATGAAGAGTGGAAGCATGTTAAAAGTTTATTACATCAGCTAAAAGCAGACAATTTCCTAATCATAGAGAATGAAGGAAAAGATATTTACAATGAGAAGTTCTCTTCAACACCGGATAGAATCGATATGTACTTTAACAAAAAGCATTTCCCAGACACTGATGATCTCACAATCAAGACAGATGATGAGTTGAGGGAAATAATGAGGGAAAGAATAATAAATCAACATTCTCCCGCATCTCTATACCATAAAGCAAAACAAGAGCTTGAATTTAGGCAACAGAAAAAGCTAGAGGAGGAAAAGAAAAAGCGAAATTGGTTTTCAATGGATAATCCCTTAACATATATTGTAGTTGCACTACTTCTCATTGTGATAGGTCTTATTTTTCACCTAAATAAATAGTTTTCTCTTTCAAAATAATTCTGCTCTTCAAACAACCAAGTAATTCTCGTTTCTCCGTATCATTCGTTCCAGTCAGGACATACTTGGCATAGTTCCTGATATCAATGGCACCGATCTCCGCCTTGTCCTTGTTTCCTAATACCACTCGATTGAAACGCTTGAACCGCTGTACCTCGTTCTTTATCTGATCCTTGATTTCAAGTTCATTTAGGCTAACCGTTTCAAGTAGTGATTCAAATTGTTTCAGCAATTCCTTTCACTTACAGTTCTTATCCTTGTTTTTGGTACACCCATAATAGACGTAACGGGCAACCTCGCCGTTCTTCAGTTTCTTAAACTTCTCGTCCGCCGATATACCAGAGCCGCACAACCCGCACATCATCATCTTCGTGAAGGCAAACTCCTTGTTTTCAACTCTCAGTATCTGGCTTCTCATTTGGGCTTGGACCATATCAAAGAGTTCTTTGGTAATCAATGGTTCATGCTTTCCTGTATACCAGTTGCCACTCTTTTTTGGATATTCGAAGACTCCATAGTAGAAGGGATTTTGCAAAATCGTATAGATGTTGCCGAGAGCAATGTGTTTTTTCGTGGGAAGCACTTTGAAGTTCAGATCAAACTTCAGCCAGTTGTATAGCTTTCTACCGCTCCAATACTCATAGGCTACTTTTTCAAACATTTTTCTAACCACTGGTGCACGTTCCTCGTCAATCAACGTTTCGCATTTCCGATCCATTCGTTTCTCTTTTATATACCCAGTCGGAGCAGGTGCAGGCCATAGTTCCATTTCCACCATGGTCTTCAGCCCACGCTTCACGTTTATACTCTTGTTGTCGTTCTCAAGCTTTGCCTGCGAACATAAAATCATAAGAAGGAACTTCTCATTGGGCGAGTTCTTAAAGTGCTGGGTGTAGGTACGGATTTCCAAGAGCAGTTTCTGGTCCATGAGATCGACAATGCTTCCCAAATCTCCTGCGTTACGGGAAAGTCTGTCTGGTGCCCATGTGAGGATTCCGTTGAATCTTCCTCTCCTGATGTCTTCCAATATTTCCTTGTACACGGGTCGTTGACCAGATTCCTTGACGGAATGCGATTCTCGTCTGATCTCTACTATCTCCAATTCCTCCCGTTCGGCTATTGCCAGCATTTCCTTGACCTGTGAATCAATAGACAACGTTTGCCGTTCATCTGATTCTGTCGACTTGCGCGCATATAGCACATACCTTACTTTCTCAACTGGTGCGAAAACTTCCTTACCAATACGGGCGGTTGCATATGTCGTTTCCATATTTGTATTAATGACAGACTGGTTGGTGGTGCATAGCTATGCAGGGCTAGCTTTTCGTTGCATACTCGCAAGACTGGGACACTGCAAAAATACTGTTTTGTGTCTCAGTCTGTCTCAGTTTCTTATGAAATAAGGATATAGAAGCAGTAATGATACTATTGCGCAAACCTATCACACGGTATATTATGTATGTATTGAGAGGTTGCCTCTCTTGCTCGCAAGAGCCGACAGTCCCCGTAAGGGGGCTGTTATAGTTTATAGAGCTTTTGGAAATACTTCTTTATCTTGGTATATTCTCTATCTGACAGTACGTATTTTCTTTCCGTGAGCCGTCTTTTGTCAAAGCTCCGTACTTGATACACCAGTGCGGTGTGCAGGACATCGTCATCAGTCTTGATAATGCAGGAATATTTCCTGTTTTTAATGTTTGAAGTCAGGGGAATGCCGATAAAGATTTCACTCCCTTCTGCGTTTATGACTAGCACGGGCCTGGTGTAGTCATGCCCTTTTCCAAAAACCTCGCTTCCAACGTTTACGCCAATACTGCACCACCAGATCTCCTTTTCCCTTGGGTGGTTAAAGGTTTTGTTTCCGTCAATCCTGATCTTCTTCTTGTTCCAGTCATTAAAATCCTTCATGGGAAGGATTTTACCATCAAAGTGACAGGTGGCTGTAATTTTATGCTTGATCCCGTGTCACTTTTGTAACTTTTTAAGGTGCTCGAGACGTGTTGTGGTTTAATCCCTGAATATTAGAAACCAACCTTACAGGGCTTGTCCGCCCTTGGTTCTAACTCGAGGCCGCCCGCAACCTCGTGCGAGCATTAGATATATACCACCTAGCAATTTGAGTACTTTAATTTTCAGATTTGGAGTACTATAGAACCGTGTCAAAAGTCACTTCGATTATCAAGAATGAAAGGTTATTTTTCGACAATAGCTTTTCCTCCAACGCCAAGCGGGTTTTGGGTTCAAATCTTTTTTATACCATTTCGAGCGCGCTCATCTCAGTTTTTATTAGCGCCTTTATCTGGCGTATCACTGATTCCCTGACTGCGGTTATCATCTACAATCTTGGGAAATGGGTATTTCTGCCGATCGCTTTCTATTTGAATGGTTTCCTGTTAAGAAAAATAAAAATTCAAAACCTATTTTTTGTTGGGAGTATCCTAGGAGGAATGAGTAGCCTTTTACTAGTACTTCTCAGCTCTTCAAACCTACTGTTGCTTTTTGTCTATGGTGCATTATGGGGTATTGGTAATGGTTTCTATTGGGCCAATAGAAACTATCTTGAGTTCAATGAAACTGTCGCAGAAGCACGACAGTACTTCTATGGAGTAATGTCATCAATCTCCGGTATGTCCAGTATTGTTATTCCATTTCTTGTAGGATGGTTTATTGTCTTTGCCCAAATATTTAAATGGTTCTCCGCTGACTATGCATATTGGATTATATTTGGGCTTGCATTTTTGTGTATGGCTGGATGTGGATATGTTGTTAAAAAGGGTGCTTTCATCACCCCTGCCATCGATAATTTTTATATTGGCGCGCTTTTAAGGTGGAACAGAAGAAGAATTCTAAACCTCGTTTCCGGTTTGGTTGATGGTACCTATTTTGTCTCAACCATTCTTATATTGCTCTTATTTAAAAACGAGGGGGGCCTGGGAACGGTCACTGCTATTATTTCTTTACTTACTATTCTTGCGACATATATTTATGGAAGAGTAGCAGCTAAAACCACTTCAAATAAAACCATAGTTTCAAGCATCATTGTGTTTTTCATTTCCGCACTGTTGCTCGTGGTGCTCCACCCCCTTGTGGGTATTGGAACGTTTGTCATTGTCAGTGATATCACCGCAACATTTTTTAGTATTGCTTTCATGTCGGTAATTTGGGCGCTGGTTGAAGAGGAAGAAGAATTAGAAGGAACTTCCAGATGGGCATTTATCGTAGATAACGAACTTTTTATGAATATCGGGCGAATAATTGCAATTGCCGTATTGTTCGGGATTACCATAGTCTTTTCCCAAAAAGTGAGTTTATTCTACGGGCAATTGGTCATAGCCCTTTTACAGATATTTTTTATCGTCATATTTCTTAGAAAGGAAAATAATCCATACCGACTGCACTAGTTTTTTCTTGTTTTATCTCGCTTTTTTCCGTTCGAGGTACGTCGTGATTT
>DASZOX010000020.1:0-13302 GCA_035550535.1 Minisyncoccota bacterium
ACTTAGTTATGCTGAAACGACGAATTCTTGCCATTATTGTCTTGGCCATCGGAGCGGGGCTTGGGGTGCTTCTTTTTCGATCGGTCACGCCAGGGCATACCGATATTGTAGCTCGCCATCCGTTTCGTCTCGGGCTTGACCTCTCCGGAGGAAGTTATCTTCTCTACAAGGCAGATGTAAGTCAGCTTCCGCCAGAACAGGTCAATGATTCGATGAATGCACTACGCGACGTTATCGAGCGTCGCATCAACGCGTTTGGTGTGGCAGAGCCAGTCATTCAAGTGCAGACCAATTCGATCGGGAGCGAAAAAGAACACCGACTTGCTATCGAGTTGCCTGGCGTGACTGACATTACGCAAGCGATAGCAACCATAGGGCAAACACCCTACCTCGAATTTCGCGTGCAATCTACTACCCCGACACAAGCGACGGTCGATAAAAATGGAGTAGTGTCAGTGAATGCTGACAACGCCTTTGTCCCCACTGGCCTTGATGGAAGGTATCTCAAGAATGCACAGCTCACTTTTGCACAGGACACCGGTGAACCTGAAGTATCACTTCAATTCAACGATGAAGGGGCAAAACTTTTTGAAAAAATCACTACCGACAACGTAGGGAAAGTACTCGCCATTTATCTCGACGGATCAGTTATCTCGGCGCCGGTCGTTCGTGAGCCTATCACGGGAGGTACGGCGCAAATCCAGGGGAATTTCACGCCGCAAGAAGCCAAGCAGCTCGTCGAGCGGCTCAACTCTGGCGCACTGCCGGTCCCTATCAGTCTCATCTCCACGCAGACTATCGGTGCGACGCTCGGTGGTCAAGCGGCTTCTGCAGGAGTCAAAGCTGCCGCGATCGGTTTTGCCATCATTGCGCTTTTCCTCATCCTCTGGTATCGATTGCCTGGAATAGTAGCGGTCCTTGCACTTTCGCTCTATGTGATTGTCACGCTTCTTCTCTACAAATTTATTCCCGTGACACTCTCCGCGGCAGGTATCGCTGGGTTTATCATATCGATCGGCATGGCGGTGGATGCGAACATTCTTATTTTTGAACGTTTCCGTGAAGAACGCAGTCGGGGACATACCACGCGCGAAGCGATGGCTGTGGGATTTCATCGAGCATGGTATTCGATCCGAGATGCCAATGCGGCGAGCATCATCATCGCGATTATTCTCTTTGCCTTCGGCACGTCACTCATCAAAGGGTTTGCGCTCACGTTTGGGCTCGGCGTGGCGATAAGTTTGCTTTCAGCGACCCTTATCACCAAGCTCTTCCTCACGGCGCTACCGACGTTTGAAGGGAAGCGCATCGGGCGGGTATTATTCAGTAGCGGTTTTCATAGCTGACCATGTTTGTTATTAGGTACAAAATTTTTTTTATCGGCCTTTCTATCGCTTTTGTAGCGATCGCGCTGACTGCAGTTGCGATCTACGGTGTGCCGCTGGGTATTGATTTCAAAGGCGGTTCTCAACTGCAGGTGACGTACGCTAGTGCTGTGCCGACTCCCGCGCACATCCAGTCACTTCTTCTCCACACGTCGATTCCCGATGCGACGGTACAACCGACAGGGGATACCGGTATGATTATCAAGTCGCCCAGCATTACCGACGCGCAAAAAAACGACGTTATGGCTGCTCTCTCTGAGGGAGGAACGGTTGCGGTTACCCAAGAAAGCTTCACCACGATCGGTCCGTCGGTGGGGATCGAGCTCAAGCACAAGGCCATTATCTCGACCATCTTGGTGCTCGTTGCCATCATTCTCTTTGTCGCGTATGCCTTTCGAAAAGTCTCATACCCCGTCTCCTCGTGGAAATATGGAGGTGCGGTGATTATCGCACTGGTGCACGATATTGCCATTCCGCTTGGCGCGTTTGCGCTCCTTGGGCACTTTTATGGAGCAGAACTCGACACACTCTTTGTAGTCGCACTGCTCACCACACTCGCGCTCTCGGTGGCAGATACTATCGTGGTGTTTGATCGTATACGAGAGCACCTCGGCGCTGATGACAAACATCATCTCCCTTTTACGACTGTTGTAGGGGAAAGTCTGCGAGAAACGTTTGCGCGCTCCATCAATACTTCGCTTATGGTGCTCGTCATGGTGGTCACCCTTGCCATCGTTGGTCCTGCAAGTACGAAGCTCTTTGCTACGGTGCTTTCGATCGGTATGTTCTTCGGTACCTATTCATCGATATTCCTTGCAAGTCCACTGTTGGTTGTTTTTGAACACGCTCAGAAAAGGAAAGAGAAAAAATAAAAAACCCCTCTTTAGAGGAGGAATTTTAACGTAATAAAATAGCAAGACATATTACAGCCAATATGAATTTTTCTGTATGAGTTACGGTTAAAAACTCATACAGATTGAATGTTTTTTCATTGCGTAGGTTTTCTACGTACCTACGGGCTGGTTTTGCACAAAACCCAATATAGATGATAAAAAGAGCACCTAACAAGAAGTTCATAAGTAGTGAGTTTCAGTGAATCATACTTCAATTTGGACTATTGTCAATCCTTTCAAAAAGAGTATACTCATCACATGACTATTATATTGATTGTCCTTATCCTTTTGCTGCTGTGGTTTATCATCACGTACAACGGTTTTATTCGTATTAAAAATCGCGTTGGCGAAGCGTGGGCAGATATCGAAGTGCAGCTCAAGCGGCGCTATGACCTTATCCCCAACCTCGTCAATACCGTGAAGGGGTATGCCGCGCATGAGTCGGGTACCTTTGAAAAAGTTACTGCGGCGCGCACAGCAGCGATGAACGCCACTACCGCTGACGCAAAAGCAGTGGCCGAAAATCAACTCACCGGTGCGCTCAAGAGTCTCTTTGCAGTCTCAGAGGCATACCCAGAACTCAAAGCGAATCAAAACTTCCTTGCACTACAGACCGAACTTTCCGATACCGAAAACAAGATCCAAGCGGCACGACGTTTCTACAACGGCAACGTCCGCGACTACAATACGAAGCTTCAGGTATTCCCCTCCAATGTTATCGCGAGTGCATTCGGCTTCACCAAGAGCAACTTCTTTGACATTGACGACAACGGGGTCGAAAGCGAACCAGTCAAGGTTGACTTTAATTCATAAGCGGCTCAAAAAGTATCATGAAATCAAAGAACAAAAAACTCGTTATTGTTGTTGTAGTGGTAATTGTGATCGTCCTGCTCTGTGTGGTTGCGCTTCGTCCGAAGTCACCAGCAACGGCTCCTTCTTCGCCGGAACAACAATCGTCAACCACGCAACAGCAAAGCGCAGCGACGAATACTCCGCAGGCAACTACGTCAAAAAATCAGCCTACTACTCCTTCATCCAAGGGCACCGCTTCGTCGAGCGCGGTAGCAAAATCATTTCCACCAACGGTAACAACGCTCACGGTAGGGACTATCTTTTCAGGTGGGTGCGGGACAGCTCCTTGTCAGAATCCGCTAGCGGCATCCGCGGTGCTCAATGGCAATTTCAGTGCCAATGGGTCGGGGACTGCAACATGGTTTGAATACTGGGATCAAACAACGGGTGGTGCGATAAAAACTACCGAAAAAGTAAAGCAAAATGGCTCTCAAGGCAACGCGAGTGAGACTATCTACAACCTCACTCAGGGAGATACGTACGCGTACCAATTTGTGGCACAAAACGTGGCTGGTAGCACCAAAGGATCAATCAAAACATTTTACGTCCCTGTACCAGCCGGCGCTGCACAGTAACAGATGGCAACCATCTACACTCACCAATCAGACAATATTGCAAAGACGTGGCTACTCGTCGGGCTCTTTCTGGTCATTGTTGTTGCAGTCGGCTATGTGCTGGCGTACCTCTTCCAAAGTCCTGGTATTCTCACCTTTGCCATTGTCTTTGCAGTGTTCATGAATATCCTCAGCTATTGGTATTCGGACAAGATCGCGCTTAGCATGGCAAAGGCACAACCGGCACCGGAGAATGAATACCCCGAGCTGTACCGCATTGTCGAAAACCTCTGCATCACTGCAGGGCTTCCAAAACCTGCGCTCTACATCATCCCCGACAACGCACCGAATGCATTTGCAACAGGGCGCAACGCATCACATGCTTCGATTGCGGTCACTTCAGGACTCCTGCGTATGATGGATCAGAACGAACTGCAGGGCGTCCTTGCGCATGAACTCTCCCATGTCGGCAATCGCGATATCTTACTCTCGAGCGTGATCGCCGTGCTGGTCGGGTTTATTGCCATCATTGCCAACGTCTTTACGCGCGGCTTTTGGCTCGGAGGTGGGCGCGGCGGTGATCGTGAGGGAGGGAATGGACTCGTCGCGCTCATTGGTATTATCTTCGTGATCCTTTCCCCAATCATTGCAACGCTTATCCAGCTCGCTGTCTCGCGCCGACGCGAATCACTCGCCGATGCGTCGGGGGCGCTGCTCACACGCTATCCCGAAGGCCTTGCGAGTGCACTGCGCAAGATTGCAGCCTATAGTCGCCCCATGCAGACTGCGAACAACGCGACTGCGCACATGTACATCTCAAACCCGTTTGGCCCCAAAGCCTTCTCCGGCATCCAGAAACTTTTCATGACCCATCCGCCGATCGAAGATCGCATCAAAGCATTAGAAGAAATGTCTGTATAATACTTATATGGAAGAATTTAAACCAGAACAACAAAAAATAGCTGTAGAAATTCCAAAGGAAATTTTTAAAGAAAAGAAAATTTATGAAGTAGAATCTTTGCTTAGAGGAGGAAATATTAAAGCTGAAGATTTTTATGAACTCGCAAAAATTGCAGCTCTAGATTCTGAAGAAATTTTTGATAAATACCATAATTTGTTTAGTATCTATCGTGAAAAAAGCAAATTTATGATTGAAACTATAAAAGAGCATTATGAAGAACAACTAAAACAGGAACAACGTGATTGGCTACAACAGAAGCTTGAAAAGAAAATAAAAATCGCACAAGCATTCATTGATTTTTTAAATAAATACGATCAAAAAGGGGCATATATGTTTGCATGGAATGCAAAAACCACTCTTGAAGAAGCATTAAAGTAAATGGTAAAAATTCAGAAACTGAACATCGATAGAACAAAACTGCGTCCACTTGAGTCTGGGAAAAATTATTTCAAGTCGCTTATCCGCTCGATCATTTTTCAACAACTCTCGGGCAAGGCGGCCGCAGCGATTTTTACAAAATTCAAGATGCTGTTCGGAAAGCGATTTCCAAAGCCACAGGATGTTTTGAACATGAGCAATGAAAAGTTGCGCGGTGCTGGACTTTCACGAACTAAAATCGTGTACCTCAAAGACCTTGCAGCAAAGTTTCTTGATGGAACAGTCGGTCAAAAACAGTTTTCAAAAATGACCGATGAAGAAATTATCGAACATTTGGTGCAAGTCAAAGGCATCGGTCCATGGACAGCACACATGTTTCTCATTTTTACCCTTAACCGTCCTGACGTGCTCCCGACTGGCGACCTTGCGATTCGCAAAGGGTTTCAAAAAGCATTCAAACTGCGAACACTGCCTCATCATGAAAAAATGGTTGCGCTCGCCCGACCGCACGCAGGAGAGCGCACGTATCTCTCCCTCCACCTCTGGCAACTCCTCGATGGCGGTGGGGGAGAGGATTGGTAGATTGTGCGTTTCTGCTGTAGAATCAGTGCGACATTTCTATTATAAATTTATGCCGTGTATTATGGAGGAGTGCCAGAGCGGTCGAATGGGCAGTCCTGGAAAGACTGTGTACTGGAAACGGTACCGCGAGTTCGAATCTCGCCTCCTCCGCCAGTGATTTTGAAAATTGAGTGTTAGAAAGTCCTTGTTCGATAATTTAAAGACATACCTCTTTCGACACTAAGACTGATATAATTTATATATGGAAAACTTTGAAATAAATATCCCTAGAGGGAGTTCTGTTCAAAAAGAACTATTGGAACCAGAGCAACCACGAGAGAGAATAGAATATTCTTTAATCGTAGTCGAGCAGTATATTAACGAAATAAACTTCGAAAAATTAAAAGAAGTTTTTGTGCATAAATTAAAAAAATATAGAAGTGAAAAGAATCTTGAAAACTTTGTTCCAAGGGAGAGGATTGCTGCTACTGCGAAAAAGACAGGAAATGGGGGCACCCACAATAATTATTCAAAAAATATTGAAATAAATTCTCGTTTCATAGAGGAGATAGGGAGAGCTGAGATCGAAGAAAGATTGACTGAATTCGAGCTACTTATTTTAGCAACGGTTACTCATGAAGAAACTCATGCTGTTTCTTACACACGCCATGAAATACAAGAAGATGATAAAAACTTTTCATTTGATCAATTTTCAGGAATCGAAATAGTGAAAGCTCGTGCGGAAAAGGAAGAGATAAACGATGCTATTCTAGCGAAAGTGAAAAGTGAAACATTCATGACTTTTTTGAATGAAGCGATAACAGAAGAATTTAGCAAAGAAGTGGTGGCGGAATACCTTTCAAATGAGGATAGATATTCTGAGGAAGAAAAAAATCGTGTTTTGGATCAAAAAGCATACCGAGTAAATATTAGTTTCTTTAACTTATTATGTCTTATTATTGGTGACTATACTGAAAACGATCCGGAAACCATCAAGCAGGCTTTTTACGCTTCGTATTTTCAAGGGGAGAACTTTCTCTCTGCTGACATGAAAGAAACATTTGATGCGCAAATCGGTCCTGGTTTTTCAAAGGTATTGTTCATGGAAGAAAAGGAAGCAAAAGAATATATGCGGAGAGTTTTAGACCACCTCGGTTAACACGCTCGAGACGCGCCGATTTGAGAGAGTAAAAGGTACCAATCGGAGCTTGTAACATGAGAGTTGGGTTTATCGGTTAGTTAATAGTCTTGTCCGGCGTTTCTATTTTTTCAGCGGATTTTTTCGAGTACCTGTTTGAGTACGAGTGCATGGTTATGCTCTGTATCCTTTGCTCCATACACAAGCGTTAGGTTCCTCGCACTGTGTTTGATGTCACGGAGCTCTTTTTTCTTCGGTTTGAGTTCCGCCAGATATCGTTTCCGGAACTCCGCCCACTTTGACGGATCATGGTTGAACCACTTTCGGAGCGTTGTCGACGGAGCGATCTCTTTTTCCCAGCCATCGAGCTTGAGGTTGGCTTTTGACACCCCGCGTGGCCAAAGGCGATCCACCAATATTCGCCGACCGTCGGAAGCTGTAGGTTTGTCATACGCACGTTTAATGGCGATCATGTAAGGGTATAGTACCATAAGAAAACAGATCGTTGGTCGCAACGCTCAGCACTACAGTGCTTACCCCCTCACTTCAAAAGGGAACATCTATCAAAACGAAGGGCTTATTTACACCAACCGTGACGAAAACTCTGTGTTTCAACAAAAGCGAGAAAATATCCGCAACCGGTGCTCAGAGCTTCAGAGACTGAATCTTTTATAAAAACTCTTTCTGATTTCAGAATAATGATTCTCTATAAGAATGTTGACAATTTAACGTAACGTGATAGAATAGCCTCAAACATTAAAATTTACAGTTATGAAAATAGGTAAGCTATTCAAGGCATTTTGGAGCCTTCTTGGGAAGATTCTTCCTATAATGATCATTCTTGCACTGATAGCAATCGTTATTTATATCGGAATGCACTATTTTGGTTGGGGCGGTAACAGAGTCCGAAAACTCGAATTTACACAAAGCCTGAGAGAGCATAGTGTGATGTTAGCTGCACTTGCTTCTTTCACACTGCTGGTGATTTTATTTTGGTTCAAGTTGCCACAGTTTCGGTTTAACCAAGCAGTCCAGTTTGTATGGATTGTGGGGCTGTGCATTTTCGTTTTTGTGATAATGCCAGTGAAGGAAAAAACAAAAATTACAACTTTTCGAAAATCCTCAAATCAACATTCAACGAGCACTGTCGTATCAGATAAGGCCAGTGGTTCCGAGGAAAATACATCTTCACGGGACTCTGTAACGAAAGCGCAATCAAACAAAGCTGTCAGCGATTCAATTACACAAATTGTGACCGATTTTTCCAAAAAAATGGAAGCATTTGTTGCTGAAGAAAAAAATCGAATTGCAGATTCAGCAACGGTAGCTGGTGCCGCAAAAAATTTGCAATGTCTCAATGAGTACATGCAAAAGCAGATGGAAAGAATCAATTCTGCGGCGCAGAATGCCATCGAAAGCTTCCGTAGTGAATCAATTCGAAATGTTACAGCGAATTGTTGTGAGTTTACAAACAGCAAACCCATTGTATGGAGACAAGTCAAGCGACAACGAAACGGCAAAATCAAGTGTGTTGTCTACAGAAGTCCCTACATCACTTGGACTGATCCTAAGTAACTAATTTATCTAAAGAGCAGGTAATGAACTTGCTCTTTTTTATTCCCGATTTTTGAATGTGATGACGACGAGCTCGGGCGGATTGAAAAGGCGCATGGGAGGTCCCGCGGTGCCGACACCGCGAGCGGTGATGGTTGTCATGTCTTTGTACGAAGATGTGCCGTACGTGTATTTCCCGTAAATAAGGCGCACAATGTAATTCACTGGCCAAAACTGTCCATTATGGGTGTGGCCGGAGAGCATGAGCGAAACGCCTGCTGCGTGTGCCGCCTCGTAAAAGGTCGGTGGGTGATTGATGAGGATGCTTGGAGTCGTTGGATCGAGAGCAAGCGCGGTGATTGCTCGGCGTGCTTGCGCAGCATGTTTTTTGCCTCGATAGGTGATGCCAGCGATGCACAGACCTTCGTGCATGGTCTTTGTATCTTCGAGCACGGTGATGCGTGCTGCTTTGAGCGAAGCAATAAACGCAGCGTAGTTGCCGTACATTTCATGATTGCCAGGGGCATAAAAAATAGGAATACTCTCTGCAAGTTCCTTCCATAGTGCCGTGAGTTTGCTCATGTTGATATCAGGTCCGTCATAGAAATCGCCGCCGTGGAAGACGACATCGGGCGAAAGGTTTTTAATTTTTTGAATGATGGTTTGTGCAAAGCGTTCTTTTCGTACGAGCCCGAAGTGGGTATCAGTGACAAGTACCACGCGTTTGCCGTGCCACCATTCGGCCAGGTTCGGGATTCCAACGACGTATTTTTTGACGCTAATGATGGAGGACTGAATATGGCCGATAACTCCCAGAAGAAGCGCTACAGCGAAACACAGTGTCGGAATCCACATCGGCAGTACGGTTCCGGCAACTGAATATCCGATAAGGAGAAGTGCAAGCGGAAGACTGACGATAAACAAATACATGCCGTATCCACCGATCGTCATCGCAAAAATATAGAAGGTATTGCGGCCTTTTGCGACGCTGTGGCGACTGGTGGCAAACGCAGTGATAAAGATTGCCGTAACAGATAGTGACAAGATATACAGCCGCGTTGCTTCTGTGTCGGTAATCCCGAAACTGTGAACAAAAATATATGTTGTAAAGAGACAAATAAAAAGAATAGTTATTCCAAAAAGAGTTGCAAACAGGGAGATATTTCGCTGCATCAGCGCAGTATAGCAGACACGGCAAGCCACGTAGCTTACTCTGGTACCATGGTACAATCGCTGCATGGATGCCTTTAGGGAAGCGTATAACAGTCTCAATCCCGAGCAGAAGCGAGCCGTAGATACGATCGAGGGGCCGGTGATGGTTGTTGCGGGACCGGGGACGGGGAAGACGCAGGTGCTGTCGCTTCGGATCGCGCATATTCTCACCAAAACTGATACGACGGCAGACAGCATTTTGTGCCTGACATTTACGAACGCCGGCGTTAAAGCAATGCGTGAGCGGCTACTGACGTTTATCGGCGCGGAAGCGACGAAGGTGCGCGTTGCGACCTTCCATAGCTTTGGTATGCAGCTGTTGGAAAAATATTACATGTCGCTCGGGCTCCCGAGTGTACCGGCGCTGCTTGATGATGCGATGAGCGTTGCATTTCTTGATGAATTATTTACTTCGCGCGATTGGGAGCGGCTTCGCCCGCGAGCAAATCCGACGATGTATTTTCGCGATCTCAAGTCGCTCATCTCGCTTCTGAAGCGCGAAAACATTTCTCCCGACGCCTTTCGAAAAAGCGTAGCGGATGCCATTGAATCGCTTAACAACGATCCTGAGAATATTTCCACACGCGGCGAATCAAAAGGCGCTCTCAAAAAAGAAATTGAAAAAAAGATCGAAGGGCTCGAGCGTAGCCTTGAAATCGCTGACTTCTATGCGCTCTACGAATCCGTCAAAGCACAGCGCACTGTCATCGACTACGACGATGTGCTCACGCTTATGGTCGCGCTCGTCAGAGGTAATGACGACGTGCGTGCGGATATCAGAGAACAGTACCAGTACATTTTGATCGACGAACACCAAGATTCAACCGGCGTGCAAAACGAATTTTTGGAAACAGTCTGGAAGAACAGCGACCAACCCAATATGTTCGTTGTTGGTGATGATCGGCAGCTTATCTACGGATTTGGCGGCGCATCGCTCGCTTACTTTGAACAGTTCAAACACCTGTTCGGCAAAGCGACACTCATCACACTCCATTCCAACTATCGCTCAACGCAGGTCATTCTTGATGCGGCTGATGTACTGCTCCAGAGTGAACTTGCAGAAGGGAAGCTTGAGGGAAATACTGCAGAGAAACACCCCATTGCGCTCGTTGAAGCGGAATATCCGCGAGAAGAGATCATCGCGGCGGGCCTCGCCATCAAAGAAAAGATCAAAGAAGGCATCAGTGCGGACAACTGTGCCATTTTGATGCCGAAAAATAGGCAGGTGAAAGCGGCGACGCAGATTTTGCGGAGCATGGGCATTGCAGTTGCGGCGGAAAACACGCTCCGCCTCTTTGACCTTCCGGAAACTGATATACTCTTGTTGGTACTTCGTCTACTCAACGATCCCTTCGATGCAATTTCGCTTACTCGAAGCATACTTGATCCGCTTTCAGGAATTTCCCCTATGAATGCGCATACGTTTTTGCACGAAAGCGATACGCGAACTCTCTCACTGGCGACGCTTGCCGAATCAAGCATACAGGAAATAAAAAATTGGGGCACAAAACTAGAAACGTGGATGAACGACGCACAAACAAACGATGTGTACGGGCTCATTCAAATTATCGGAAACGATCTGTTGCTCCACTCTGCACCCGATGACGAAACGATCCGCCGTCGCGTCGAAATCATCCGAACGTTTCTCAATCTCGTATCGTCATTTGTTGAGCGGGGAAAGAAAGTGACGCTTGGGAATTTCTTGCAGTTTGTGGATCGCTTGCGCGAGTATGATGAAGATATTCCGCTCGCGGTGTTTGCGGCGCACCGCGGTGTCAAAGTGCTCACCTTCCATGGTTCCAAAGGATTGGAGTTTGATGTTGTCTGGATTGCGCATATGGATGAACGATCATTGATGGGAACGCGAAGGCAGGCGTTTGCGCTTCCGGAATCAATTCTTGAGCGCATAGAAGAGCACGATGAAGCAGTCGCGAAACGTCAGCTCTATGTCGCGATCACTCGCGCACGCAGGTTTTGTACGATTTCGTTCGCACATTTTTCCCACACGGGTGCGGACCAGCAGCTTGCTGGTATTATTGCAGCACTTCCAGAAGGCTTATTTGAGCGCCAGCCGCTCGATACGACGGAGCAAATTTTCTTAAACGATCCGCAGCAGTATGTTGCGCGCTCACGCGCGCCGGATGAAGACAGTGTGCAATTCTTAAAAGAAGCGGTCGCGGAGGAGTACACGTCTCGCAATGTGTCGGTGACGCTACTCAATAACTTCTTTGAGTGTCCGTGGAAATGGTATTTCAGAAATTTGTTGCAGCTTCCCGAACCGCTCACCGAGTCACTGCATCTCGGAAATGTCGTGCACAAAGCGATTGAGTGTGTATTGAAAAAAAAGGAAACAAGCGAAGATAAACTGAAAGCATATATTGCACAGTGTGCGCAGAGCGAAGCGCGCTATCAAGAACACCTTGGACGGAGGCTCACGAAAGAAGCATCGGCCATCATGAACAACTGGCTCGCGCGCTACAGTGACCTTTTGAAAACCACCTACGAAATCGAGCGATCGGTATTCTATCACGATCCTTCTTTTTCCAGCCTTACGCTCTACGGCAAAATTGATCTTGTTGAAGAGCTCTCATCCGGAAATGTGCGGGTGACTGATTGGAAAACCGGTTCGCCAAAAACAAAAACCGAAATCGAAAAGACAGACGAAGAGGGAAGAATGTCGAGTTTGCTCAGGCAACTCGCGATGTATGTATATCTGATCGAAGGAAGTACGAAAGACGCAGTGTCGGTGGAAGATACGCGACTGGTGTTCGTTGAAGCGCCGAATCAGAAGAATGCGACCATCTCACATAAAGTAGAAACGGAAGATGTCGAGCGACTGCGAAACGACATCAAAGACTACAAGCGGCTCATCGAAACAGGCGAATGGATGCAGCGCCCGTGTTGCAAAAAGAAATATGGAGAAGACGACGAGTGCGAATACTGTGCCATGGCCGAGCGATTTGGCGTGTTGAAAAGAGAAAAATATTAAAAAAAGTGCATCCCAAATCAGGACGCACTTCATTGCTTTTGATTGGTTTCAATTTTTAAATTTTAAAAAAGAAAAAATTTTTCTTATCCTTTTTTTCATTTTAACCTCTTCAATTGCCCTGTGTCTAGCACAAACATCGAGCGGAATATTTTTAATATGAGATGGTTGATTACCTGCTAAAAAAACAATACAAAGAGTTAAGAGAGCTGTGCCTAAAATAAGTGCCCATACATTAAGGAGTCCTAATCCCACCGTAAACAGTATCGAACTCGGGAGGAGGAGATAGCCCCCAATAGAAGACAGTATTTTTGATCGCCTAGTTTCGTAAAAGTAGTAACAATCGGGAGTTTTTGAAATATATTCTTTTTCTTTTTTCATAACACATTTTTTCTTCAATTTATCATCAATTTTAAATGTGTCAACTACTTGTGGAGAGAAAAATGCGGTCTATGAAAAAACCTTCCGTATCGAAAGAGTCAATCGAAAAACGGTTGTGCGATATAGCAACTCGTGAGAGAAAGGGTGGACTGATCAGAAAAAAATGTTTCCTGTGATGCTTGTATGTAATAAAGTGTAAAACCAATCAACTCTAAGTGCCGAGATTTGTGCAAAACCAGTTTTTGATATGCACTACTTTGTAGTACACTGAGAATACAAATGCGGCTTACATTTATTGGTAAAAGGCACAAACGCACTCTCCTCACCCTCGCCTTCCTTGGTGCCTTTTCTCTCACCGTCGTCTATGCCACTCCTCCCACTTCCCCCTATACTCCAGGACAAACCCTTGATCCTTCTTGTGCTCCAGGAGATACCAACTGCACCGTC
>DASZOX010000021.1:0-13079 GCA_035550535.1 Minisyncoccota bacterium
GAGGCGTGAAAAAATGATCAAGGTAAGTGTTGTTGACGGCAATACACCAAAGAGTGTTCCGAAATAGTTGCCGATAGCAAAATGTTTTGTTTCGGCAATGGTGGTGCGATCGATACCCAGCACGGGGCGGTAGTTGAACTTTTTTGTCAACCAATAGTAGCTCAGCGCAAGCGTAAAAAAGAGCGCGGCCATGGTAACACCGACGATGCCGAGCGCTCCCAGCGCAGCGACAAGGAAGAGCGCCAGCACTTTCAGGACGCTGAAAAAAATATTCTTGGTGAGAATATACGCAGTGCTGCGATAGGCGATAAAGGCGCTTTCGGCAATGGAATTGACAGTTATTGCGAGCACGTAGAGGGTAAAAATAATAATCAAAAAAAGTTGATGATCGGTATGGACGATTTTGCTGTGGGTGGTAAATGATCCCAGCAAAAATATTCCCGCAGCAACAAAGCTCGCAAGAGCGGTTAAGATAAAAGCGGTTGATAGTTGCTGGTCTTTTTTGTTTGAGTTGGGGAGAAATCGGACAATGACATTGTTGAATCCCAACATGCTAAACACAGACGTGAGGCTGGCGGCTGATATGAGTGATGTTGCGAATCCCACATCGCTGGGATTGAAGAGGCGGGCGCATATAAACCAAAACAAAAAGCCGATGACGGCTTGAGCGCTCGTGCTCATCATCAAAAAGAAAGAGTTGCGAAATAGGCTTTCTTTATATAGGTTTTTTATCCTTTGGTGCATTGCTAAAAACAGCAGTATATGTTAAAAATGATATAATTATGAAGATTGCGAACATCAGAGCGGTACGAGAGGGAAATAATATCACGATTTTTGCCGATTGTAAAATAAGGCCAGTCGGCACCGATACGATTTATTTCCAATTCGACAAAAAATACGAACCCTATCTCGCCGTCGATGCGAGCCCTTTTGTCGCAGGACTCCTCGTCGCCGCCATGCACTTCAAAGAAGACATCTTTGTTGAAGGCCAGCTATCGGAAACATTGTATCGCGGCATCGAGCGCATTATGGAAACAATGCTCTCTTGGCGTATCGGATTGCACCCCATTCACATACAAGGCCACACGCTCGTGAAAGATGATTTTTCTCCAGCGCACGTCGCCACGTTTTTCTCTGGTGGGGTTGATTCATTTTATACGTACCTCAATCACAAAGATGACGCCGTTGATCCTATCGACCACTTCATACTGATAAATGGCAATGATATCGTACTTGGTAATGAGGCACTTTGGAGCGCAACTCAAAATAACGTGCACCAGATAGCGGCGCAGGGTAGCATTGCAGTCATAGAAGTTGAGACCAATCTTCAAGCGCTTCTTGAACCCATGCTCTCTCCTGACTATACGCACGGTGGCACACTCGCTGCGGTGGGGCTTTGTCTGCGCAAAGGTATCAAGAAACTCTACATTCCCGCCTCATTTGAGGAAAGCGATAATATCCCCTGGGGGTCACATCCGGCAATCGATGGTTATTGGAGCACCGAAACTACTTCTTTTGTGCATGATGGAGCGGATCGCTCACGCTTTCAAAAGACAGATTTCATAGCGCGTTTTCCGATAGTACTCGATTATGTGCGCGTGTGTTACAAAAACAACAAAGGGCAATACAATTGTGGTGCCTGCGAAAAATGTGTCAGAACGATGATTGGTCTCTATGCTGCAGGCAAGTTGGATGATGCAAAAACATTTCCCCACACCTTTGACCTCAAACAGGTAACCAGAGTTATTGCCGGCAGCGTGCAGGAAGTTGTTGATAGTGGAGCTACCTATTATTACGCTATCGACGCCTATAATCTCGATATTCTTCGAGAAAAGAACCTCAATCCTCAGTTGCAAAAAGCAATTTTGGAAGGGCTCAAGAAAAAGCCGAATCGCTATCGATCACTTGTTGAACGGTGCATCAAGAAAATTATTTTCCTTGACCATCGCTATGCGCGCGGATTTTTCCATCGATGGTGGCTTAAAACTACCTCTCATCACTGATTTTCTTCTCGCAAGCTTGACTAATGGCGGGTATGGTATAATGCCCTCTATGGAAATGGATGCTAAAACCCAAAAAAAGAATAGCCATAATTATAAATACGCGATCGGTTTTGCGGTCCTTTTGGTAGGGATCGGAGCGACCACGCTCTTTTTGCTTAAAAAACAATCAAATTATTTGAGCACAGTGCCTTTTCACGGTCCGCACATCGGTGAGGACTTGAGTCAGGTGGTAGATTCTGAAAACCCTGAGGACCAACTCGCCACCGCAAACAGGTATCGTTCCTTCCGCGATAGATGGAATAATCAAAATAACTCAAGACAATCATCAGATAACTCTGCCCCGTCAACCCCAGCTGCTCCGTCGAGTACAAACACAACGTCGACGACTCCTCCATCAGCGAGCACTTCTTCGAATACTACCTCAACGACTTCGACGCCGCCATCAACGACAACATCAGCCCCTTCTTCCACTCCGACAAGTACACCCACGACGACTCCTCCATCAGCGAGCACTACTACTACGACTCCCACCGCGACCACTCCTTCAACGACAACACCAACTGTCAGTATCAGCAATACAAATTATGGTATCGCAGCGGGTGGCGGGCTGCGCTACACAAGCCAGACCGATTTGAATACCTACTTTGCGAACCTCAAAGATCTCGGTGTAGCGTGGGTACGCTTTGACATCGATTGGTCTGCTATTCAATCAAAAGACGCATCCACCTATGATTGGACAGGGACTGATCGTGTCGTGAATACCGCAAAAACATACGGGATCCAGGCGCTCGGTATCATCACCTATGCGCCCACATGGGCAGAGAGCAGCTCGTGTCCCACCGGCAAATATTGTCCCCCTACTGATCCGGCGGCATTTGCAGCTTTTGCAAAGACAGTCGTAACCAGATACAAGGACAGTATCTCTACATGGGAAATATGGAACGAAGAAAACATTCCCGGCTTCTGGTATCCGAGCGCCAATGTACAACAATACAGCACCTTGCTCAAGCAAGCCTACACTGCCATAAAAAGTGTTGAACCGCAGAGCACAGTTCTCTCAGGAGGGCTTGCGGCAGCAGCAGATAGTGGCGGAAGCATTTCTCCGGTAACTTTTGTGAATGGTCTCTATAGTGCGGGAACCCGGAGTTCCTTTGATGCGCTTGCGCTCCACCCCTATTCGTACCCTGTCTCTGTCAATTATGTTGCGTCGTGGAATAGTTGGCAGCAGATGTATCAAGTACGACAAATCATGGAATCAAACGGTGACACTGCAAAGAAAATATGGGTGACAGAGTACGGTGCTCCGACCGGAGGACCCGGTACTGCACGTATTGTTGACCAGCTTAGCTTCACGTATGATTCGGACTACATGACCGAAGATGCACAAAATACCATGCTGCAGCTCGCGGTTGCTGCATACAATGCAAACAAAACCTGGATGGGACCGTTTTTCTGGTATAGTCTCAAAGACAATGGCAGCAACACGAGTACTCCTGAAAACTTCTTTGGCCTCATTCGCTATGATGGCAGTCTCAAGCCCGCCTACACCACCTTTAAGACCTTGATTGCACAGCAATGAGATTTCTGAAAGCACTGACACTTACTACAGCGCTCTACGGAGGTGCGGGATGGTTGTATATCGCGGGGAACGCAGTGGTGCATCCATGGACGCTTGCCATGCCGCTCACCCACTTTCTCTCGTGGCCGAGGGAAGATACGTTTGGCATTGTCTGCTACGGAGTGTCCGCTCTCTCGCTTTTTGTCTATCTTCTCATAAAAGGTGAATAAAAAAGTCCCCGTGCCAGTGGCTGGGGACGAGTGGGTGATGCTATACTTTAAAGATAATTATCCTTCCAGAGATGCTCATCTCTAGGGAGACCCCGAGTGTTCTCTTCGCCCAATCAGTTATTTTCTCTCTTTGGGAATAGAAATCTTGAGTTTCTTTGGAGGTCGGGAATTCAGCATTGAATGAAAAGTGGGATGGTTTGTTGTTTCTATAATGAGCCAACATCCGTCTCTCACCGACTTTGTAGGTCATCATACCAATCAGTTCGTTAAAATAATTTGATTCGGCGAAATGATCGAAGGGGGAGAATTGTCCACTTTCGAGTGTCTCCCGCAGTGTCTCAGTGATGTATGTGTGGAGTTGAGCGACAGACTCTTTTCCCGCTTTTGTAATACTCGTTACTTTACTATTCATGTTTTATTGAGTTTTTTTGAAATAATAAACTAAAAATATCTTTTGTCAAAAATTGTACGTTTCCCTCGTCTCGATAGTGCCCCGTGCTATACTTACTCTGTGAATACGCTCGTGCATGCCGATATATTTTTCTTCATCGCCAGTATTGGCTGTGTCATACTTTTTATCCTCGGCATTATCGCTATGATTATGGTGGTGCGTATACTCCATCGTGTGCAGAAAATCTCTGCCAAGCTTGAAAGTGGTGTCGATGCACTCGGGAGCGATGTACACGCATGGCTCACTGATATGCGCAAGACCCTTATCTATCGCATGCTCTTTGGACGCAGGTCTCGCTCGAAATAGTGTAGATGCTCATAAGGGAGTATACTGAAAGGCGTTAGTTATTAGTAACGAATGAATAGAGTTGTTCACTCACCGTATGAAAAAAGACACCCAAAAAAAATCAAGCATATCCAAGAATACCGTCGCCGCTATCGGCGCCGGCATGGCAGCGCTTGCTGCTGCTTCATATTATTTCTTTGGCCCTCAAGGTAAAAAGAACCGCACCCAGCTTCGAGGTTGGATGATCAAGATGAAAGGAGATATCGTGGAGAAGCTCGAGGAGAGCAAAGATATCACCGAGCCGCTCTATCACCAGATCATTGATACGGTAGCTGCCCGCTATCAAAAGACCAACAAGGAAAGCGCCGCAGAGATCCTCGCCTTTGCACAGATGCTCAAAGGGCAGTGGAAGGGAATCGTGCAGCTTTTTGTTCCCAAGAAGAAAGCAGCACCTCGTACCCCCGCTAAGAAGAAGACACGTGCACCCCAAAAGAAAGCAACAAAAAAGACTCCTAAAAAGAAATAGTGGATATCGGTAGTTGCTGTTTCTTTCAAGCGCGCGTTATACTTTCAAGTATTACTAATCAATAATCACGAGTTATAGCATGTTGATAACGATCGCAATTATTCTATTGATCTTATGGCTTCTTGGGGTAATTGGTGTCTATACCATCGGATGGTATATTCACATTCTCCTCGTTGTGGCGGTGATCATGATTTTGATCCGACTCATTCGAGGAGAAAATCCGGTGAAATAAGTAGTGTCTCTCTTTGCATCCTCCTCTCGGCGAGGAGGTTTTGCGTTTGAGATAAAAAGACGTTACTATCACGTCATGCGCTCCACAAGCGACAGTGCATTCCGCACATTGATCTATCGGTGGTACCGGGTGCATGGTCGTCATACGCTGCCATGGCGAACACCCGCACTTGTGCCCGATCCGTCTGATGCGCTCGATCCGTACAAAATCGTTGTCTCAGAGGTTATGCTCCAGCAAACGCAGCTCGATCGGGTGCTCCCGTATTATCATGCTTTTTTAAAAAAGTTTCCCACGGTCAAAGCACTTGCGCGTGCGCCGCTCAAGGAAGTGCTCGGAGTGTGGAGCGGTTTGGGGTACAATCGTCGGGCACTTTTTCTCCACCGCTGTGCCAAAGTCGTGGTGCACCGCTACCGAGGTGCATTCCCCCGAGAGCGCGCACTGCTCCAGACACTCCCCGGCATCGGCCCTTATAGTGCCGCCGCTGTCGCTATCTTTGCGTACAATGCACCCGAAGTGTGTATTGAGACCAATGTGCGCACGGTATATCTTCATCACTTTTTTGCCAACAAAAAAGGAGTGACTGATGAGGCGCTTGCTGCACGTATACAGCGCACCATGGATATGCGGCATCCGAGACGATGGTACTGGGCGCTCATGGACTATGGAAGCTTCCTCAAAAAAGGAGGCAGCGTTGTCCATCGCCAAAGTGCGCACTATAAAAAACAGCCTCAGTTCAAAGGGTCTCGCCGAGAACTCCGCGGCAAGATACTTCGCGTGCTTCTAGAGGGGCCGTCAACACTGCCTGCGCTCCAGCGCACGCTCTCGGTCGGCGTGCCAGAGCTTGAACGCATACTCAAAGCCCTTATGCACGAAGGAGTTATTGTGCGAAGGGCGCGCTCTTATGAAATCCCGTGAGCCGTCGTGCATACAGCCCTCCGAGCGCCAAGATGCCTGCGAGGATACCAAACAAAAGTCGTGGTGATCCTATATACAGGACAAGTGCCCCACATAAAGGTGCGATGATATACGCCATCGGCATCGTCATGCGCAACGTCCCGATGAGCGCGAGGTCACTCTCCTTCACCTGTTTGAAAAAGGCGCTCTCGCATCCGACTTCGAGTATGCTTGCGCCGATACGCGTTGCAAAGAGAATAGCGGTGAAGATGATCGCATCAGGAGGAAGAGGGAGCGCGAGTGCAAGCGTTGCACCGGCGGCAATCCAGCACCCCGCCATGATGATGGCGCGTTCAGCGTGCAGTCGATCGGCGAGGATACCCACGCCGTACTGCAAGAGCACAAAGGCCGAAAGCATGATGCTGAACATGATGCCGATCGTCTTCCAACTAAAGCCAAGCGAGAGCAAATAGAGCGGGGTGTACACCACCATCCACGCATAGAAAAATTGGAGAATGAAATAAAGTGCGACAATGCGCCGTGCGCTGCGGTGAGCGAGGAGTGCACGGAATGCTTCCCGCATAGACCCATGACTTGAGGCGTCCACTGCAGCGACGCGGGGAGTATTTCGGATGGTGAGGTACGAAGCAATGACGGCGAGCGCACCGAAAAAATAGACACCGGCAAAGCCGACCATTCCCAACATGGCAGTTGCCACCACAGGGGCGAGCATGACGCCAGTGTTGTCGAGGGTAAGTACGAGACCGCGAATGTTGCCGATAGATCGCCTGCGACTGGAGTGTTCAAAGAGAAGGTCAAAGCCGTACCATACGATGAGGTAGAGTGAAAAATAGACAATGAACAGGAGTACAAAACTGTGGGTCGTGATGAGTATACCCATAGCCCACAGCACGATGATAGTTGCGATGAGTCCTCCCATCAAAAAGCGACTGTTGCCATATCGTCTGACCAGCCGTGGACTCGCCACGAGCAGCGCGATCGCGAGCATAGACCCGAGCGTGTAGGCAAGCGTTGTCTCAAGCGAGTTCCCGTTGAGATTGAGTACCGTGGAATTGAGGTACATCAGGAGCGCGAGATGGAACGAATAGAGAAACGATGCGATGAAGATCGGACGAAGCGGCTTCATGTATACATCGATTATAAAACCAATATGACAGGAATGACAAGCGGGCGCTTTGCAGTTTTTTGCAAGAGGTATCTTCCGACGGTCTCAGCAACGGTGTTTTTGAGTGCGTCAATACTATTTTGATCGAAGCGTTTTGCCGCACTCTCGATGGTGCGCTTGGTCAAGAGGCGCGTCTGCTTCAAGAGCTCTTGGTTTTCTTTGAGGTAAACGAAGCCGCGCGAAATGATGTCGGGACTCTTGCGCAACAGTCCGGTCGCCCCGTCGATCACCACCATCACCACAAACATGCCATCTTCAGCGAGCATCTGTCGGTCGCGAATGACAACGTTTTGTTCATCGCCGACGGAAAATCCGTCGACCATCATGGGGCTCGCTGGCGCTTTTTCTTTGCGCACACCGATTCGGGTGCCGCCATCGGTGATCTCGATGATAGAACCGTTGTCGGGGACGACTATGTGATCTTCGGGCATACCGAGCTCCATTGCAAGTTCTTTGTGGAGTTCGAGGTGGTAGTGATGACCGTGGATGGGAATGAAGAATTTTGGATGAGTCTTTCGATGAAGCCATTTGATGTCTTCTTTGTTGCCGTGACCAGTGGCATGCACAAAATCTTCCCCCGGAGTACGGTAGGTGATAATTTTGACCCCCTGTCGTGAAAGGCCATCCTTCATCGCTTGCACCTGTCGTTCGTTGCCGGGGACGATGGATGCCGAAAGAATAATAGTGTCGCCCCGTTTGATGGAGAATTTCTTGTTGGTTTTATTCGCTGCACGGTTGAGCGCCGAAAATTGTTCTCCTTGCCCGCCAGTGGTGAGCACAATAATGCGATTCGGTGGGTACTCTTCGATAGTATCAATGGGAATGATTGTATCTTTCTTCGGTTTCAAAAGTCCTGCCTGGATTGCGACTTCCACGTTGGTTTTCATCGAACGCCCCTCCACTACCACTTTCTTTCCCATTGATTCAGCGATTTGTACGATTTTGATAATGCGGGTGATGTGGGAAGCAAAAGCAGCGATGATGGTACGGCCGGTGATGCGGCGAAGAATGTTTTCAAGGCCTTGGTGCACCTTGATCTCTGGAAGCGCGAATCCTTCGTTTTCGATGTTTGTTGAGTCCGTCATCAACAAAAGAACATTGGCGTTATCAAACCGCTGGTACTCTTTTTCCTCGCTCTCTGTTACGACGCCATCAACTTGGTCGAGTTTGTAGTCGCCTGGGGTGACGATCTCGCCATACGGTGTCTCCACGATAATTCCCATCGAATCGGGAATGGTATGAGTCACTCCCCAGAATCGTATCTTGATACCGCCGAGCGTCACCACATCGTCTTTTTCGACGATGACTGCATTGAGAGGGGGGAGGTGTGGAAATTCACTTTGGCGCTTTTTGACAAGAAGAATAGTGAGGTTGCGAGAATAGATCGGTGGATTGCCGATACGTGAAAGCACCAAGGGGACGCCGCCAATGTGATCGAGGTGGCCGTGGGTGATAATGAGTGCACGAATTTTCTCCTTGCGTTCTTCGAGATAGCGCGTATTGGGAATGACGTAGTCGATGCCGGGGGTTGATTCGTTGGAAAAATACATCCCCGCGTCAATGACAATAATGTCATCCCCGATCTCGATCGCGGTCATGTTTTTCCCAATCTCTTCGACGCCGCCGAGCGGGATAATGCGGATGACGCCTGGCTCTGGCGGAGGAATGTGAGCGGTCTTGCGTTCCGTCGGCTCTATCGCCGCCGCGGTAGGTGCGGGGTGGGGAGGTTTGCGTCCGCGGTCAAACGGTCGGCGACCGGCGAAAGCACGTTTTGGTTTGAAATGTTTTTTTGGGTGGGTGGTTGTTTCCATGAGTGAAGGTAACTTTGGTTATAATGAGTGTGAAAAAATTTTCCATACCCGATCGGTGCGCACGTACCATGATGTCACATCGGCGTATCGATCCCACGGCTCTTTGAGTACGGGAGGAATCGTTGCATGGAGTGTGGGGGTGGCAATGAATGGATATGCCTTGGTATAGAACTGTAGGGCTACTGTATAGCCAGAAGGGATATCGTTTCCGTGGATGTCTCCTATGAAAAAAGGATAAGCATTGGTCTGGAGTGCATCTTGGAATGTCCCTTTGTCAAACGCTTTGATACTTGCGTCGATACCGAGGTTCTGGAGTTGTCCTGCGAAGGTATATGCCGCAAGTAATAGTTCGGGATCATTTTCTACTGCAATCGAAAAAGTTACTGGAACACCTTTTTTCTGGAGTATGCCGTTGTTCTCGGTAAATCCGAGCGATTGCAGTGTCGCTGTACTATCGGCAACAGAAAGAGAAGGAGTAGTTTCATCCGGAAGGATGCCATAACCGTCCTCTACTATAGCAAGTAGGGCGCTTCTGTCAATTGATTGTCCGATAACCGAAAGGAGCGCATCGTTTATCGTCGTATCGCTTTGACGGTGAAAAAGCCCCACCACATTGGTGCTTGCTACCTTTTGGATGTGTACTTCGGGGTGTGCAAATGCTGTCGCAGTGGAGGGAGTAGCAGCGAAAGTCATGGTCACCGCGCCGCCCTTGAGTGCATCCAAAAGTTCTTCTTGGTTGGCAAAGAAGGCAAGTGTGTACCGCTCTATATAGGGGTGCTCGAGCACGTAGTGAGGATTGCGTTTAAGATACATAAATGCAGGGACGCTGTCCTGGTAAGCAATGGTGGTCACGCGATAGGGGCCGCTCCCGACGGGGGTCATATTTGTTGTGACGGTGTCGAAATCGCTGTCGGCAACGCCTTGCCAGAGATGCGCGGGGAGAATTCCGACGGTAGTTGCCTCCAGAAAATCTTGGTTGGGCGCAGAAAGGGTAAAGATAATGGTATGCGGATCAGGGGTGCTCACCGTTACTGATTGCCAGAGCGGATGTGCACTGAGAGCACTGTCGGCAAGTTTCTGAGCGGTGAATGCGACATCGGCGCTTTCGAGCGGTTTCCCATCACTCCATTTGAGATTGGGTTTGAGGGTGAAGGTATAGGTGCGACCGTCGGGAGAGATGTTGTACGTTTGTGCAAGGTCGGGGGTGAGGGATCCATCACTGTTTTTTTTCATAAGCCCACTATACACAAGCGCGACTATATCCCGATCGGTTTCGGTGGTGGCAGTGATGGGGTTGATGAGATGGGGCGCCCCGATCATTCCTTCGGTAAGTATTCCACCAGCATCAGGGATGGTAATGAGCAGGCGGTTGTTTATGTGCAAGACGAGGAGATACGTGACCACCGCGATGCTCCCTACAAGTCCATAAAGCACCACTCCATACCAGGTCAAAGGGCGACGCAGCACTCGTTGCAGCGCCTCGCGAGGAGGAACCTTGTGCGTTTTAAGAAATGAGAAAAACGTTGTCATAAAGACTACGCCATTACAGCAACCTCGTCACTCGTCGGGAACATTTTTCTCTTAGAGAATGATAGTCGCAAGACTAGTACCGACGAATATGATTGCCATAACAATCGTGAGGAAAAACAAGAAACGCTCAGCACCTCGGCGGGTCTGGAAGAAAGAGGAACTACTTCCAAACGAGCTGCCCATATCGCCTTCTGTCCTCTGGAGGAGGATGAGTACGACGAGGACAACACTGGAAATGATCTGGATGAGATGCAGAGTGTGTGCCATAAGGACGAAACGCGATAATCATAGCACAGCAGGATAAGGAGAGCAACAGCGTGCACGTTGACAGTAGCGACGGCATGTCATTATACTCATGGAGCGCATACGGCGCAGCATTACCAATTCTTTTATTGAAGATAATTGACGTATGGCAAAAAAATCAATCACACAAAAAACAATGAAAAAGAAATCTTCGATCCGGAGTATGTCATCGGCAGCGGCGCGTCTATCGCCGCTTGCAGATAGAATAGTGGTGATTCCCATCATTGAAGAAAAAACACACTCCGGTATCATCATTCCCGATACCGTGCATAAAGATCGCCCCGAACGCGGTAAGGTAGTTGCGGTGGGACCGGGAAAAATGGGCGATGATCACCGGCGCATTCCGCTTGAGGTAAAGGTCGGAGAAATAGTGTTGTTCGCGAAATATGGTCCTGATGAAATAAGCATTGGTGGAGTACAGTATTACATCTTGCGCGAAGAGCAACTCTTAGCAGTTATTAGGTAATTTTCATTCCAATAGCAGTATGGCAAAAAAAATTTTACACGGCGCTGCCGCGCAGGCACTGCTCATGCAAGGGGTCAACGCGGTAGCTAATGCAGTCAAGATTACCATCGGTCCGCGTGGTCACAATGTCGTCTACGACAAAGGCTACGGCGCCCCTATGATCACCAACGACGGCGTGTCGATTGCAAAAGAAATTACATTTGCAGACAAGTTTGAAAATATGGGCGCAGAGATTATCAAGGAGGTTGCCTCAAAAACCAACGATGTTGCCGGTGACGGCACGACCACTGCCACCATCCTCACCCAGTCAATCCTCAACGAGGGGATAAAACACACCGGTATGGGGGTCAACGGTATCGTCGTGCGTGCCGGTATCGAAGCGGCAACCACTGATGTGGTCACCGCGCTTCGTGCCATGGCAAAGCCGATCAAAAACAAACAGGAGATACAGCACGTTGCCACCATTTCTGCCGAGAGCGGGGAGATTGGCACGATTATCGCCGATACGATTGAGAAAGTCGGCAAAGACGGCGTGGTCACTGTCGAAGAATCACAAACCTTTGGTGTTACTTCGGATATAGTGGAGGGGCTTTCATTTGATAAAGGATTTGTCTCGCACTATATGGTGACCAATCAAGAACGCATGGAGGCAAGCTACAGCAACGTACCGGTGTTGGTGACCGATGCAAAAATTGCTGCAGTCAAAGATATTCTCCCGCTCTTGGAAAAACTCGCAGCCACCGGCAAAAAAGAGCTTGTCATCATTGCTGACGATGTTGAAGGGGAAGCGATGGCGACCTTTGTCCTCAATAAGCTTCGCGGCATTTTCAATATTCTCGCTATCAAAGCGCCCGGATTTGGCGATCGCAAGAAAGAGCTTCTCGATGATGTCGCGGTTGTCCTCGGGGCGACGGTGGTAAGTGCGGAGCGCGGTATGCAGCTTGAGAGCGCCGAACTCGATGTCCTCGGCAAGGCGGGAAAAGTGATCGCCACCAAAGACATGACCACCATTGTTGATGGAAAGGGTAAAAAAGAGGCGGTCGCTTCCCGTGTGGCGACCCTCAAAGCCCAGTTGCGCGAGGTGACTTTCAAATTTGACAGAGAGCAACTCGAAAAGCGCATCGCCAAACTCGTCTCTGGGGTCGCGGTGATAAAGGTAGGCGCGGCAACCGAAACGGAGATGAAATACCTCAAACTCAAAATCGAGGATGCGGTCAATGCGACCAAGGCGGCTATCGAAGAGGGGATCGTCCCCGGTGGTGGTGTCGCGCTTGCCAAAGCCGCTCACCATGTCGCAAGCGCTCTTCGCTCGTCTCCGCGCTACAAAAAATCACACGAATCAAAACGTGAACGCGAATTCATGATCGGCTACAGGGCACTTATTGATTCGCTCACCGCACCCTTGCGGGCGATTGCCTACAACGCCGGATACGAAGATGCGGCGCTTGTCGTAAAGGCGGTGCAAGACGGAGAAGCGAACATGGGCTACGACGCTGCCGATGAGTCTACTGACGGAGACATCGTGCTCGTCGACATGATCAAAAAAGGTATCATTGATCCGGTCAAAGTAACGCGCACCGCACTTCAAAACGCTGCTTCTGCCG